>NZ_JBFRFZ010000011.1:0-148906 GCF_052115065.1 Terrabacter sp. 2TAF16
CACCGCGCCACGCGCAGGGTCCTGCTCGAACACGACGACCAGCGCCCGAACGTCCATCCCGACCACCTTGTCCGCCATGGCGGAAGCATCCGCCGAGGCCAGTCACAGTGTCCGGACGAACCCGAGACAGAAGTGTCCACGTGCACACACGACAGAACACACAGAACGGGTGTGACGCGTGGGACATGGCGGCCACTCGAGTGGGACGGGGCGCTCACTCGAGTGGGACGGGGCACTCACTCGAGTGGGGCGGGCGACGGGGTCAGACGTTGCCGAGGACGGAGCGCGCGTCGATCGCGATCACCACGCGCTCGGGGTTGGGGCGAGGCTCGCGGTAGCGGGCGGCATACCGCTGCTCGGCGTCGGTGACCGAGGCCGGGTCGTCGAGGATGCGGGCGGTGCCCTGGAGCGAGAGCCAGTGGCGCCCGTCCACCTGGCACAGCACGGCGGCACACCCGGCGAGCGCGTTGCGGGCCTTGCGGCTGCCGCGGCTCGTGATGACGCGGGCGACCGACGTCTCGGGGTCCCACGTGAAGCCGACCGGCACGACGTGGGGCGAGCCGTCCGGCCGCAGGGTCGTCAGCGTCGCGAGGTGACGCACCGACATGAACTCGAGGGCCTCCGGGGAGAGGTCGCGGGGAAGGGTGGCCACGGGCGACAGACTACGAGAGGCCGGCATGTCACCGGCGCCTCCCGTTGATCCCGGGCCGCCTCGTCGGTAGCGTGGCCCCTTGTGCCTGCCCCCGTCCGTGCGTCGTGAAGACCTTCTGGCTGCTCGTCCGAGCCGGCTTCAGGAGGCACTCGACGTACCGGCTGGCGCTGCTGGCCGGGATGACGACGAACTCGGTCTTCGGCTTCATCCGCGCCTCGATCCTGCTCGCCGCGCTCGCGTCGGCCGGGACGGCCATCGGCGGCTACGACGCCCCGACGACGATCGCGTTCGTCTGGTGGGGTCAGGCGCTGCTCGGCACGGTCAACCTCTGGGGCTTCGCCGAGGTCAAGGACCGGGTCCGCACCGGTGACATCGCCGTCGACTTCCTGAGGCCGGTCGACCCGCAGATCGCTTATCTCGCAGGCGATCTCGGACGTGCGGGCATCAACCTCATCGGCCGCGGAGCGCCCGCGCTGCTGCTCGGTGCCGTCCTCTTCGACATGGCGTGGCCACCCTCCGCCGTCAGCTGGGTCGCGGGCGCCGTGTCCATCCTGCTCGCCGTGGTCGTGGCCTTCTCGGGCAACTTCGTCATCAACCTGCTCGCGTTCTGGCTCGTCGAGATCCGTGGCATCACGCTGCTGTGGATGATCACCGGTGGCCTGCTCTGCGGTCTCTACCTGCCCGTGCCGTGGTTCCCGGACTGGCTGCGCACCATCGCCAACTGGTCGCCCTTCCCGTCGATGCTGCAGAACCCCATCGACATCCTCGCCGGACGCGTCGTCGGGCCCGACATCGCGTCGGCGGTCGGGGTGCAGGTCTTCTGGGCCGTCGCGCTGCTCGCCCTCGGTCAGGTCGTGCTGCGCGCGGGCCGTCGACGGCTGGAGGTGCAGGGTGGCTGACCGGACGCTCTCCCAACGGCTGCGCCCCTACCGGGTGCTGCTCGCGTCCCGTGCCCGGGCGCAGATGCAGTACCGCGCCTCGTTCGTCACCGACATCCTCGGCACCGTCGGTGTGGGCCTCGCCGAGTTCGCTGAGGTGTGGGTGATCTTCCACAACGTCGACGTGCTCGGCGGCCTCGACTTCACGGCGGCCCTGCTCGTGTTCGCCCTGTCCAACCTGTCCTTCTCGCTCGCCGACATGTTCGTCGGTCACCTCGACCAGCTGCCGCGCTACATCCGGGCCGGCCAGGTCGATGCCTTCTACGTGCGTCCGCTGCCGCTGCTGGCCCAGCTCATGACGAGCGACCTGTCGCTCCGGAGGGTCGGCCGGCTGTCCGTCGCCCTCGTCGCCCTCGGCGTCGCCCTGACGACCGCCGACATCGCCTGGTCGCCGGCCACCGTGGCGCTCATCGTGCTCACCGTCGTCAGCGGCACCGCGATCTTCTCGGCCCTCTTCACGGCCGCTGGCGGCCTCCAGTTCTTCCTCGTCGACGGTGCCGAGTTCACCAACGCCTTCACCTACGGCGGGTCGTATGCCGCCCAGCAGAGCCAGCAGGTCTTCCCCGACCCGCTGCGGATCTTCTGGACGTTCGTCGTGCCGACAGCCTTCGTCGCCTACATCCCGGCCGTCGCGATCCTCGGCCTCGACGACCCGCTCGCGCCGACCTGGCTCGCGTGGCTCACCCCCGTCGCCGGGCTGCTGGCCTGGGGCATCGCCGCCACGTGCTGGCGCCTCGGCACTCGTCACTACCAAGGAGCAGGCGGATGAGCATCATCGAGACGCGCGACCTCGTGCGCGACTTCAAGAAGACGCGCGCCGTCGACCGGATGACCTTCTCGGTCGCGCCCGGCGAGGCGGTCGGCTACATCGGAGCCAACGGTGCCGGGAAGTCGACGACGATCAAGATGCTGACCGGCATCCTCAAGCCGACCTCCGGTCACGTGCGCACGTGCGGGCTCGACCCGATGCGACAGCGGGTCGAGGTCGCGCGCCGGGTCGGAGTCGTCTTCGGCCAGCGCTCGCAGCTGTGGTGGGACCTGCCGTTGCGCGACTCCTTCGCGATCCTCGGGGCGATCCACCGGATGGACGAGGCGGCGTCCCGGGCGCGCACCGACCTGCTCGTCGAGCAGCTCGAGATGGGACCGCAGCTGGGCACGGCGGTGCGCTCGCTGTCGCTCGGCCAGCGGATGCGTGCCGAGATCGCCGCCGCCCTGCTCCACTCGCCGGAGCTGCTCATCCTCGACGAGCCGACGATCGGCCTCGACGTGCTCTCGAAGCAGCGGTTGCGCGAGTTCCTCGTCGCCGAGCGCCGTGAGCAGGGCACGACCCTGCTGCTCACCACCCATGACATGGGCGACATCGAACGGCTCTGCGACCGGGTCCTCGTCGTCGACCGCGGCCGGCTCGCCTTCGACGGCACCCTGACCGGGCTCGCGGGCACCGTCGGCGCGCAGCGCATCCTCGTCATCGACCTCGCCCAGCCCACGCCGGACCTGCACGACGTGCCGGGAGCGACCCTCGTCGAGAGCGAGTCGGACGGCCTGCGGCAGCGGCTCTCGTTCGACGCCGAGGCCACGACGGTCGCGGCCGTGCTCGCCCACGTCTCCTCCCGGCACGAGGTGCGCGACCTGACGATCGAGGAGCCCGACATCGAGGACGTGGTGCGCCGCATCTACGCCGCCTCGGGCCGAGCCTGACACCCCACCCCCTCCGTCGAGTGCCCCGTGGCCACTCCCGGCCCAGGGCGTATGCCGTCCCACCCGTCGAGTGGCCCCGTGACCTCAGGTGCCACTTCAGTCGTGTGACGGGTGGGACCGGGTGGCCCCTCGAGTGAGGTCGTCGCCCGGCAGGGGTGCTGGAGCGGCGGGCGGGGTCAGAGGGTGCGGAGCATCCGGGTGTTGCCGAGGGTGTTGGGCTTGACGCGCTCGAGGTCGAGGAATTCGGCGACGCCCTCGTCGTAGGAGCGCAGCAGCTCGGCGTAGACGTCCATCGGGACGGCCTGGCCCTCGATGACGTCGAAGCCGTGCCGGACGAAGAAGTCGGTCTCGAAGGTCAGGCAGAAGAGTCGCTCGACCCCGATCTCGCGCGCGTCCTCGACGAGCGCCTCGAGCAGGCGCCCACCCAGACCGGTGCCGAGCTGATCGGGAGCCACCGCGAGAGTGCGGATCTCGGCGAGGTCCTCCCACATCACGTGAAGCGCGCCGCAGCCGACGACGCGGCCGTCGAGGTCGGCGACGCGGAACTCCTGGAGGCTCTCGAAGTAGGTGACCGCCTCCTTGCTGACGAGCACCCGACGCTCGGCCAGAGGCGCGACGAGGGCCCGGATGGCGCGGACGTCGGACGTTCGGGCCCGCCGGAGGACGGGCGTGCCGCCGCTCACGAGAGGTTCCCGTCGCGGAACTCGGCGAAGAGGGTGCGGGCCTGCCTGCCGAGAACGACGATCGACTGCTGGCCGGCCCACCCGAAGGCGCCCTGGGCGACGCCCCGGCCGACCTGGAGCGGGCTCAGCTGATGGAGACCGGCGGTGAAGGTGAGGATCTGCTCGGCCGAGAGGTTGCTCCGACCGACCGTGCTGAAGCTCGTCAGCGCCGACGGGATGGCGATCGGCCCGGCGAGCTTGGCCTTGATCGCGGCGGCGAGGATGACCTCTCCCTGGTGGCGCGACCTGCCGAAGTCCCCGTCCGGCAACGTCTTCCGCTCGCGGGCGTAGGCGAGGGCCTCGGCGCCGGACAGGGTCTGGGCCCCGGCCTTGATGACGAGGTTCTTGGCGTGCGAGGCCACGACGGTCTTGGGGATGACGATCGGGATGCCGCCCTCGTCGTCGACGATCTTCTTGAACCCGCTGAAGCCGATGACGACGTATCCCTCGACGGGGAGGCCGGTCACGGACCTCACGGTGCTCACCTGCGCCCGCGGGCCGCCGAACACCATGGCCGAGTTGATCTTGCCCTTGCCGCCGGTCGCCAGCGGGACCCACAGGTCGCGGGCCATGCCCATGACGCCGCCGCCACCCTTGCCGTCGATGCCGATGACCTGGAGCACGTCGGCGCGGGTGCGCTCGAGCGGCTGGCCCTTGCGGGCGTCCGAGCCGATCGCGAGCACCCAGCGCGGCCCGCCGCCGAGGCTCGGCTTCTCGACCCCGAGCGACGGCCACCAGCCGCCGACGACCTTCCACGTCGGTCCGACGGCGAGGGTCACGTCGTCGCCGGCGGTGACGACGGCGACGGGCGTGCCCATCCACGAGCCGACCTCGGCCTTGGCCGAGACCGGGCCGGGGGCCGCCTTGCGCGTCTTCAGGGCGGCCGCGGCGGAGGGGGAGGACGTACGCGTGAGGTCGCCCCCGGCATACACCGTCGAGACCAGCGCAGCCAAGGGCGCTGGCGCCCCGCTCACGCGGACCCCCGAGGAGGGGGCGGACCCGGACGCGCTGCCGTCGGCCGAGGCGGACGCTCCGGCCGGCGAGCCGGTCCCGCTCGGCGCACCCGTCGAGCAACCCGCGAGGGCCACCGCCGCGGCCGCCGAAACGGCCCCGGCGCGCGCCACCACGGACCGTCGCGTGCGGGCTGGACGACGGGTGTCGGCGGGCATCACAGGCCGCTGGCGGACGTCGGTGGGGCGGTGCGGGGAGGTCACCGCCCCACCGTAGACGACCGGTTCAGGCGACGCGGGAGGCCGTCCGCACGAGCGACCGGGACGCCAGCACCGACGCCAGGACGACCGCCCCAGCGACGGCCGAGGTCACGACGAAACGCACGACGAGGCCGCTGTCGAGGGCGCTCGTGAAGGGCAGCATCAGCACGAGCACGAAGCCGGCCGACAGCACGATCGTCATCGACAGCGGGAGCGCGACCTCGAGCGCGCGGGCCCGGTGGAGCGAGCGCTCGCTCGTGCCGGCGAGCGCCAGCGCGCGGTACTGCTCGCGCTGGTCGAGCACCCGGGCCGCCTGGACGACCCCCGTCGACGTGGCGCCGACGATGGTGATGATGACGAGGGTGACGAGCGCGCCCGTGCCGAGGTCGTCGGCGAGGTAGCGCTCGAGCGGAGTCGTCGGGTCGTCGACCTGCGCGAGGCTCGTGAAGCCCACGACGACGACGGCGAGGCCGAGGGCGCCGACCGCGCGCCACGTGCTCTTCGGGTCGTCGGCGATGCGCCGGGCCGCCAGCAGCGTCGCTGCGGTCGGGGCGAGACGCGCCGCGACCCGGCCGGCCACCATGACCACCCACGGCCCGACGGCGTTGACGGCGAGGATCATCGCGCCGAGCACGAGCACGATCGTCATCCGCTGCGGCTCCTTCATCGGGGTGATGACGAGCACCCACGCAGCTCCGGCGGCCAGGGCGACGAGCAGCCGCAGGACGCTCAGGCGCTTCGGGCTCGTGCGGGCAGCCACGCCGAGCGGGCTGATCGCCACCCGGGCGAGGCTCGACGCGCCGGACACGACCGCCACGACGACGACGGCCGCGACGACGGCCAGCGTCTGCCACAGCGGCAGCACCAGCTCGCGCAGCTCGAAGGGGCGGCCCTGGAAGCTCAGCCGGGCCACGAGGGGGAGGACGGCGAGGTAGAGCACGACGCCTGTCAGCGCACCGACGACGGCCTGGGCGGCCGCCTCTGCCAGCGTCATGAGCGTGACCTGTCCCGACGTCGCACCGGCGAGACGGAGCGCGGCCAGACGCTGGTCGCGGCGGGCGATCGCGAGACGCGCCGCGACACCGCCGAGGGTGAGGGTCGGGATGACCATGCACGTCGTCGCGATCCAGGCGAGGGTCACGTAGAGGTTGCCGAGCGCCGCCTCGTCGCTGAGGTGGCCCTTGAGGCCGCCCGGCGGCAGGGGGTTGCGCGCCTCGAACGCGTGGAGCCCGGCGACGCAGACGAGCAGGGCCGCCGTCGCGACGGCGAACGAGACCACCGCGAGGATGCCGGGCACCCGGTTGTCGGCCGCGCCCGCACGCCGCAGGCGCCACCACAGCTCGGTCGCGGCCCTCACCTGGCCACCGCCGTCGCAGTCTGGACCGGGCCGGCCGCGACGTGGGCGCCTGCGTCTGCACCAGCGATCCGACCGTCGCGGACCCGGACGACGCCGTGGCACCAGCGGGCGACGTTCTCGTCGTGGGTCACGACGACGAGCGAGGCTCCGGTGTGCGCCGCGAGCTGCGTCAGGTGGTGCATCACCTCGGCGCTGGTCGTCTGGTCGAGCGCACCGGTCGGCTCGTCGGCGAAGACGACCCCGGGGCGGGCCACGAGGGCGCGGGCGATGGCGACCCGCTGCGCCTGGCCGCCCGAGAGCTCGCCCGGACGGCGCTTCTCCAGCCCCGAGAGGCCGAGCGGGTGGAAGAGCGTCGCGGCCCGCGCCGTCGCCTCCGACCGCCTGACCCCGCCGAGCATGAGCGGCAGGGCCACGTTCTCGATCGCCGGCAGCTCGGGCAGCAGCATGCCCTGCTGGAAGACGAATCCGAAGTCCTCGCGGCGCAGCACGGTGCGCTCGCGGTCCGACATCCGTGCGATGTCCCGGCCGCGCCACAGCACCTGGCCGCCGGTCGGTCGCAGGATCCCGGCGAGCACGTGCAGCAGCGTCGTCTTGCCCGAGCCGGACGGCCCCATGACGGCGAGGCTCTCGCCGGCGCGGATCGTCAGGTCGACGCCGCCGAGCGCGGGCGGCCCGGCGGAGGCCCCGGAGCGGCCGTAGGTCATGACGAGGTCTCGGGCGACGAGGTCGCGGGCCGGGTCGGGCGACACCGCCCGTGCCGGACGTGAGGGGGCCTGGGCGCCGGTGAGGCCGACGGTGGGGCTGACAGGCGGGGCGACGGTGGAGGCGGGGGAGGCTGGGAAGGCTGGGAAGGCTGGGCGCTCGGGCGCACCGGACGGCGTACGGGCTGGGTCGTAGTAGCTCATGGACCCAGCCTCGCCGCGGTGGGCCGGGTCCCACATCGGGCCGTGGTCGCCTCCCGGGCGGGACGGCATACGACCCCGGTATGACGACCGGGACGCGGGCGTACGACGAAGGGGCCGGGGACGTGGTGTCCCCGGCCCCTTCGGCCGTGCTGGCGGATCGCTGCGGTCAGCGCTCCGTGCCGGTCAGCCCCGCGTCGGGGTAGACCTGGTCGTCGGGCACGGGCGGGCCGGCCGTGATGTTGACCCCGAGCGCCTCGTCGAGGGCGGCGCCCTCGGGAAGCTCCGGGAGGTCGTCGGCCGGCCGGTGCGCGGCGTCCGGGTGGGCCATGTCGGAGAAGGTGAACGTCTCCGCCTTGCCCTCGCCCTCGGTGTCGACCTTGACGTACTGGCCGGACGCGAAGTCCCCGAACAGGATCCGCTCCGACAGGGCGTCCTCGATCTCGCGCTGGATGGTGCGGCGCAGCGGACGCGCACCGAGCACGGGGTCGTAGCCCTTCTTGGCGAGCAGGTCCTTGGCGGACTGCGTGAGCTCCATGCCCATGTCCTTGTCCTTGAGCCGCTTGTCGAGCTTGGCGATCTCGAGGTCGACGATCTGGATGATCTCGTCGCGGCTCAGGTGCGGGAAGACGATGGTGTCGTCGACACGGTTGAGGAACTCGGGCCGGAAGTGCTGCTTGAGCTCGTCGGTGACCTTCGCCTTCATCCGCTCGTAGTCCGAGCGGCTGTCGGGTCCGGCCGAGAAGCCCATGTTGGCCTTGGAGATGTCCCGCGTGCCGAGGTTGGTCGTCATGATGATGACGGTGTTCTTGAAGTCGACCATCCGACCCTGCGAGTCGGTGAGGCGGCCGTCCTCGAGCACCTGCAGCAGCGAGTTGAAGATCTCCGGGTGGGCCTTCTCGACCTCGTCGAAGAGCACGACGGAGAACGGCTTGCGGCGCACCTTCTCGGTGAGCTGGCCGCCCTCCTCGTAGCCGACGTAGCCAGGAGGCGAGCCGAAGAGGCGGCTCACCGTGTGCTTCTCGGAGTACTCGGACATGTCGAGCTGGATCAGCGCGTCCTCGCTGCCGAAGAGGAACTCGGCGAGCGTCTTGGCGAGCTCGGTCTTACCGACACCGGTGGGGCCGGCGAAGATGAACGAGCCACCCGGACGACGCGGGTCCTTGAGGCCTGCACGGGTGCGGCGGATCGCCTGGGACAGCGCCTTGACGGCGTCGTCCATGCCGACGATGCGCTTGTGCAGCTCGTCCTCCATGTGGAGCAGTCGGCTCGACTCCTCCTCGGTCAGCTTGAAGACCGGGATGCCGGTGCTGGCCGCCAGGACCTCGGCGATGAGCTCCTCGTCGACCTCGGCCACGACGTCCATGTCGCCCGACTTCCACTGGGCCTCACGGGCGGCCTTCTCCTGGCGCAGGCGCTTCTCGTCGTCGCGGACGCGGGCCGCGCGCTCGAAGTCCTGCCCGTCGATGGCCGACTCCTTCTCGCGCACGAGCGCGGCGATCTTCTCGTCGAACTCGCGCAGGTCCGGCGGAGCCGTCATCCGACGGATGCGCAGTCGCGCGCCCGCCTCGTCGATGAGGTCGATGGCCTTGTCGGGTAGGAAGCGGTCGTTGACGTAGCGGTCGGCCATGTTGGCGGCCGCGACGAGCGCCCCGTCGGTGATCGTCACGCGGTGGTGGGCCTCGTAGCGGTCACGCAGACCCTTGAGGATCTCGATCGCGTGCGGCAGCGTCGGCTCCTGCACCTGGATCGGCTGGAAGCGCCGCTCGAGGGCCGAGTCCTTCTCGATGTGCTTGCGGTACTCGTCGAGCGTCGTCGCACCGATCGTCTGCAGCTCACCACGGGCGAGCATCGGCTTGAGGATCGACGCGGCGTCGATGGCGCCCTCGGCGGCACCTGCACCGACGAGCGTGTGGATCTCGTCGATGAAGATGATGATGTCGCCGCGGGTGCGGATCTCCTTGAGGACCTTCTTCAGCCGCTCCTCGAAGTCACCGCGGTAGCGGCTGCCGGCCACGAGCGAGCCGAGGTCGAGGGTGTAGAGCTGCTTGTCCTTGAGCGTCTCGGGCACCTCGCCCTTGACGATGTCCTGGGCGAGGCCCTCGACGACGGCGGTCTTGCCGACGCCGGGCTCGCCGATGAGGACGGGGTTGTTCTTGGTGCGGCGGGACAGCACCTGCATGACCCGCTCGATCTCTTTCTCACGTCCGATGACCGGGTCGAGCTTGCCCTCGCGGGCAGCCTGCGTGAGGTTGCGACCGAACTGGTCGAGCACGAGGGAGCCCGCGGGCGTCCCCTCGGCCTGGCTCTGGCCGACGCCGGCGCCGGCCTTCTCGCCGCCCTGGCCACCCTGGTAGCCGGAGAGCAGCTGGATGACCTGCTGGCGGACCTTGTTGAGCTCCGCGCCGAGCTTGACGAGGACCTGGGCGGCGACGCCCTCGCCCTCGCGGATCAGGCCGAGCAGGATGTGCTCGGTGCCGATGTAGCTGTGGCCGAGCTGGAGCGCCTCGCGGAGCGAGTACTCGAGGACCTTCTTCGCGCGGGGCGTGAAGGGAATGTGACCGGTGGGGGCCTGCTGCCCCTGGCCGATGATCTCCTGGACCTGGGCCCGGACCGCTTCGAGCGAGATGTCGAGCGATTCGAGGGCCTTCGCGGCGACGCCTTCGCCTTCGTGGATCAGACCCAGGAGGATGTGCTCGGTCCCGATGTAGTTGTGGTTGAGCAGGCGAGCTTCCTCCTGCGCGAGGACAACCACCCTTCGGGCCCTGTCGGTGAACCGTTCGAACATGTTCTTCTCCTGACTGATCGAGAGACATCTCGATGCTATCTGTGCCCGCTGTGGACGAGCACACCCCGACCAACGCCGGTGGTGTCCCTCCTGTTCCCCATCCTGAGCGTGATCGGCTCAGGTTCAGCCGCTGTTCGCCGTGAGCGGACAGATGCCGAGAGGCGTGTCGTGATCCTTGCGTATGCCGTGTCGTACCCGCCCAGTGTCCGCCCGCACTGTTGCCGGCGCGCTTCACACCCGTGGAGAGCGGTCGCGGACGCATCCATCCGGGCCGCCTTCCGGCACAGAACCGCGCCATGGCGCGGTTTCGGGTTCGGCCAGCCGCGTCATCGGGCGCGGAACCGCGCCATGGCGCGCTCGTCGGCGCCCTCATGCCGGCAGGGCGAGGTCGCCCGACCTGCTCGGGAAGTGTCGGCGCCACTCGTGCCTGAGCCGGGGCACCGGCATACCGGCTCGGCGCATGGCCCGCGTGATCCTCGCGAGGGTGTTCGCCGGTGTCGAGTAGATGTCCCGGGACACGACCACGAGCCGCCGGATCTGCTCGTCGTCCAGCGCCTCGTCGCGGCCGATGTCGCTGAGCCACTGCTCGTCCGACTCGGCGTGCTGCCTGCCGTCGTACTCGATGATCAGTCGGAAGGGGAGGTAGGAGAGGTCGTATCGCCGCAACAAGGTCCCGTCGTCGTCGTGCACCCGGTGGTCCACCTCGGGCTCGGGAAGTCCGGCGAGGACGATGAGCAGCCGCAGGCGCGTCTCCATGGGTGAGTCGACGCCGGCTCTCACGAGCCTTGCCGCTCGCCGGGCCAGCCTCGAGTGGGGGCCGCGGTGCTTCTCAGCCAGGGCAACCAGCTCGTCAGGTGTGAAGCGCTTCTTGCGGACCAACGAGTCCCCGAGCACGACGAGATCGACGAGACCGAGCACCTGACTCATGTCGAGAAAGGTCTGCGCCGGGCCGGTGACGGGCAGCCCCATCCAACGGACCACGTGCTGTCGCGCCTTGGCACGGTGAGCCGCGATGCCGAGACACTGGGCACGCATCCTCGGATACGTCACGTGGACGTCAGGGTTGTCGGGAACGACGCCGCCCCAGAGCCGGGCCGCGGTGTGATGGGAGAGGTAGCTGCTCGGCTCGGCCAACAGCAGGGCTCCCTCGGCGAGCAGCCGAAGGGTCACGCGGGTCTCGGCAGTGACGTAGACCCCACGGAAAAGTGCGCGATGCGTTCGCCGGAAGCGCCATGCGCTCAGCGTGTCGTCTCCGTCACTCGTGCGCAGAAACGGCTGGTCGGTGCCGGGGCTGTCGGCGGGCTTCATGACGTCACTGTGCGACACCGGACTCGCGCTCGTTGTAGGTCATCCACAGCCGCCGAAACCTCTGAGCGCCAAGGCCACCGGGGCGGACTTGTGGTGGCCGAGTGTGGTCGCGTGGGCCGCTTTCGCCCGCCAGGGCGGAGTTGTCGTGGTCCCGGGGTCTCGGGTGCGTCGTTCGGGTCCGCCCCGGTGGAGTTGATGTGGTCGGGGAGGACCTCCGGGCGTATGCCGGTTGGCCGGCGTCAGGGGTTGGGGTCGGGGTGGGGGTGACCGTGGGCGAAACGGTCGTCGAAGTCGCGGACCTCGGCCTCGAGCTCGGGGGCCGGCCCGTCGACGACCGCGCCCGGCACGACGTCGTGGATCGACAGCGCCGCGACCGGGGACGGGGCCGAGCCCCACGCCGACCGCCACGCGGTCAGCTGGGCCGAGCTCACGGCATACGCGATCCGGCCGAGGCCGACCCACGCGTGCGCTGCTGAGCACATGGGGCAGTGCTCGCCCGAGGTGTAGACGGTCGCGGCCGCCCGCTCGGCGGCGGTCAGTTGGGCACCCGCCCAGCGGGCGATGGCGAACTCGGGGTGCTGGGTGGCCTCGAGCGCGAGGACGTGGTTGTGGTCCTCGAAGAGCACCTCGCCGTCGCCCGACACGAGGACGGAGCCGAACGGCTCGTCCCCGCGCTCCAGGGCCAGGCGCGCGAGCGAGACCGCCCGGCGCAGGTGCTCGAGGTCGGTGGCGTCGAGGCTCATGCGACCCTCCCGGTGACGAGCGCGAACGTGACGAAGGCGCCGCCGTCGGCCTCGAGCATCCCCTGCACCGGCGAGCTGGCCTGTCCCTTGAGCTCCATGACGGCACGTTCCCACAGCAACCAGTTCGCGCACGCGTCCGGCTGGTTGCGGGCCGTGACGGTCGTGAAGGCGCGGCTGAACTCCCACTGGCTGCGCAGCCAGTCCGCCGTGTGCCAGGCCGCGGACTCGGCGCCGACGACGCGGTCGATGTGCTCGGGGATCTCGCCGAGCTCGCGCACCTCGGTCGTCAGGGCCGGCGTCGCGACCCCGAGCTGGCCGCCCGGCTTGAGGAAGGTGGCGAGGTAGGGCGGGTAGTGGTCGCCGGTGCCGAAGTACTCCCACGCGTCGATGCTGAGGATGGCGTCGAACGAGCCCCGGCCGAAGGGGAGCGCGTGCGCGTCGACCCGCATCGCGAGGACGCGATCGTCGACGTTCTCCTTGCGGAAGACCGCGGCAGCCTCGGTGGGGTCGACCCACAGGTCGGCGGCCACGACGCTGACGCCGTACTCCCGCGCGAGGAAGACCGACGTCGCGCCCAGCCCCGAGCCGAGGTCGAGGACGCGCATGCCGGGCCGGAGGTCGAGGTCGGCGGCGAGGTCCTCGAGCAGCCACAGCGGGTGGGGGCCCATGTCGAGGTCGACGAGCCACTTCGCGTCGTAGCCGTTCGACTTCGGGTAGGCGTCGCGGGTCAGGTGGTCGAGGGCTGGCATGACCCGATCCTCCGGGACAGACCCCGACTGCGTCGACCCGGTTCCATGCGGCGAGAAGCGGCCTCTCGACCGTGACCGGGCGGCGACACGTGGCCCGTCGACGGTCGGCGCGGCGCCTTGTCGCGTCAGGGCGCGGCCACGAGCCGCTCCGGGGTCAGGTCGGCGAGCGACGTGCACCCCGTGAGCGCCAGCTGGAGGTCGAGCTCGGCGCGCAGGTTACGCAGCACCTCCGAGACCCCGTCGGCGCCGGCGAGGGCCAGACCGTAGACGTGTGGTCGCCCGATGCCGACGGCCGACGCGCCCAGGGCCAGTGCGACGAACGCGTCTGCGCCGCAACGGATCCCGCTGTCGAAGATCACCGGGGCGTCGGACCCGGCACCGCTCACGGCCTCGACGACTCCGGGCAGGGCGTCGAGCGCGGCGACGGACCGGTCGACCTGCCGGCCGCCGTGGTTGGAGACGTAGACACCGTCGACCCCGGCGTCCACGGCGCGTCGGGCGTCGTCGGGGTGCAGGATCCCCTTGAGCACGATCGGCAGGCTGGTCATGGTCCGCAGCCGCGGTAGGTCGTCCCACGTCAGCGAGGGTCGGCTGAAGACGTCGAGGAACGTCTCGACCGCGGCGCGCGGCTCGGGCGCCGTGAGGTTGTGCCGGGTGTCGCCCGGGTGGTTGCGGCTCATCGACACGAGCGTCGCGACCGCGGCCGGCGTTGGCCGCGGCCGGACCGCCGGCCCGGCCGCCGCCACCCGCTCGCGGACGAGCCGCTGGAAGACGGGGTCCGACGTGTACTGGGCGATGCCCTCGCCGCGGGCGAACGGCAGGTGCCCGAGGTCGAGGTCGCGTGGACGCCAGCCGAGGTATGCCGTGTCGAGGGTGACGACGAGGGCGTCGCTGCCGCACGCCTCGGCGCGCGAGACGAGGCTCTCGACGAGGTCGTCGTCGCTGCTCCAGTAGAGCTGGTACCAGTGACCGGACCCGGCGAGGGTGCGCGCGACGTCCTCCATCGGCACCGAGGCCTGGGTGCTGAGGATCTGGGTGACGCGCTGCTCGCGGGCGCCGCGGGCGACGGCGAGGTCGGCCTCGTCGTCGGCCATCGACAGGACCCCGACCGGGGCGACGAGGAAGGGGCTCTCGTGCCGACGGCCGAAGAGCTCGACGGACGTGTCGCGCTCGGTCGTGTCGACGAGCATCCGGGGCACGACGCGCCACCTCGAGAAGGCTGAGACGTTCGCGTCGGCGCTCGCCTCGGAGCCGGCCGAGCCTGCGACGTAGGCGAACCCGCGCTTCGACATGACCTTGCGGGCCGCCACCTCGAGCTGCGTGCCGTCGGTCGGGACCGCCGGGCGGCGGCCGAAGGCACCGGCCCGGTAGATCGCCGACTGGACGGTCCGTCCGACGCCCTCCTGTGGCATACGAGCTCCTCTGGTCGCACGGGCCCGGGCCGCGACGGTGCGGTCCGGGTGCTGCGCCCATCCTGCTACGTGGTCGACCCGGGGGTCACCACGAGATCGAGATGTTCTCGCGCCACCAGCGCTCGATCTCCGTGATGGTCTCGGTGGTCTCGGTGGGCTCGGCCGGCTCGGCCGGCTCGGCAGCGCCGCGGCTCCACAGCCGCAGGTAGAGGTCGACGGGGTCGCCGGTCAGGACGTGGTCGGCGTCGGCCCCACCCGAACCACCGGACCCCGACCGGACCCGGCTGGTCCGGATCGGCCGGCCGGTGTCGAGGTCGACGAGCCAAGCGACGTCGGCGCCGTCGGGGCGCACGAGCAGCCGGGTCGGGGCGCCGGGTGAGGCTCCCTCCTTGCGGCGGGTGACGAAGCCGACGAGCAGCTCGTCGATGCCGTCGAGCGCGACGGCGGGCCGGATCCACGTCTCGTGGGCGCGCGCGGGCCGTCCGAGCCGGGCCCCGAGCGCGTCGACGGCGTGGACCGTCGTCTCGTGGCACTGCCGGCGCGTCCAGAAGAGCCGCGGGGCAGGCGCGTCCTTGAGGAACACGACCGCGTCGAGGGCGTCCGGCGCGTCGACGATCGCCTGCAGCAGCGCCGTCGCCCCGTCGTCGAACCAGCCGAGCACGTCGGCGGACCGGCGCCCCTCGCGCTCGAGCGGCTCCGGCTCGACGGGCTCGCCGCGCAGGTGGCTCGCGGCCCAGCGGTGGACCATGCCCTGGTGGGTGACGAGGTCGAGCACCGTCCAGTCGGGGCACGTGGGGACGGGTGCATCGAGGCCAGCCGCCATCGCGTTGGCGCGCAGCACGGTCGCGGCACCCCCGAGGGCCTCGCCGAGGTCGTCGAGGGTCAGGCCGAGCGGTCCGGGCGCGGCGAGGGCGGCGTCGTCGATCGTGGACATCAGAGCCCCTGCACGTCCCGGGCCAGCAGCGCGAGCGCCGTCGACCCCTTGTCGGTGGCGACCTTCGCGTCGCCGGACGAGTAGGTGAGGCGTACGAGCACGTTGCCCACCTGCACGACGCCGACGTAGTCGTGGCGCGTCTCGTCCGGGGACGTCCGCGTCACGTCGACCCGGCCGAGCGGCATACCCTCCGCCACGTCGCGGCGCTGGTTGGCGACGGTCGTCGTGACGCCCTTGGCCGGCCGGGGGGCCCGGCACGCCTGCGCCGCGACGAGCAGCGGCTCGGCCGCGTTCGCGGCCGACGCGAGGTCGGGGTAGGTGATCGCGGCGACGTCGGCGCGGACGCCTCCCGGCCCCTCCCAGGAGCGGGCGTATGCCGTCGGGCCGACGTCCCGGGCCACGGTGGGCCCGTTCGGGCACGACGTGAGGACGGCCTCCGTCACCGACTCGTCGTCCGTGCGGGTGAGCCCCCTGAGGTCGTGGCCACGGAGGTAGGAGGCGACGACGGCGGTGGCGTGCACGCGGGGTGGCACGACGCTCGAGGGCGGCGTGAGCGGCGCGTCGTCAGCGGCTGGGCTCGTCGGGGCGCCGGTGGCGCCTGCCGTTCCGGTCGTGCCTGCCGGGCGGGTGGCGGAAGACGGCGTCGCGACCGGCTGGCCGCACGCGGCGAGCACGAGAGGCAGCGCTGCGGCCGCGAGGGCGGCGGGCACGGGTCGTCGGGTGGCGCTCGGGCGAGCCATGGCAGCGAGTCTGCCGCATGGCCCCGAGGAGGACCCCGAGAGACCGGGCGGGCGGCGTGCGTGCCGCAGGAGCGGAGGGGACCGGCGGGCGCCGGCTGCCGGCGGCGGTAGATTTGCCCGGCGGGACGGTCACCACCGTCCGCCGCCGTGACCCGAGCGACATCCCGAGCACCACCCGGAGGCCCCCGTGGACGCCAGCGACCTGCTGCGCAACTCGCTCCTGCAGCTGTCCAAGCAGGAGAAGATCCGAGACGTCATCGAGAAGGCGCCCGTGTCGCGCTCGGTCGTCAAGCGCTTCGTGCCCGGTGCCGAGCGTGCCGACGTCGTCGGGGCCGCCTCCGAGATCGCGGCGTCCGGCCGCCTCTCGACGATCGACTACCTCGGCGAGGACACGACCGACCTCGCCCAGGCCCGGCACACGCGCGACGCCTACCTCTCGCTGCTGACGGCGCTGCGCGACCAGGGCCTCACCGAGGGCGGCTCCGTCGAGGTCTCGCTCAAGCTGAGCGCGCTCGGGCAGGCGCTGCCGGGCGACGGCAACGCCATCGCCCTGGACCACGCCCGTGAGATCTGCGAGCTGGCCAAGCAGGGCGGCACGACCGTGACCCTCGACATGGAGGACCACACGACCACCGACCTGACCCTCGACGCCCTGCGCGAGCTGCGGGCCGACTTCCCGACGGTGGGCGCCGTCGTGCAGGCCTACCTCTACCGCACCGAGGCCGACTGCCGGGACCTCGCCCACGCCGGGTCCCGTGTCCGGCTCTGCAAGGGCGCCTACAAGGAGCCCGAGTCGGTCGCCTTCCAGTCCGGAGCCGACGTCGACAAGTCCTACGTCCGGTGCCTCAAGATCCTCATGCAGGGCGAGGGCTACCCGATGGTGGCCTCGCACGACCCGAGGCTCATCGAGATCGCCGGCGCGCTCGCGGGCCAGGCCGGTCGCGACCCGAGGTCGTTCGAGTACCAGATGCTCTACGGCATCCGCCCCGAGGAGCAGAAGCGGATCTCCGACCGCGGCGACCAGATGCGCGTCTACATCCCGTACGGCCAGGAGTGGTACGGCTACCTCATGCGCCGGATGGCCGAGAAGCCCGCCAACGTCATGTTCTTCCTGCGCGGCGTCGCGACCAAGAGCTGAGCGGAGAGCCACGATGACGACGACGGCCATCTTCGGCGCGGGGGTCATGGGCGAGACCCTCGTCTCCGGCCTCATCCGCTCGGGCCGCACGCCCGGCGACCTCGTCGTCACCGGACGCACGCCGGAGAAGGTCAACGCCCTCGCCGAGCGCCACGGGGTGCGTGTGCTGGCCAACGCCGAGGCGGCCGACGTCGCCGACACGCTCGTGCTGTGCGTCAAGCCGCAGGACATGGCGGCGCTGCTCGACGAGATCCACGACCACGTCGCCCCCGGCAACGCCGTCATCTCGCTGGCTGCCGGCATCACGACGGAGTTCCTCGAGTCGCGGCTGCCCGAGGGCACGTCGGTCATCCGCGTCATGCCCAACACCCCGGCGCTCGTCGACCAGGGGATGGCCGGCATCTCGCCCGGCAGCCACTGCACCGACGACCACCTCGCCGAGGCCGAGGCGCTGCTCAGCTCGTGCGGCCGGGTCGTCCGGCTCGCCGAGAAGCACCTCGACGCCGTGACGGCGATCTCCGGCAGCGGCCCCGCCTACATCTTCTACGTCGTCGAGGCGATGATCGAGGCCGGCGTCGTGCTCGGTCTGCCGCGGGCCACGGCCACCGAGCTCGTCGTGCAGACGCTCTACGGGGCGGCGACGATGCTCAAGGAGACCCGGGAGCACCCGACGGTCCTGCGCGAGCAGGTCAGCTCGCCCGGCGGCACGACCGTAGCGGCCCTGCGCCAGCTCGACGACCACAAGGTCCGGGCCGCGTTCGTGACGGCCATCGAGGCCGCAGCGGCCCGCTCGAAACAGCTGGCGTCCGGGCAGGTCTGAGGGCATCGTGGAGTGATGGCCGAGCCCCACACCCACGACCAGCGCCTCCACCTGCACCCCGTCTCGCCGGAGGACTGGGAGTCGCACCGCGACGTCCGGCTCGCGATGCTCCAGGAGGCCCCCGACGCCTTCTGGTTCACCTATGCCGACGAGGCCGCCTACGACGAGGCCGACTGGCGCCAGCGGATCGAGGGCGCCTGGCTCGTGCAGGCCCGCGACGCCTCGGGGGTGCTCGGCAGCGCGGGGCTCGGTTCCCACTGGGAACCCGAGCGGGCCACGACCGCAACGCTGTTCGGCATGTACGTCGCCCCGGAGGCCCGGGGACGTGGTGTCGGGGAGGCCCTGGTCCGAGCCGTCCTCGAGCAGGCGAGGCGCTTCGGCAAGACCGAGGTCGTGCTCGAGGTGACGAGCTCCAACGTGGTCGCCGAGGGGTTGTACGCGCGGTGCGGGTTCGTGCGCACCGGCGCGGTCCACGACCACCCGCGGCGCCCGGACCTGCGCGAGATCGAGATGGTCCACCGCTTATGAGTCACGCTGTCGGCCAGTCGGTCCGAGGCGCCCCCGAACGTTCACCGCCCCGCGGGTGCGGTCCGGCAGGCTGTCGTGCGAAGGTGGACCCATGAGCGACATCACCGTGCGTCCCCTCGGCGAGGACGACTGGGAGGACTACCGTTCCGTCCGCCTCGCCGCACTGCGTGAATCGCCCGAGGCGTTCGTGGCTTCGGTCGACGAGGAAGAGTCCTACGGCGAGGACTTCTGGCGTGAACGCATGCAGCGCTCCGCACGGCTCGTGGCCGAGCGCGACGGCCGCGCCGTCGGCGTGGTCAGCGTCGGCACCGCCAAGGAGAGCGACGGCACGGCCGGCGAGCTCTTCGGGCTGTGGGTGCGGCCCGAGGCCCGTGGCTCCGGCGTCGCCACCCACCTCGTCAAGGACGGCGCCTCCCTCGCCGCCGAGCGCGGTCACTCCCACCTCGTCTACTGGGTCGGCACCGAGAACGGCCGGGCCGTTGCCTTCGCGAGCGGCATGGGCTTCCGCCCCACCGACTACCGCAGGCCGATGGGTGTCGTCAGCGAGGAGGACGGCGAGGAGGAGGTCGCCATGGTCCTGCCGCTCGGCGCCGACCACGGACCCACGCTGCGCCTCTGAGCCGGCGGCGCGCTCCGGCCGCACTGCGTTTCACGAACCGACCGTCCCCGCGCTCGGGACGGTGGGTTCGTCTGTGCCGGAAGCGAGCCCGACGTCAGGGGCGGGCGGCGAAACGCTCGATGAGCTCGACGGGCCCGCTGACGATGAGCATGTGGTGCGCCGAGATCTTCGTCTGCGGGACGGCGTAGGTGAAGTCCTCGCCCGGTGCCTTGACGCCGACCACGGTGACGCCGTACTTGCGGCGGATCTGGCTCTGCTCCAGCGTGAAGCCGATCGTCTCGGCCGGCGGCTTCAGCTTGACGATGGCGAAGCCGTCGTCGAACTCGATGTAGTCGAGCATCTTGCCGTTGACGAGGTGGGCCACGCGGCGACCGGAGTCGGCCTCGGGCGAGATGACGTGGTGCACCCCGATGCGGTCGAGGATGCGCTTGTGCTCGGGTGAGAGGGCCTTCGCCCAGATCGAGGGGACGCCCGCGTCGACGAGGTTGGCCGCTGCGAGGACCGACGACTCGACGGACGAGCCGATGCCGACGATCGCGATCCGGGGCTGCGCGTGGCGGATCATGTCGAGTGCCGTCGACTGCGCCATGTCGGCGTGCACGACCTTGGCCACCTTGTTCACGTAGCTCTCGGCGATGGCGTTGTCGCGCTCGACGGCGATGACCCGGTGGCCGAGCTTGGTGAGCTCGAGAGCGACGGCCGAGCCGAAGCGTCCCAGCCCGATGACGATGACGTCGTCGTCGAAGAGCCGGTTGCGGCCCATGGGTGTTACCTCCGTCGTCCGTGGCGCGTTTCCGCGATAGCGTCTCAATCATGCCAACTCAGGCCCGGGTCGTCTGGGACTCCTCCTTCACGAGATACGACTTCGGCCCCACGCACCCGATGGCGCCCGCTCGCCTGGACCTCACGGCCCGGCTCTGCGACGCCCTCGGTGTCTTCGACGTCGACGGCGTCGAGGTGGTCGGCGCCGAGGTGGCCACCGACGAGCTGCTGGCCACCGTCCACGACGACGACTACGTCGCCGCGGTCAAGGCCGCCTCGACCGACCCCTCCGCTGCCGACGACGCGTACGGCCTCGGCACCGAGGACGACCCGGCCTTCGTCGACATGCACGATGCCAGCGCCCGGGTCGTGTCCGGCACGGTCGACAGCTGTCGCGCCGTCTGGGAGGGCGAGGCCGAGCACGCCGTCAACTTCACGGGCGGCCTGCACCACGCGATGCGGGGCAAGGCGAGTGGCTTCTGCGTCTACAACGACATCGCCGTCGGCATCCAGTGGCTCCTCGACCACGGCGCCGAACGTGTCGCCTACGTCGACGTCGACGTGCACCACGGTGACGGCGTCGAGCGGATCTTCTGGGACGACCCCAGGGTGCTGACGATCTCGGTCCACGAGACCGGTCGGGCCCTCTTCCCGGGCACCGGGTGGCCGAGTGACGTCGGTGGCCCCGACGCGGAGGGCACCGCCGTCAACGTCGCGCTGCCGCCCGGCCTCAGCGACGCCGGCTGGCTGCGCGCCCTGCATGCCGTCGCCATGCCGCTCATCCGCGCCTTCAAGCCCGACGTGCTCGTGACCCAGCACGGGTGCGACACCCACGCGGAGGACCCCCTCGCGCACTTCGCCGTCACGGTCGACGCCCAGCGGGCCGCGGCCGACGCGCTCCACCGCCTCTCGCACGAGGTGTGCGAGGGCCGCTGGGTCGCCCTCGGAGGTGGCGGCTACGAGGTGATCGGTGTCGTGCCCCGCACGTGGACGCACCTGACAGCCATCGCCGCCCACGCCCCGATCCCGACGAGCACTCCGGTCCCCGAGGACTGGCGTGCCCACGTCGAGCAGATCTTCGGCCGTCCGGGTCCGCGACGGATGGGCGACCTGACCGCCGAGGACGGGCCGCTCTGGTGGCGCTCGTGGGAGATGGGCTACGACCCCGCGAGCGAGGTCGACCGCGCCGTCATGGCGACGCGCACGGCCGTCTTCCCGCTGCACGGGCTCGACGTCCACTTCGACTGAGTTCTTGGCGCTCCGCTTCGCTTCGCGCGTGCCTCGGCGCCCTTCAGGCGTCGCCTTCCTCCGCTTCGCTCGCTCGTTCCTCGCTCGCTGCGCTGCGTCCAGACGACGCCGGCGCCTCGGCTCTGTGCTGTCTGCGCCTCACTTCGTTCCGGCGCGTGCCGCGGCGCCCTTCAGGCGTCGCCTTCCTCCGCTCCGCTCGCTCGTTCCTCGCTCGCTGCGCTGCGTCCAGACGACGCCGGCGCCGTGGCTCTGCTGTCTGAGAGCCTGACCGAAAACGGGTCGGAGTGTTCCTCCGATCAGGGGTAGTCTGACCGGCACGGCGACGACGGGCCTGACGATCCTGAGCCGAGCACGACCAGAGGCCGTCCGCGATCCGCGGCGGCGAAGGTGTGGTGGCACAGCGACATTCCCCATCGCCCACACCTCCGGGGCACCAACCCTCTGGAGGTGAACGGAATGCAACCAACCCAACCCACGACCCTTGCTCCGCGCGTGCTCGCGCGGGACCTCGCGTCCGTCGAACCCGGCGAGCGGGTCACGCTCGCCGGCTGGATCCACCGGCGCCGCGTCCTCGCGAGCGTCACGTTCCTCGTGCTGCGCGACCGTTCGGGCCTGGCCCAGGTCGTCGTCAAGGACCGCGAGACCGTCGACCAGCTCTCGGGTCTGCCCGAGGAGACCGTCGTCGAGGTGACCGGCACCGTGTCGGCCAACGAGTCGGCCCCCGGTGGTGCCGAGCTCGTGGAACCGGTCATCACCCCGCTCACCGAACCGGCGGTCGCGCCACCCACCGAGCTGTGGCGCCCGACCTTCGGCGCCGGGCTGCCCACGCACCTCGACCACGCGGCGGTGACCCTGCGCCACCCGCGCCACCGGGCTGCCTGGCAGCTCGCGAGCGCGTCGATGCGAGGCTTCCGCGCTGCGCTCGGAAGCCTCGAGTTCACCGAGATCGCGACCCCGAAGCTCGTCGGCACGGCCACCGAGTCGGGGGCCAACGTCTTCACCGTCGACTACTTCGGACGCACGGCCTACCTCGCGCAGAGCCCGCAGCTCTACAAGCAGATGCTCGTCGGCGTCTTCGAGCGGGTCTTCGAGGTCGGTCCGGTCTTCCGGGCCGAGCCGCACGACACGGTGCGCCACCTCGCGCAGTACACCTCGCTCGACGCCGAGCTGGGCTTCATCCGTGACCACCACGACGTGCTCGCCGTCCTGCGCGAGGCGATCGCGGGCATGGTCGAGGGCATCCGGGAGTATGCCGCCGACGCCGCTGCGCTCCTGGGCGTCGAGCTGCCGCAGGTGCCGGAGCACTTCCCCGTCATCCACTTCAGCGACGCCCTCGCGAGGGTCGGCGCCGACCCAGACGAGCCCGACCTCAGCCCCGCGCACGAACGCGCGCTCAGCGAGTGGGCCAAGACGGCATACGGCTCGGACTTCCTTGCGGTGGAGGGCTATCCGATGGGCAAGCGGCCCTTCTACACGCACCCGCAGCCGGGCGACGAGCGGTGGAGCAACAGCTTCGACATGCTCTTCCGCGGGCTCGAGCTGACGACCGGAGGGCAGCGCCTGCACCGGCCCTCGGACTATGCCGCGGCGATGGAGCGCACCGGGACCGACCCCGGGGTCCTGACCGGCTACCTCGACGCCTTCGCCCACGGCATGCCTCCGCATGGCGGGTTCGCCATCGGTCTGGAAAGGTGGGTCGGGCGGCTGACAGGTGCCGAGAACATCCGCGAGGTGACCCTCTTCCCGCGTGACCTGCACCGCCTGGAGCCATGACGAGCCGGGAGATCCACAGTGATCTCACCGGCGTGTCGAGTTGCGCGTGATCGATTCGTTCTCCCGTTCGCTTCCCCTCCAGTCACATCTGCCCCTAATGTTGCTTCTTGCACCTGC
Organism: Terrabacter sp. 2TAF16; assembly: GCF_052115065.1. NCBI lineage: Bacteria > Bacillati > Actinomycetota > Actinomycetes > Micrococcales > Intrasporangiaceae > Terrabacter > Terrabacter sp. 2TAF16. The sequence continues at coordinate 23,160 of NZ_JBFRFZ010000011.1, forward strand.
GTGCAGTTTCGCCGGAGGGGAAGCCGTCGACGCGCGGGTGCAAACCCACCGAAGATCGGGGTAACACATGTCGAATGAGCGCCAGCTCGCCGAGGTGCGGTTTCTGACCGTCGCCGAGGTCGCCTCGATCATGCGCGTGTCGAAGATGACCGTCTACCGGCTCGTCCACGGCGGAGACCTTCCGGCCGTACGCGTCGGCCGCTCCTTCCGGGTTCCGGAGGATGCGGTGCACAAGTACCTCCAGACGTCCTTCATCGACACCGCGTGACAGCAGCGTCACCACGCACCCGAGGGGGCGGCCGCGACCACCCGGTCCGGCCGCCCCCTCGGCGTTGGTGCAGGTGCGCTCGTCGACGCGCTTTTGGGGTAGGGAGCCCGCACGCGCTACCCTGTGAGCCTGTTCGGCTCGTGAAGTTCGACCTACCCTTCTCCGAGGGGTGTCGACGCAGGTCGGCACCAGCTCAGTTCGAGGACACGTCTCACGACAAGGACAAACATGGGTTCTGTCATCAAGAAGCGCCGCAAGCGGATGGCGAAGAAGAAGCACCGCAAGCTGCTGCGCAAGACGCGCCACCAGCGTCGCAACAAGAAGTGACCTGACCAGCTCAGGCATACCGGCGGAATCGCCCCGCACGCTCTCGACCCTCACCTCCGGTGGGGGTCGTTCGCGTTCCCGGGGTCTGTCGGACACCGAGCCTCGACGAGGGCCGACGGGAGCGCCGATGGAGAGGCTCGACACATCCGACCATGAGGTGCCACGCCCGGGTACGGATCGAGCAGGGTCTCGGTAGGCTGCGAGGGCGGGGGTGCGAGTACTCCTCCGCAGCGCGCGCCATCCTCGAGCCCGCTCGAGCAGCGCCCGTGCACGACGTCCGCACCGACCGACGACAGGAGGATCCGATGGCCAAGGTCGTCCTGGTCACGGGGGTGTCCCGCTACCTCGGTGGCCTCTTCGCCCGAAGGCTCTCGACGGATCCGTCGATCGAGCGCATCCTCGGCGTCGACGTCGTGCCGCCCAAGCACTCCATCGGCCGGGCCGAGTTCGTGCGCGCCGACATCCGCAACCCGATGATCGGGCGCATCATGGCGCAGGCGGAGGTCGACACGGTCGTGCACATGAACGTCATCGCGACCCCCAAGGACTCCGGCGGTCGGGTGACGCAGAAGGAGATCAACGTCATCGGCACGATGCAGCTGCTCGCCGCGTGCCAGAAATCCGAGTCGGTCTCGCGACTCGTCGTCAAGTCGTCCGCTGCCGTCTACGGCTCCTCGCCCCGCGACCCGGCGATGTTCAGCGAGGACATGAACCCCAAGACCCTGCCGCGCACGGGCTTCGGCAAGGACTCCGTGGAGGTCGAGGGCTACGTCCGGGGCTTCTCGCGGCGCCGGCCCGACGTCGAGATCACGATGCTGCGCCTGGCCAACGTCGTGGGACCGAGCATCCACACCGCCATCACCGACTACTTCTCGCTGCCGCTCGTGCCGATCCCACTCGGCTACGACGCCCGCTTCCAGTTCATCCACGAGGACGACGCCACGGCGGCCATGATCCTCGCGACCACCGGACCGCCCGCCGGGATCGTCAACGTCGCCGGCGACGGTTTCCTCACCGTGACGCAGTGCACCGCCATCGCGCGGCGCCCCGTCGTCCCGGTGCCGCTCTCGGCCGCCGGTCTCATCGGCACCATCGTCAAGCGCAGCGGCTTCGCCGACTTCTCGTCAGACCAGCTGACCTTCCTCGCCTTCGGCCGGGGTCTCGACACGACCCGGATGCGCTCCGTTCTCGAGTTCGAGCCCCACTTCACCACGCGAGAGGCCTTCGAGGACTACGCGCGTCACCTGCGGCCCGCCGTGCCCGGTGTCGAAGGTGTCGGCGAGGTCGTCAGCGACGCCGCCGGTGGCACCGCCGCAGCCCTCTCCCGCGTCTTCGACAGGATCCAGCCGTGAGCGCCGACCCGAGCAAGGCCGCCGACTCGACGACGTCCGGCGGGGCTGAGACGACGAAGGCCACGTCCGCGCCGTCGACCTCAACGACGGGCGCACCCAAGAAGCCGACGGGGACGAAGCCGACGGGGACGAAGTCGACGGGGACGAAGTCGGCGAAGACGAAGCCCGCGAAGCCGGCCGAGGCGAAGACGCCGAAGACCCCGAAGACGACGAAGAGGACCGCGTCGCCCACGAAGGCCGAGCCGGTCTCGGTCACGAGCGAGAGGCCTGTCGCGACCTCGGGCCGCCCGGCCCGGGGAGCCTTCGCGGCCGGAGCGGCCCGTGCCTCGGGCGAGCGCCGGCGCCGCGCGGGGACGCCCCTCATCCCCACGGCGCCGGTCGAGGTGAGCGCCGCGCGACGCCTCGCGACCGGCGCAGGCGCCGACACCGTCGCCGACGACCTCATCGAGGCAGCGGTGACCGAGGGCCCGACCGAGCCCGAGTCCCGCCCCGCCCGGACGCCGTCGAGCCGGTCCGCGCGCGACGAGGTCCCGAGCGAGGGGGCCGACGCCGCCGAAGCCTTCGAGTCCGCCGAGCCCGACGCAGCCTTCGAGGTCGCCGACATCACCGAGCCCGGGGACCCCGCCGACACCCTGCCGGCAGAGCCGACACCGCCACGGACCAGGCCGAGCCGCGCGTCGATGCGTTCGCCCCGTCGCGCGGGCGCGGGGGAGCCTGCCCGGCTGCGTGCCGTCCCGCCGGTCGAGGAGGTCGCCCAGCGCGGCGTCCGCCCCGAGGCCGAGCCGGAGACACGGCATACGCCCGCTGGAGACGGAGGCGGCTGGGAGCACGCGCTGACGTCGGGGCTGCAGTCGCGGGCCGAGAAGCTCGTCGGCGCGGTGCTCGACGGGGCCGAGCTCAGCTCGGAGTCCCGCCCGGGCCCGGCCGAGCTCGTCGAGCTCGCCGTCAACGTGCTGCGCGCCGCCGCCACCTCGGCCGGGGTGCCCGCCGAGGAGGTCGAGCGACAGGTCGCCGAAACCCTTGCCTACCTCCGGCGCCGTCTCACGGGCGACTACGTCGTCGACGAGTTCGGCTTCGACGAGGACTACACCGTCAACGTCCACCTGCCGCTGCTGCGCCCGCTCTACCGCTCGTGGTTCCGGGTCGAGGTGCGCGGCATCGAGAACATCCCCGACGTCGGCGGAGCCCTCGTCGTCGGCAACCACTCCGGCACCATCGCGATGGACTCCCTCATGACGCAGGTGGCCGTCTACGACGAGCACCCACGCAACCGGCACCTGCGGATGCTCGGAGCCGACCTCGTCTTCCAGATGCCCTTCATCGGCACCATGGCCCGGCGCTCGGGCACGACCCTTGCGGCCAACTCCGACGCCGAGCGACTCCTCAGCAGCGGCGCCCTCGTCGGCGTCTGGCCCGAGGGCTTCAAGGGTGTCGGCAAGCCGTTCAGCGAGCGCTACAAGCTGCAGCGCTTCGGCCGCGGTGGGTTCGTCTCGGCCGCCCTGCGCGCCGGCGTGCCGATCGTGCCGGTGTCGATCGTCGGGGCCGAGGAGATCTACCCGATCCTCGGCAACATGCCCGCCGTCGCCCGGCTGCTCGGGCTGCCCTACGCCCCGATCACGCCGACGTTCCCGCTGCTCGGCCCCCTCGGCATGGTGCCACTGCCGAGCAAGTGGCTCATCGAGTTCGGGCCGCCCATCGAGACCACGAGCTTCGGGCCCGACGCCGCCGACGACCCCATGCTCGTCTTCGACCTCACCGACCAGGTGCGCGAGACGATCCAGCAGACGCTCTACAGCCTGCTCATGCAGCGCAAGTCCGTCTTCCTCTGACCGGCGCCCGCTCGTGACCGCCGGTCGCGACGGAACCGCGAAGAGACCGACACGCGTTCAGGTCAGGGCAGGATCTTCGTCGGCAGCGGCAACGGCACCGTGGGGGCGCCGAGGGTCACCGACGGCAGCGGGATCGTCGCGCCGGGCAGCGTGACGCCACCGCCGCCGACCCTGATCGTCGAGGACGTGACGCCCACCCCCGGCAGGCTGACCGTGGCACCGGGGAGCGTGACGCCGCCGCCACCGACACCCACCGACGAGCTCGTGACCCCGACGCCGGGCAGGTTGATCGTGCCGCCGGGGAGGGTGACGCCGCCGGTGACGGTGACGCCCGGCACGGAGACGCCGGGGACCGGCACGCCGCCCGGGACGGGCACCGAGACCACCGGGGGCCGCGGGGCCGAGCCGGTGGGCCGTGGGGTCGTCGTGGCCCCGGGTCGAGATGGCGCGGTGCCCGGGGCGGACGTGCCGCTCACCGGGCTGCTGGGCCGGACCGCACCGGGCAGTCGTGCCAGGGCCTGTCGGGCCTGGGTGGCTCGGTCGCCGCACACGCCGCAGGCGGCCAGCTCCCTCAGGGTGGCCACCTGGCCCGCGCCGAGCAGGTCCCGCAGACGCTGCCAGGACGCGAGCGAGTCGGCGGGCACCCGGGGTCGCATCGCGTCGACCTGCGGGATGGCGCGGGTGTAGAAGTCGGCAAGCTCGGTCAGCGCGTCAGTGCGGTGCTCGGTGCGGTAGACCTCCATGAGGATGGTCTGGGCACGGCCGGTCGCGTCCGTCGCGGCGTCGTAGGCCGTGTCGAGGTCGTGCGTCGACGGCGAGCCTCCGTCGATGAGGTCGCGGGCATCGGCGATGTGCTCCTGCGCCTGGGCGAGGTAGGTCAGGCCCTCGTCGTAGCGGGAGCCCGCCAGCTGGACGGCGGCCCGGTCGAGCAGCTGCTTGACGCCGTAGAGCGCGTCGCCGGGCACGGCCGAGCGGGACGCGAAGCCGAGGGCGCCGCCGATGACGAGGATGCTCGCGGCCGCGGCGGCGATGAACTTCAGCGGTCGCGCCGCCACGCGGAGGATAGACACGGTGCCGCCGTCACGCGGACCGTCGTCGGCGGCGCCGGCTGCGTCTGCTCCGGCGGGTCCGTCCTCGTCGCCGTCGATCGGGTCGGCGGGTGCGAGGGGGACGAGGGGAGTGACCGCGGTGGCATCGTCGGCCAGCAGGCGGGCGCGTAGGTCGGAGACGAACTCGGCCCGCGGTGCCAGACCGGCCTGGTCGACGGCCTGCACGGCGTGCAGCACCGCGACGAGCTCGAGGATGCCGGGCTCGGAGACCTGCTCGCCCTCGAGGGCGCGCTGGAGGAGCTCGCCGTCGGCGTTCGCACCGAGGTCCATGTCCCTCCTCCGTCTCGAGTCCGTCTGGTTCGTCGTGCTGGTGTGCTGGCTGGTCGTGCTTGCTGGTCCCGCTCGTCGGTCGTCCCGTCAGGGCGTGCCGGGTGCCCTCGCCCGACCCGGCGGCCCCGGCTGGGACGACACGGCACGGCATACGACACGTGGTGCGGCGAGGGGTGGGTGGTGCGGGTCGTTCGTCAGGGGCCGGAGCACCGCCATCGCTGCCACCCCGCCGCCTGCGTTCACACGTTCCACGGTCGCGCCGGTCAGCGCGCCGAGCGTCGGTCCGGGCCCACACGCACCGTCCCTACGCCATGAGAACGACGAGGGTGTCTGTGGGGTTACGCGGATCACAGCTCGACTCCTTCGAGGGCCTTGCGCAGCGCCCGGGTGGCGCGCAGCTGGAGCTGCTTGACGGCCCCCTCGGACTTGTCGAGGATCTTCGCGGTGTCGGCGAGGCTGAGTCCCTGGAGGAAGCGCAGGGTGATGCACTCGGCCTGGTCGGAGCCGAGCTCCTTGATCGCCGAGACGAGGCGCTCGTCGCGCAGCCGGGTCAGCACCTCGGTGTCGGGGGCGTCGACCCGCTCGTCGGCGTCACGCATGTCGGCGGTCGCCACCTCGAACCGGAACTTCGCCGACTTCACGTGGTCGGCGATGAGGTTGCGCGCGATGGTGACGAACCACGCCGCGATGTCCTTGCCCTGCCACGTGAACGAGTCGATCCGGCGCATCGCCCGGAGGAAGGTCTCGGACGTGAGGTCCTCGGCGAGCGCGCGGTTGGCGACCCGGACGAGCACGTAGCGGAAGACCGTGTCGACGTAGACGTCGTAGAGCTGCGCGAACGCCTCCTTGTCGCCGCCCTGGGCGAGCTCGACGAGGGCCGCGATGCGGGCCTGCTCGTCGGCGTCGCGCTCCGGGTGCCGCCGCCAGCCGGCAGAGCCGGGGGAGCCCGGGGAGGTGCGAGTCAGCCCGCCACCCTCGGCGCCTGCATCGGCCAGGGCCGACCAGATGGCGTCGAGCGCCGAGCGCCACGTCGGCAGGGCGTATGCCGCGGGCGCGAGGATCGCCGGGACCGTGCCCGGCAGTGCCGGGCAGGCAGGCGTCATCGACGCCCGCCCCGGGGTCGTTCCCGGTGCGAGGACAGGTGGGGGCCGGCGGCCCGACGTCCTGTTCGCGCGCATTGTGGACAGTCTGTCGGAATGCGCCCGCGGATGGGACCCCGACGACGTTTTGTGGTGCACCCGACGTGCGGCGCCGCGAGCGTGCCTACAGTGGTCGGCATGACGAGCGAGCAGCCCCTCGACGCTCCAGACCCTCCCGCTGTCCCGGCTGCCGGGGCCCTACCGCGGGTCGTCCTCCTCGGGCGCGCCGGATGCCACCTGTGCGACGAGGCGCGCGCCGTCGTCGAGCGGGTGACGGGCGAGCTCGGCGTGGCCTGGCAGGAGCAGTCCGTCGATGACGACCCGGAGCTGCTGCGGCGCTACGCCGAGCAGATCCCCGTGACGTTCGTCGACGGGCGGCGCCACGACTTCTGGCGGGTCGACGAGGCACGCCTGCGCGCCGCGCTCCGGTGACCTGCCTCACCGGCGCATCCCATGCCGTGGTAGGCCGTCGAAGTCAACTTTGTGCATGGGTTCACAAACGTCTAGCCTGATCGGGTCCCCACGTGCTCCACGTGTGGGAGAACGCCTCGTTCGAGAGGAGCCGGTGAGCAAGAGTGTCCGCCGACCCAGCACTGCGTCGCGAGATCCCCGACGCAACCGTCGCGCGGCTTCCCGAGTACCTCCGAACGCTCTCGCGCCTCGCTGAGGACGGCGTCCTGTCGGTCTCGTCGGAAGAGCTCGCGGCCGAGGTCGGAGTGCGCTCCGCGCAGCTGCGCAAGGACCTCAGCCACCTCGGCTCCTACGGGGTCCGCGGCGTGGGCTACGACGTCGAGACGCTCGCCCTCGAGATCTCCCGCGCCCTCGGTCTGACCGAGGACTGGCCCGTCGCCATCGTCGGGATGGGCAATCTCGGGCACGCGCTCGCCTCCTACTCCGGCTTCGTCACCAAGGGCTTCCGCATCGTCGGTCTCTACGACGACGACCCCGCGCTCGCCGACGAGAAGATCGTCGGGGTGGCGATCCGCCCGCTCGCCGAGCTCACCGAGCACCACGCCGTCGACCCCATCGCCATCGGCGTCATCGCGACGCCGGCGCCCGCCGCCCAGGCCGTCTGCGACGCCCTCGTCGGCGCGGGCATCAGCTCGATCCTCAACTTCGCGCCCGCGGTGCTCTCCGTCCCGAGCGGCGTGGACGTTCGCCGGGTCGACCTCTCGACCGAGCTGCAGATCCTCGCCTTCCACGCCCAGCGCAAGTCGCTGGCCGCGGGCGACCTCCGGTCGGCGGTGGCCGCCCCATGAGCCTTCTCGTCATCGGACTGTCCCACCACACCGCCCCGCTGTCGGTGCTCGAGGCGCTCTCGGAGCGCCCCGGGCGTGCCGAGGCCATCGCCGCCTCCGTGCTCAGCTCGGCCACGGCCACCGAGGCCGTCGTGCTCTCCACGTGCAACCGCCTCGAGGTCTACGCGTCGGTGCCGGCCTTCCACCCCGCCGTCGCCGCCATCGGTGAGGCGCTCGCCCTCGCTGCCGGGGTCGAGGAGCCCGAGGGGGCGCGCCGCGTCGCCGACCTGCCGCCGGGCGACCCCGCCGACGCCCTCGCCGACCGTGCCGAGGCCCTCGCCGACCACCTCTACGTGCGCTACGACGACGCCGCCGTCGCCCACGCCTTCACCGTCGCCTGCGGGCTCGACTCGATGGCCGTCGGCGAGGCCCAGATCCTCGGCCAGATGCGCGACTCGCTCGCCGGGGCCCAGAGCCGGGGTCAGGTGGGGGAGTCGCTCAACGCGCTCTTCCAGGGCGCCCTGCGCGTCGGCAAGCGCGCCCACACCGAGACCGACATCGACCAGCACAGCGTCTCGCTCGTGCAGATCGCGCTCGAGGAGGCGACCGCGGTCCTCGGCCCGCTCGAGGGTGTCGCCGCCGCGGTCGTCGGGGCCGGTGGCATGAGCGGCCTCGCCGCCGCGACCGTCTGCCGCCAGGGCATCGGGTCCCTCACCATCGTCAACCGCACGCCCGAGCGTGCCGAGCGCCTCGCGGCCACGACGTCCGGCGTGGCCCGTCCCTGGGACGACCTGACCGACGTCCTCGCCGAGAGCGACCTCGTCGTCACGTGCACCGGGGCGGTCGGCCACGTCATCACGGCCGACATGCTGGCCGCGAGCGCGAGCCGCCGCGGGGGTCGACCCCAGGTCGTCGTCGACCTCGCCCTCCCGCGCGACGTCGAGCCCGTCGTCTCCTGGCCGCACGCCGTCCCGGGCGTCTCGCTCGTCGACCTCCAGTCGCTGGGACTCCTGCTCGAGGGCCGCGCCGACACCACCCAGGTCGTCCGTGTGCGCGAGCTCGTCACCGGTGAGGTCGCCGACTACCTGACGCGCCGCATGGAGAAGTCCGTGGCGCCCACCGTCGCCGCCCTGCGCGCGCGTGCCGCCGCCCTCGTCGCGACCGAGATGGAACGGCTCGACCAGCGGCTGCCCGGCCTCGACGAGGCCACCCGTGCCGAGGTCGGCCTCGCCGTGCACCGCATCGTCGAGAAGCTGCTCCACACGCCGACCATGCGGGTCAAGGAGTTCGCGATGGAAGGCAGCGGCGACGACTACGCCGCCGCCCTGCGCGAGCTCTTCGACCTCGAGCCCAAGGACGTCGCCAACGTGTCCACGCCGCCGAAGCGGGCCCAGCCATGACCGCCCTGCGTCTCGGCACGCGCAGATCGGCCCTCGCCACCACCCAGTCCGGGTGGGTGGCCGACCGCCTGCGCGAGGCCGGCCACGAGGTCGAGCTCGTCGAGATCACGACCGAGGGCGACGTCTCGGGCGAGCTGCTCACCGCGATCGGTGGCACCGGCGTCTTCGCCGCGGCCATCCGACGAGCCCTGCTCGATGGTCGCATCGACGTCGCCGTGCACTCGCTCAAGGACCTCCCGACGGCGCCCGAGCCCGGTCTCGTCGTCGCCGCCGTCCCGGTGCGCGAGGACAGCCGCGACGTGCTCGTGGCGCGCGACGGGCTGACGCTCGGCGAGCTGCCCGCCGGTTCCGTCGTCGGCACCGGCTCGCCGCGTCGCACGGCCCAGATCGCAGCGCTCGGGCTCGGCATCGAGATCCGGCCGATCCGCGGAAACGTCGACACCAGAATCGGATTCGTCTCCTCGGGTGCGCTCGACGCCGTCGTGCTGGCGCGCGCCGGTCTCGCCCGGCTCGGCCGTCTCGACGAGGCCACCGAGGTCATCGACCCGATCCAGGTGCTGCCGGCACCGGGTCAGGGGGCCCTCGCCGTCGAGTGCCGGTCCGACCGCGACGACGTCGTGGCCGCCGTGTCCGTCCTCGACGACCCCGACACGCGAGCCTGCGTCGAGGCCGAGCGCTCGCTGCTCGCGACGCTCGAGGCCGGTTGCACCGCACCCGTCGGGGCTCTCGCCGAGGTCGTCGAGGGCGACGACGGCCTCGAGCTGTCGCTGCGTGCCTTCGCCGGCACGGAGGACGGCACCGCCCCGCTGCGCCGCTCGCTCGTCGGGCCCTACGACGAGCCGTTGGTTCTCGGCTCGCGCCTCGCCCGGATCCTCCTGGAGGACGGCGCCGCCGACCTCCAGGTCGCCACGTCAGCTGGACCTGCCCCAGACCACGCCCCACACCAACCGGAGCAAGTTTCGTGACTCCTTCCCACCAGCCGTCAGAGCAGACGGGCTCGACTCCCACCCACGCGACGACGCCGGCGTGTGTCGCCTTCGTCGGCTCCGGACCGGGCGACCCCGGCCTCATGACGCTGCGCGGCCGCGACCTGCTCGCCGCCGCCGACGTCGTGATCCTCGACCGGATCGCTCGCGACGACGTCGTGCTCGAGCACGCCCGCCCCGACGTCGAGATCATCGACGCCGGGCACGGCGAGCAGGGCCAGGAGCTCACCCACGCGGTGCGCGCCAAGCTCGTCGTCAAGGCCGCGAAGTCGGTCGCCCCCGGCGGCCTCGTCGTGCGCCTCATGGACGGTGACCCCGCGACCTTCAACGGCCTCGTCGAGGAGGTGCGTGCCTGCCGCAAGGCCGGCATCACCTACGACGTCGTGCCGGGGGTGTCGGCGCTCACCGCCGGGCCCACGTATGCCGGAGTGCCCCTGACCTCGAAGTCGACCGGGGCCGTCCACGTCGTCGGCGTCGACCGCTCCGGCGTCGACTGGTCCGCCTACGCGGCCGACACCGACACCCTCGTGCTGCTCGGCGGCACCGAGGGCATCCGGGCCGCCCTCGCTGCGCTGCGCGCGGCAGGACGTCCGGCGGACGCCCTCGTGGCGCTGACGGCATACGGCACGACCGTGCGCCAGTCCTCCGTCGCGACGACCCTCGGCGACGCCGACGGGATCTTCGGTGGCAAGGAGCCGCTGCAGGTGTCGCTCGCGGTCGTGTCTCCCAACGTCGGGCTGCGTGACGAGTTCTCGTGGTTCGAGTCCAAGCCGCTCTTCGGCTGGAAGGTGCTCGTGCCGCGCACCCAGGCCCAGGCCGGCTCCATGGTCGACCGGCTCGCCGGCTACGGCGCGACGGCCGACGTCGTGCCGACCATCTCCGTCGAGCCGCCGCGCACGCCGCAGCAGATGGAGAAGGCCGTCAAGGGCCTCGTCACCGGGCGCTATGAGTGGGTCGGCTTCACCTCGGTCAACGCCGTGCGCGCCGTGCGCGAGCGCTTCGAGGAGTTCGGGCTCGACGCCCGGGCCTTCGCCGGCCTCAAGGTCGCCGCGGTCGGGGGCGTCACCGCCGCCGCTCTCCGCGAGTGGGGCATCAACCCCGACCTCGTGCCCGCGGGCGAGCAGTCCGCTGCCGGCCTTCTCGAGTCGTGGCCCGAGTTCGACGAGGCCCTCGACCCGATCAACCGCGTGCTGCTGCCGCGCGCCGACATCGCGACCGAGACGCTCGTCGCCGGCCTGCGCGACATGGGCTGGGAGGTCGACGACGTCACGGCCTACCGGACGGTCCGCGCCGCCCCGCCGGCCGCGTCGATCCGCGACGCCATCAAGGGCGGCGACTACGACGCCGTGCTCTTCACGTCGAGCTCGACGGTGCGCAACCTCGTCGGCATCGCCGGAAAGCCCCACGCCGCAACGGTCGTCGCGTGCATCGGACCGGCCACGGCCAAGACCGCGCAGGAGCACGGCCTCCGGGTCGACGTCCTCGCGCCCGAGGCCTCGGCCCTCAGCCTCGTCGACGCGCTCGCCGGCCACGGCGTCGGGCTCGCCGTCGCGGCGGCCGAGGCGGGCCAGTCGGTGCAGCGTCCCAGCGACAAGCGTCCGGCCTCGCGCCGCCGCGCCCGCTGAGACGAGGCCCCGATGATCGAGCGTCCCCGTCGCCTGCGCCAGACCCCCGTCCTGCGATCCCTCGTCGCCGAGACCCGGCTGCACCCGCGTGACCTCGTGCTGCCCGTCTTCGTCGGCGAGGGCCTGACGGAGCCGCGCTCGATCACGAGCATGCCGGGCGTCGACCAGCACACGCTCGAGAGCGTCGTCGAGGTCGCCCACCGCTGCGTCGCGGCCGGACTCGGCGGGATCATGCTCTTCGGGGTGCCGCAGGAGAAGGACGCGACCGGCTCGGGCGCCGTCGACCCCGACGGCATCCTCAACGTCGCCCTGCGCGCCGTCCGCGACGCCGTCGGTGACGACCTCGTCGTCATGGCCGACACGTGCCTCGACGAGTTCACCGACCACGGACACTGCGGCGTGCTCGACGAGCACGGTCGCGTCGACAACGACGCCACCAATCTCCTCTACGCCGAGATGGCCGTCGCGCAGGCTCGCGCGGGCGCCCACGTCGTGGCGCCCTCCGGGATGATGGACGGGCAGGTCGCCGTCATCCGCGAGGCGCTCGACGCCGAGGGCCTCACCGACACCGTGATCCTCGCCTACTCCGCCAAGTACGCCTCGGCCTTCTTCGGGCCCTTCCGCGAGGCCGTCCAGTCGAGCCTGCAGGGCGACCGCCGCACCTACCAGCAGGACCCGGCCAACATCGTGGAGTCCCTCCGCGAGATCGACCTCGACATCGCCGAGGGCGCCGACATGGTCATGGTCAAGCCGGCGATGTCCTATCTCGACGTCGTCGCGGCCGCTGCCGAGCGGGCGTCGGTGCCGGTCGTGGCCTACCAGGTGTCGGGCGAGTACTCCATGATCCACGCGGCCGCGGCCAACGGCTGGATCGACCTCCGGGGCGCCGCGATCGAGTCCCTCACCTCGATCCGCCGCGCCGGTGCGCAGGTCGTGCTGACGTACTTCGCGCTCGACGTGGCCGAATGGACCGCCTGACACCACTACCATCTGTGCAATCGCAGGAGGTTGACATGTCAGGTACAGGGGATGACGGCGTGCGGTGGCTCAGTGACGCCGAGCAGGCGTCGTGGCGGGCCATCCTGCGCGGCACGAGGCTGCTCGAGCGCGCGCTCGACGACGCGCTCGGCGACGCCGGGTTGCAGCTGAGCGAGTACGAGATCATCTCGATGCTCTCCGAGAGCCCGAACCACCGGCTCCGGATGTCCGAGCTCGCGGCCATGGTCGTCCAGTCGCGCAGCCGGCTGACGCACACGGCCAAGCGGCTCGAGGACCGCGGCTGGGTGACGCGCGAGCAGTGCTCCGACGACAAGCGCGGCGTCGAGCTCGTCCTGACGACCGGTGGTCTGGCTGCGGTCGGCGACATCGCGCGCGTCCACGTGCAGAGCGTGCGCGCCAACCTCGTCGACATCATGACGCCGACGCAGTTCACGGCGATCGGCGACGCCATGGCCATCGTGCGTGACCACCTCGACCCGAACGGCACGAGCGGCCACTGACGACCCGGCGGGGCGCACCCAGCATCGGTTGAGAGACTGGGTGCATGAGTTCGCAGCCCGTCACCGTCCAGACGACCACCGACGCCCCGGCGTCCGCCGCGCTCCTCGCCCGGGCCAGCGAGGTGATCCCCGGTGGGGTCAACTCGCCGGTGCGCGCCTTCCGGGCGGTCGGCGGCACGCCGCGCTTCATGGCGAGCGGGACCGGTCCGTGGCTGACCGACGTCGACGGCAAGCGCTACGTCGACCTCATCTGCTCGTGGGGCCCGATGATCCTCGGCCACGCGCATCCCGACGTCCTCGCCGCCGTGACCGAGGCGGCTGCTCGCGGCTTCTCGTTCGGCACGCCCAGCGAGAACGAGGTGCGCCTCGCCGAGGAGATCGTCCGGCGGGTCGAGCCCGTCGAGCAGGTGCGTCTCGTCAACTCCGGCACCGAGGCGACGATGTCGGCCATCCGCCTCGCCCGCGGCTTCACCGGCCGCGACGTCATCGTCAAGTTCGCCGGCTGCTACCACGGTCACGTCGACGCCCTCCTCGCCTCGGCGGGCTCGGGCGTCGCGACCTTCGCCCTCCCCGACTCCGCCGGTGTGCCGCGCTCGAGCGCCGGCGAGACGATCGTCCTGCCCTACAACGACGTCCCGGCCCTCGAGGCCGCGTTCGCCGAGCGCGGCCACGAGATCGCCGCCGTCATCACCGAGGCCGCGGCCGGCAACATGGGCGTCGTCCCGCCGGCTCCCGGCTTCACCGAGGCACTGCTCCGAGTCACCAGGGCGCACGGCGCGCTCCTCGTCTCCGACGAGGTGATGACCGGCTTCCGGTGCAGCGCCTCGGGCTTCTACGGCCTCGAGGGACCTTATGCCGCAGGGGCGCCCGACCTCTTCACCTTCGGCAAGGTGATGGGCGGCGGCTTCCCGACCGCGGCCTTCGGCGGTCGTGCCGACGTCATGGCGCTCCTCGCGCCGCAGGGGCCCGTCTACCAAGCCGGCACCCTGTCCGGTAACCCCGTCGCCTCCGCTGCCGGCCTCGCGACGCTCCAGGGCTGCACGCCTGCCGTGTACGAGCGCCTCGACGTCGTCTCGCACGCGATCGCCGACGCCGTCGCGAGCGAGCTCTCCGCGGCCTCGGTGCCGCACACGATCCAGTGGGCCGGCTCGATGTTCTCGGTCTTCTTCCGCGACGGGGCCGTCGCCAACTACGACGACGCCAGGGACCAGGACAGCGACGCCTTCCGCCGGTTCTTCCACTCGATGCTGAGCCAGGGCGTGCACCTCCCGCCGAGCGCCTTCGAGTCGTGGTTCGTCTCGGCCTCGCACGACGACGAAGCCGTCGACCACGTGCTCGCGGCCCTACCGGCCGCAGCGCGGGCCGCCGCGACCTCGGACTGACCTGCGGACCGCCGACCCGGCGCTTCGCGCGACCCCGGTTCGAGGTGATCGCGGCCGCCACGGGGCAGCCGCGATCACCTCGAACCGGCGTGGGGACGGGGCGACACGGCATACGGCAGCGGGGATTGTGGGCTCGACCCACGAGGAGGACGCTGGTCGGTGACGGCGGCGCCGTCGGGGTGCCGCCCCGACCGAGGGAGGTGGGGTCGTGCACGCACGCTCCACGACGGTCCTGGGCCGTCCCGGCATGATCGAGAGCGGCATCGCACACGTGCAGGACGTGGTGATGCCGCAGGTCAGGGCGATGGACGGCTGCGTCGGCCTGTCCATGGTCGCCGACCGCGTCAGCGGCCAGTGCATCGTCACGACGGCCTGGCGTGACGATGCCGCGATGCGCGCCACCGCCGACACCGTCGTCCCGCTGCGACGGCAGGCGGCCGACCTGCTCGGCGGAGAGGCCACCGTCGAGGAGTGGGAGATCGCCTACCTCCACCGTGACCACCGCGTGGCCGACGGCTGCGCCGCCCGGGTGACGTGGACCGACGGCGACCCGGCCATGGTCGACCGGATGCTCGAGGCCTTCCGGATGGGCATCATGCCGCGGGTCGAGCAGCTCGAGGGCTTCTGCAGCGCCAGCCTCTTCGTCGACCGGGCCGCGGGACGGACGTGCGTCACCGCGACGTACGACTCACCGCAGGCGATGATGGCGACCCGCAACGCGGCGATGGGCCTGCGGGCCGACCTCGTGCAGGAGACCGGCATGAGGATCACCCAGATCGGCGAGTTCTCCCTCGCCATCGCGCACCTCGACGTGCCCGAGCTCGTCTGACGCCGGTCGTCCGGGCGCTAGTGGACGGCGGCGAGGAGCACCCCGACGCCGACGAAGAGCCCGCCGAAGACGCGGTTGAGCGTGCGCTGGCCCGACTCGCGCTGGGTCAGCCGCCCCAGCCCGCGTGCCGCCGCGGCGAAGAAGAACCACATGACGATGACGTCGATGGCGATCACCGTCGCGGCGAGCACGGCGTACTGCGGCAGCAGGGGCTGCTCCGGCCGGATGAACTGCGGCGTGAACGCGAGGAAGAAGACGACGGCCTTCGGGTTGGTGAGGTTGACGAGCAGACCGCGGCGGAACATCGACCACGCCGGCTCCCGCTGCACCTCACCCACCCGTGCCGCCGCGGCGCGCGACCGGAACTGGCGGATCCCGAGGTAGACGAGGTAGGCGGCGCCGGCATACCGGATGAGGTTGAAGAGCACCGGTGAGCCCGCGACGAGGACGCCGACGCCGGCGGCCACGACGGCGATGTGGGCGAGCAGCGCGACCTGCTGGCCGAGGATGCCCCAGATCGAGCGGGTCCAGCCGGACCCGAGCGAGTTGGCCATCGTGTTGACGGCGCCGGCCCCGGGGGTGAAGGAGATGAGCGCGCCCGTCGCGACGAGCGTCAGCCAGAGTGACCACGACACGTCACGGAGTGTAGGTCGGCCCCCGTCCGTGGCGCCGGTCGTCCCACGGACGGCGTGACCTCGGCCACGGGTGTCGGGGACCGCCACCGACGGCGTACGCGTGGGGCCGCGTCAGCGGGGCACCGCTCGGTGTCGCTGCACGTCACAGGGGGTGCACAGGCTCGGGTGCGGATTCGGTCCTGAGCACGACGTTTGAGAGACTGTCGCCCATGGGTGAGAGCACGAGCGGGGTGGCGCCGGGCGCCGACGACCTCACGGTCGTGCACCTCATGCGACACGGTGAGGTCCACAACCCCGACGGCGTGCTCTACGGGCGCCTCGACGGCTTCCACCTCTCCGATCTCGGCCGGGAGATGGCGTGTCTCGTCGCGGCCCACCTCCGAGCCAACGACATCACCCACGTCGTCGCCTCACCGCTCGAACGCGCCCAGGAGACCGCGGCCCCCATCGCGGCCGACCACGACGTCGAGATCGCCACCGACGCACGCGTCATCGAGTCCGAGAACCAGTTCGAGGGCCGGTCGGTCAGCCCCAAGGACCTGCTTCACCCGCGCAACTGGCACCTCTTCCGCGACATCACGAAGCCCTCCTGGGGCGAGCCCTACGAGGACATCGCGACCCGCATGCTCGCGGCCGTCGCCGACGCGCGCGACGCCGCCCGCGGACACGAGGCCGTCGTCGTGAGCCACCAGCTGCCGGTCTGGACCGTGCGCAACAAGCTCGAGGGACGGCGCCTCTGGCACGACCCGCGCAAGCGCGAGTGCACGCTCGCCTCGCTGACGTCGCTGACCTACCGGGGCGACGAGCTCGCCTCGATCACGTACTCCGAGCCGGCCGCCGAGCTGCTCGCGAGGGCGAGCAAGAGCGTGGGCGCCTGATGGACCACCTCGACCGACGCACCGCACTGCGGTGGGGCGCCGTGGCCATGGCCGGGGGCCTCGTGACGTTCGCGGCCGCCTGCTCGTCCGACCCGAACTCCGTTGCGGACCAAGCCCGCTCGGGTGACCGCAAGGGCTACGTCGCCGGCGACGGCTCCATCGAGCAGCTGCCCGCCACCGACCGCGGCGAGCCGGTGAAGCTCGACGGCACGACCCTCGAGGGCAAGCCGTGGAGCAGCGCCGAGCGCGCCGGCACGGTCCTCGTCGTCAACGTCTGGGGCTCGTGGTGCCCACCCTGCATCGAGGAGACGCCCGCGCTGCAGAAGGCCTGGGAGACCGTGCAGTCGAAGGGCAAGAAGGTCGAGTTCATCGGCCTCGACAAGCTCGAGGGCCCCGAGACCGGGCTCGCCTTCCAGACCGCCAACAAGGTGACCTACCCGTCGCTGGCCTACGACGGCGGCGTCCCGATCCTCTCCCTCCAGGGCAAGGCCTCCGCCACCCCGACGACGCTCGTGCTCGACCACCAGGCCCGCATCGCGGCGCGTGTCTCCGGTCCTGTCTCGACGACGACCCTGCTCGGCCTCATCGACGACGTCCTCGCCGAGAAGGCCTGAGGTCCTCGTGGGTACCGAGCTCGCCTCCGGGTCACTCCTCGCCGCGGGGCTCGTCGCCCTCGTGGCCGGGTTCGTCTCGTTCGCCTCACCGTGCGTGCTGCCTCTCGTGCCCGGCTTCCTCGGCTACGTCACCGGTCTGTCCGACGTGTCGCTCGAGAAGCGGTCGCGCGGGCGGCTCGTCGTCGGGGCGCTGCTCTTCGTCCTCGGCTTCACGGTCGTCTTCCTCATCGCGGCCGCTGCCGTTTCTGCCGTCGGCCTCGCCTTCCGCGAGCACCAGAGCGCGCTGCTGCGCGTCGGCGGTGCCGTGGTCCTGCTCATGGGTCTGCTCTTCCTCGGGCTCGGCCGCTCGTATGCCGCCCCGGTGAGCTGGCGACCGCGTGCCGGACTCGCGGGAGCACCGTTGCTCGGCGCCGCCTTCGCCATCGGCTGGTCGCCGTGCATGGGCCCGACGCTCGGGGCCATCCAGGCCATGGCTGCTCCGATCTCGGCCGAGTCCGGCTCGATCGGACGCGGCCTCGCGCTCGCCGCCGTCTACTCGATCGGGCTGGGTCTGCCGTTCGTGCTCATGGCGGCGCTGTGGGAGCGCGCCGGCACGGCGAGCGACTGGCTGCGTCGGCACCGCCGCGCCCTCCAGAACGTCGGCGGCCTGCTCCTCGTCGCCGTGGGCCTGCTCATGCTGACCGGGGTCTGGGAGGACGTCATCGTCTGGCTCCAGGTGCGGCTCGTCAACGGCTTCCGGGTGGCGATCTGACATGAGCACCGACACCGACCCCGCCACCGGCGAGGCCACCGCCACGGCCGACACGTCCGTCGACGCGGCCGCAACCCGGAAGGCCACGGCCGGCGCGACGCCCAGCGACGGCATACGCACGGGGATGCGTCCCGACCGCCAGGAGCGGACGCTTCCCACCCTCGGCGCGATCGGGATGCTCCGCTGGGGCTGGCGCCAGCTGACGAGCATGCGCACGGCGCTCTTCCTGCTCCTGCTGCTCTCCATCGCCGCAGTCCCGGGCTCGATCTTCCCGCAACGCAACATCGACGCCGGCCGGGTCGCCGACTACATCGCCCAGAACCCGACGAGCTCGCCGTGGCTCGACAAGCTCGGCTTCTTCGACGTCTACGCGTCGCCGTGGTTCTCGGCGATCTACCTGCTGCTCTTCGTCTCCCTCGTCGGCTGCATCGTGCCGCGCACGAAGGTGCACCTGTCGGCCCTGCGCTCGCGGCCGCCGCGCGCCCCCGCCCGGCTCAAGCGTCTCGACGAGCACGCCGAGATCACGACGACCCTCTCGCCCGACGAGGCGCTTTCGGCTGCGCGGGCCGTGTTGAAGCGCAAGCGGTTCCGGCTGCACTCGCACGACGCGACGAGCGTCTCCGCCGAGTCCGGCTACCTCCGCGAGACCGGCAACCTGCTCTTCCACCTGGCCCTGACCGGCATCATCATCGGCATGGCGGTCGGCCACCTGCTCGGCTGGCGCGGCGACATCATCCTCGCCGAGGGCGACAAGTTCGCGTCGTCCGCGGGCACCTACAACACCATCTCGCCCGGCCCGTGGGTCGACACCGAGACGCTGCCGCCCTTCGTCCTCTCGCTCGACAAGCTCCACGTCGAGTTCAACGAGACGCCCGGCCGCTCGTTCGGCACGCCGCGCCTCTTCGACGCGCAGACGACGCTGCAGAGCTCGCCCGGGGGCTCGAAGAACAGCGAGAACGTCTCGGTCAACCACCCGATCACCGTCGACGGCGCCGACATCTTCCTGCTCGGCAACGGCTACACGCCCGTCATCACGGTCAAGGACGCCAAGGGCTCCGTGCTCTACCGTGAGGCGACGCCGTTCCTGCCGCAGGACGGCAACTACCGCTCGGTCGGCGTCATCAAGGTGCCGTCGGCCTCGCCGAAGCAGCTCGGCTTCACCGGCTTCTTCCTGCCGACCGCCGAGCCGAGCTTCACCAACGGGCCGGTGTCGATCTTCCCCGACACCAACAACCCCGAGGTGGCGCTCTCGGTCTGGGAGGGCAACCTCTTCCCGGGCGGTGCGCCGCAGTCGGTCTACACGCTCAACACCGACGAGATGAAGCAGGTCACCAAGGCCGACGGCTCGCCCGCACTGATCCGCCTCAAGCCCGGCCAGAGCTACCAGCTCCCGGGCGACCGCGGCTCGATCACCTTCGACAGCGTCAAGCGCTTCGCCGGCCTGTCCGTGCGCACCGACCCCGGCGCCCCGATCAGCCTCGTCAGCGCGATCCTCGCGACGCTCGGCCTGATCCTCGGCCTCACGATCAAGCGCCGCCGCGTCTTCGTCCGCGTGCGGCCGGCCCCGGCCGCCACGGGCGACGGCCCCGACGGCAGCACGCTTGACAGCCCTGCCGGCGCCGACGGGCGACCGGCTACCGTGGTCACCATCGGTGGCCTCTCGAAGGACTCCGACCCCGGGCTCGCCGCGATCGTCTCCGCGATCACGACCGGCGTGCACGACCGCCTTGCAGAACGGACCGACCGCTCGTGAACCTCGCAGCCAACGCCAACGCCGCGCTCTACGCGTCGATGATCGTCTACACGCTCGCCATGCTCGCCTTCACCTGGCACCTGGCCGCGCGAGCACCGAAGGTGGCCGACTCGAAGGCCGCCGCCGGGGTCGCCGCCAACGAGCGCGAGGGCGTCCTCGTCGGTGCCGGCGCACCCACGCCGGCCGAGCGTCGTCCCACGACGCCCGGAGCCGGCGCGAAGCGCCGAAATGCCGCCGGGCCGGGATTCGAGGAGAGCCTCAAGAGCCGCCAGCGCGGCAGCATCGCCCTGATGCTCACCTACCTCGCGTCGGCGCTGCTCGTCGCGTCGGTGCTCATGCGCGGCCTCGCCGTTGGGCGCCCGCCGTGGGGCAACATGTTCGAGTTCGCGACGGCCGCCACGGCGGCGGTCGGTGCCGCCTACTGCGTGCTCGCCAAGCGCAACAACTGGCAGTGGCTCGGCGTCTTCATCGTCACGCCCATCCTCCTCGTCCTCGGTCTCGCCCTGACGGTGCTCTACACCGAGGCCGGCGAGCTCATGCCGGCCCTCAAGTCCTACTGGCTCGGCATCCACGTCTCCGTGGCCTTCCTCGCCGTCGCCTTCTTCACGCTGGCCTTCGCGGTCGGCCTGCTCTACCTCGTGCGCCTGCGCCGTGAGGAGAAGCCGCCGGCCAAGCCGAACTTCATCGAGTCGCTGCCGTCGTCCGCCTCGCTCGAGCGGACGGCATACAGCCTCAACATGGTGGCCTTCATCCTCTGGACGTTCACGCTCATCGCGGGAGCCATCTGGGCCAAGCAGGCCTGGGGCGCCTACTGGCAGTGGGACCCCAAGGAGGTCTGGACCTTCGTCATCTGGACGGTCTACGCCGCCTACATGCACGGCCGCGCGACGGCCGGGGTCGACCACCGCAAGTCGATGTACATCGCGCTCGCTGGCTACGTCGCCGTCATCATCAACTTCACGCTGGTCAACCTCGTCTCGACCTTCGTGGGCATGCACAACTACTCGGGCATGTGACGGTGATCTGACATGGTCCGCTACTCCCTGCTCCGCATCCTCATCTTCTTCGGGTTCCTCTTCCTCTTCTGGCTCATCGGCCTGCGCAACAACCCCGTGCTCCTGCTCGGTGCCTCGGCGATCGCCTCGGCGGCCGCGTCCTACATCCTGCTGCGCGGCATGCGCGACGAGATCACGGCCAAGCTCGTCGAGCGCCACGAGGCGAAGCTCGAGGCGAAGCACGCGGTCGACCCGACGAGCGACGAGTTCGCCGAAGACCTCGAGGACGAGCGTCCGCTCCGTGACACCGACACCACGGGCGTTTCGGCCACCGAGGACCCCCGCAACGCCGACCGCTGAGCGCCGCCCATCCACTCGAGTGAGCGCCCAACCACAGCCGAGTGAGTACGCCGTCACACCGGTCCCACGATCGTGTGACGGAGCGCTCACTCGAGTGTGACGGAGCGCTCACTCGAGTGGGTCAGGTGGGGAGGCCGAGGCGGGTGGCGATGCGGGTGGCCGTGGCCGTGGCGTCGTCCCCGACGCCGAAGAGCAGGGACGAGCGGCGCCGGCGCAGGAAGTGGACGCCGACGAAGTGCAGGTCGGGCGCCACGACGCTCTCGCCGTCGGCGTGCACGGGGAACCCCTGCTCGTCGACGAGCCCGGGGACGTCGACCCACTCGGTGTAGCGCGACCGGAAGCCCGTGGCCACGACGACCGCTCCGAAGCCGCGCAGGTCGAGCTCGGTGGGCGCCGACGTGTCGAGAGGTCCTGGCTCGGGGATCTCGGGCGCCGGCACGCCGCGGTCCCGGCACCCGGCGACGATGGTGTCGCGCACGAACCCGAACCCGGCGTCGCCCGCCGCGATGACCTCGGGCAGGTCGGGCGCGAAGCGCGCCGTGTGGCCGTCGATGTCGACGAGGTGTCCCACGAGGCGCACCCCGAGCGCGGCGAGCGTCCGGTAGTGCAGGTCGTGACCGCCGCCGGCGCCGCTCGCCTGGACGTTGGCGCCGTGCCGCGCCGCAGGGCTCGGCAGCTGGTCGGGCGTCTGCTCGTAGAAGCTCGAGTCCATCAGCCACTCGAAGAGGTCGCGGCCGCCGACCCGCCGCAGGAACCACGGCGCCCGGCCGCACGCCATGACGACGTCACGCCCCAACAGCGCGAGCTCCTCGGCGATCTGGCACGCGCTCTGTCCGCTGCCCACGACGAGCACCGGGCCGTCGGGCAGCGCGCCCGGGTTCCGGTAGCCGAGCACGTCGATGCACGGCACGTCCGGCGAGAGACCGGCGACCGCTGCCGGTCGGAGTGGCTGCTGGTAGGCGCCCGTCGCCACGACGACGATGCGGCTGCGGATCGTGTCGTCGTCGGTGCGCAGCTCGAACGCGCCGTGGCGTCTCCAGAGCCCGTGCACGGGGACCCCTTGTCGCACCCGACCGAGCCGGCCGGCATACGCCTGCAGGTGCCCGGCCACCTCCGTGCGGGTCATGAAGCCGCCGGGGTCGTCGCCGTCGTAGGCGGCGCCCGGCAGGCGGACGGTGTGGTTGGGGCCGACGAGGGTGAAGCTGTCCCACCGGCCGAGCCACGACGACCCGGGCACGCTCGCCTCGAGGACGGCGTGCTCGACGCCGCGCTGGTCGAGCTCGTGGCTCGTCGCGAGGCCCGCCTGCCCGGCCCCGATGACGACGACGTCGATCTCCTCGGACACGCGTCCACCGTGGCACCGGGACGTGGCTCCCGTCAGCCGAATGCCGAGGTATGCCGTCGCCCCCGGTCGCGAGGGATCACCTCGACCCGGTGCGGCTCAGCGGCTCAGCGGCTCGGCGGTTCAGCGGCTCAGCGGTTCACCGGGTCAGACGCGGCCGAGCGCCAGGCCGACGGCGAGCAGCAGCGACCAGGCGAGCTGGAACTGCCCCGTGCCGGCCAGGGCCGGGATGAGGCCGGGCCCCGTGGCGCGCCCGACGACGGCCTGCATCGGCCGCACGACGAGCGGCGCCGCGAGGAGCGCGAGCAGGGCCCACGGCGAGGTGAGCGAGGCGAGGCCCGTCATGACGAAGGCGACGGCGATCAGCGCGACGTAGAAGGCCCGGGTCCCTGACTCGCCCATCCGCACGGCGAGCGTGCGCTTGCCGTGCTCGCGGTCGGTGGGGATGTCGCGCAGGTTGTTGGCGACGAGGATCGCCGAGGCGAGCGACCCGACGCCGATGGCGCCCCACCAGCCGGCGGCGGTCGGCGGGGTCATCGTCGCCATGGTGCCGAGGGTCGCGACGAGCCCGAAGAAGACGAAGACGAAGACCTCGCCGAGGCCGAGATAGCCGTAGGGCCGCGTGCCGCCGGTGTAGTACCAGGCCGCGACGATCGCGGCCGCGCCGATCGGGATCATGATCCACAGCTCCGACAGCCCGACGAGCGCGAGTCCCATGAGCGCGGCGAAGAAGAAGCACGCGAAGGCCGCGATCTTGACCGAGCGGGGTGCGGCGAGCCGCTGGCCCACGAGCCGCACCGGCCCGACGCGCACCTCGTCGGTGCCGCGGATGCCGTCGGAGTAGTCGTTGGCGAAGTTGACCCCGACCTGCAGGGCCAGGGCGACGACGAGGGCGAGGACGGCATACGCCCAGACGACGTGACCGGTCTGGTAGGCGGCGCCGGTGCCGACGAGGATGGGCGAGACGGCGGCGGGCAGCGTGCGGGGGCGAGCGCCCTCGATCCACTGGGACAGGGTGGCCATGGAGTTCCGGGGGGTCCTTCTACAGCTTGCGGAGGAAGTCGGGGTCGTCGTCGGGGCCCATCGGGCCTCGGGGCCCGGGTGGGCGGCGGCCGGGCCCGCGCGACGCGGGACCGGGTCCGCCCCGGGCGTCGCTGCGCCCGGCGACGAGCCAGAAGACCGGGCCGAGCACGGGCACGAGCACCGCGAGCAGCCAGACGGTCTTGGGCATGATCCGCACGAGCCGACGATCGGTCTGGAGGCAGTCGACCAGCGCGTAGATCGTGGCGAAGACGACGAGGGCGATCAGCACGACGCGCAGCACGGCGACCTCCTTCGGCGACGGGTGGGACACCCCCATCTTGCCACCGCTCAGGCGAGGCCCTGCACGGCGCGTCGGATGGCGGCCCGATCGGGTTTGCCGGGGCCCCGCTGGGGGATCTCGGCGAGCACGAGGACCCGTCGCGGCAGGGCCGCGTCCGGGAGGATGCCGCGCAGTCTCTCGCGGACGGCGCGAGTCGTCAGGTGGCCGGTCGGGTCGACGAGCGTCACTGCGGCACAGACGGCCTCGCCCCACTCGGGGTCGGGAAGGCCGAGCACGACGACGTCGAGGACGTCGTCGAGGTGCCGGGTCATGGCGTCCTCGACGACACCGGGGTTGATCTTGAGGCCGCCCGTGTTGATGACGTCGTCGGCGCGTCCGTCGATGACGAGCAGCCCGTCGTCGTCGAAGTGGCCGAGGTCGTCGGTGCGGAACCACCGGACGCCGTCGGGGTCGACGGCGAAGGCGTCACGGCTGAGGCGTGCCTCGCCGAGGTAGCCGTGTGCGACGGTGTCGCCGCCGAGCACGACGTGCCGGTCGTTGTCGACGTGGACCCTGCTGACGGGCAGCGGGATGCCGTCGTAGACGCAGCCGCCGGCGGTCTCGCTCATGCCGTACGTGAGGCTCAGCGCGACGCCGAGCGAGCGACAGCGCTCGACGAGGGCCGGCGGCGTGGCCGCGCCGCCGACGAGCACCCCGTCGAAGGTGCGCAGGGCGTCGAGCCCGACGGGGTCGTCGACGAGACGGGTCAGCTGCGTCGGCACGAGCGCGGTGTAGCGGCGGGGTGCCGCGCTCGTGGGCCGCACCAGGGCCGCGGCCTCCGCGAAGGCCGCGACCGAGAAGCCGTCGCGCAGGTCGAGCACCTCCGGTGTGACACCCGAGGCGAGCGACCGGAGCAGGACCTGGAGTCCCGCGACGTGGTGGGCCGGCATGGCGAGCAGCCACGCGCCGCTGCCACCGAGCACCTGGTGGGTGGCCCACGCCGACCGCTCGAGGGCGTCCGCCGTCAGCAGCGCGCGCTTGGGCCGGCCGGTCGAGCCCGACGTGCCGATCGCGACCGCGAGACCGTCGGGGAGCTCGGCCGGGTCGTGGGACGGCACGGTCGGCGGCGGGGTGTCGGCGGCATACGGCAGCACGGGGGAGCGGCCGGTCAGGGCCGCGTCGAGGGCGTGCAGCACGTCGAGGACGGCGGGTCCGGCGGGGACCGCCAGCGGGCGGGGGGACGGCGCGGCCATCAGGCACGTCTCGCTCTCGGGGGTGCGGTGGGGGCGGCGCGCCGGCGCTGGCGCGCGGCCATGGCGACGGTCCAGACGAGCGCGACCGCGCAGACGGGGAAGCCGACGTAGGGGTTGAGCGGGAGCACGATGCCGAGGGTGCCGCCGACGACCCACAGCACCTGCAGCATCGTCTCGGACCAGGCGAAGACCGACGTGCGGACGTTCTCGGGGACCTCGCGCTGCACGAGCGCGTCGAAGCCCAGCTTGGACAGCTGCGCCGACATGCCCTGGACGAAGCCGAGCACGACGAGCGTCCACACGCCGTACCAGATGCCCGTCGCGACGCAGCAGACCGTCGCGGCGAGGACCGACACCATGGCGATGCGCTCGGGCCGCTGGTCGCGCACGACGTTGCCGACGACGCTGCCCATGCCGTTGCCGACGCCGATGGCGACCGCGATGAACGCGAGGACGAGCTCGCCGCGGATGCCGTCGATGGGGTGCTCCTTGGCGAGGAAGGCCATGAAGAGGATGAGGAAGCCGGTGAGCACCCGGGTGCCACCCGTCGACCACATCGCGTGCATCACCGGCCAGGGGATCGCCTGCTTGCGCCGGCGGAAGCGGCCCAGCGGCCCGAGCGAGTCGACGGTGAGCGCGTCGCCGTCCGAGGACGTATGCCGCCGGGCCGGGTCGTCGCCCCAGCCGCGCCGGGTGCCGCGGAGCGAGCCGGCCCCCGGCGCGCTCGGGTCGTCGTGGGCGCCGCGCACCGGGATCGGTGTCGTGTCCTCGATGGAGACCTCGCCGAGCGAGCTGTCGACACGCGCCGGGAGGCGGATCGCCTGGACGGTGGCAACGACGAAGACGACGAAGCCGACGCGGAGGGCCCAGGACGGTCCGGCGAGCATCGCCACCCCGCCCAGGGCGCCCCCGATGACCGCACCGACGACTCCGGCCATCGAGACCCGGGAGTTGGCCTTGACGAGGGTCGTGCCCGGCGGCAGGAGCCGCGGGACGGCTGCCGCGCGCGTGATGGTGTAGGCCCGCGAGGCGACGAGGCACCCGAGCGCAGCCGGGAAGAGCCAGCCGCTGTCGTGGGTGATGGCCTCGGCGAGCACCCAGCAGAGGAAGGCCCGGACGGCGAGCGTCGTGCCGATGGCCCAGCGCCGGCCGTGCGAGAAGCGGTCGAGGAGCGGCCCGATGAGCGGCGCGACGAGGACGAAGGGCACCATCGTCAGCAGCAGGAACGTCGCGACGTCGCCACGGGCCTGGGCTGTCTGCGGGTTGAAGAAGAGGGTGCCGGCGAGGGCCAGCGTCATGATCGTGTCGCCCGCGGTGTGGCTCGCGTGCAGCTCGGTCATCCGGGCCAGACCGCTCTCGCCGGCCCCGCCGGAGTGGGTGTACGCATGCGCCTTGGCGGCAGCGAAGCGACCCGAGCGTGCGGTCAGGCGAGCGGTGCCGGTGGCGGCCCGTCCGAGCCCGCGCCCGACGGCGCGCGTCGCGTTGGCCGCGGTCGTGCGCGGTGGCTGGCGGAAGTCCGCGGGCCGGCCGCCCTCGGGCACGTCCGGGGTCTCGGGTGCGGGAGGGGGAGCGGCCGATCCGTCGGTCCCGTGCGGGGCGCCTGCTGCGGCGCGACCACGTGGCGCGGAACCGGGCGCACGACGGCCAGGGCTGGCGCGGCGGTCGTCGCTCGGTTCCACTCCAACATCCTGCCCTGTCCCGCTGGCCGGTGGGCGACCGACACCGGCTTCGCCGCGGCAGGGCCGTCCGTCCTCCGGAATGCCGGCGTCCACGCCGCCGCTGCGCCCTTCCGCGTGGTTACCCTCAGGTCGTGACGACCGTGCCGGACGAGGGACTGGCGGGGACCGGGGCCGGGGCCCGACGGCGCCCTCGCGCGCGGTTCACCGTCGTGCTCGGGGTCCTCTGGCTCGTCGTGCCGCTCGTGCTCTTCCTGCTCGACCACACCGTCCTGCTGGCCGGCAACCCGGCTCAGGTCATCGCGCTCGC
Organism: Terrabacter sp. 2TAF16; assembly: GCF_052115065.1. Classification (NCBI taxonomy): domain Bacteria; kingdom Bacillati; phylum Actinomycetota; class Actinomycetes; order Micrococcales; family Intrasporangiaceae; genus Terrabacter; species Terrabacter sp. 2TAF16. The sequence goes on from NZ_JBFRFZ010000011.1 coordinate 50,283, forward strand.
GGCGAGCGGTCTCATCGGCGTCGTGCTCCTCGTGCGGGACCGCTCGGAGCCGGACCCGCGACGTCGGACCGCACGACCGGTGCTCCGTGTCGTCGGCCGGGTGGCCGGGGTCCTGGTCACGGTCGTCGTGCTCGGGGCGCTCGTCTGGCTGCGGCCCTTCGGGGCGACCCCCGAGGCCGTGGCCGCGATGTCCGGCAGCGCCGACGTCCGCGTCATGGACGCGCCGGCCCACATCGTCATCGCGCCGACGAGCGGCACGCCGACCCGCGGCCTGATCTTCCAGCCGGGCGCCCGCGTCGATCCGCGCGCCTACGTGCCGATGCTGTCGGAGGTGAGCCGGCAGGGGGTCATCGTCTTCATCGTCAAGCAGCCGTTCGGCATCGGCTTCCTTGCCACGACGGCGCCCCACGCCTTCATCGACCGTCATCCCGAGGTGACGTCGTGGACGATCGCCGGGCACAGCCTCGGCGGCGTCGTCGCCGCCGGGTTCGCCCACGACCACCCCGGCGTCGTCAAGGGACTCGTGCTCTGGGCGTCCTACCCGGTCGACTCCATGGCCGAGCGCACCGACCTCGCCGTCGCCTCGGTGAGCGGCACCCGCGACGGCTTCACGACGCCCGCCGACATCGCGGCCAGCCGGCCGCTCCTGCCCGGCGACACGGCATACACCGCCGTCACGGGGGCCGTGCACTCCTACTTCGGTGACTACGGCGACCAGCCCGGGGACGGCACCCCGACGGTCAGCCGGGCCGAGGCGCAGCGCCAGATCGTGGCCGCCACCGTCGCCCTGGTCGACGGGCTCTGAGCGTCAGAAGTACCAGGGGAAGGGCGACCAGTCGGGCTCGCGCTTCTCGAGGAACTGGTCGCGGCCCTCGACGGCCTCGTCGGTCATGTAGGCCAGACGGGTCGCCTCGCCGGCGAAGACCTGCTGGCCCATGAGCCCGTCGTCGGTGAGGTTGAAGGCGAACTTGAGCATCCGCTGCGCCTGCGGGCTCTTGCCCATGATCTCCGTCGCGACCTGCAGGGCCTCGCGCTCGAGGTCGGCGTGGTCGGCGACGATGTTGACGGCGCCCATCCGCTGCATGTCCTCGGCGGAGTAGGTGCGCCCGAGGAGGAAGATCTCGCGGGCGAACTTCTGGCCGACCATCTTGGCGAGGTAGGCGCTGCCGTAGCCGGCGTCGAACGAGCCGACGTCGGCGTCGGTCTGCTTGAAGCGGGCCTGCTCGCGGCTCGCGATCGTCAGGTCGCACACGACGTGGAGGGAGTGCCCGCCGCCGGCCGCCCAGCCGTTCACGACGGCGATGACGACCTTGGGCATGGTGCGGATGAGCCGCTGCACCTCGAGGATGTGGAGGCGCCCTCCCTGGGCCTTCGTGCGGGCCGCGTCGACGGTGTCGGCCGTCTCGCCCTCGGCGTACTGGTAGCCGGAGCGCCCGCGGATGCGCTGGTCGCCGCCCGAGCAGAAGGCCCACTTGCCGTCCTTGGGGCTCGGGCCGTTGCCGGTGAGCAGGACGACGCCGACGTCGGGCGTCATGCGGGCGTGGTCGAGCGCGCGGTAGAGCTCGTCGACGGTGTGCGGGCGGAAGGCGTTGAGCACCTCGGGACGGTCGAAGGCGATGCGGACGACCCCCGACTCCGCGTGGGGGCGTCCGGCCACGGGCCGGCGCCGGTGGTAGGTGATGTCGGTCAGGTCGAAGCCCTCGACGGGTGCCCACTCGCTCGGGTCGAAGGTCTCGGACACGGCGCTCTGGCCCGGCTCGCTGCTCACGGACCGACCCTATCGGCGGGGTTAGGGTCGGCCGTATGCCGATCCCTCCCTACGTCTCCCACCTGCGCACCATGGTCGGCACGGAGCTGCTCTGGATGCCCGGGGTCACGGCGGTCGTGCTCCGCCCGGGCGTTGACGGCGCCGACGAGGTGCTGCTCGTCAAGCGGTCGGACAACGGCGCGTGGACACCGGTCACCGGCATCGTGGACCCGGGCGAGGACCCGCACGTCACCGCCGTCCGGGAGGTCGAGGAGGAGGCGTGCGTCGTCGCCGAGGTCGAGCGGCTCGTCTGGGTCTCGGCGAGCGGCGTCGTGACGCACGTCAACGGCGACCTCGGGCAGTACCTCGACCACACCTTCCGGTGCCGCTGGGTCTCGGGCGAGCCCCGACCGGGTGACGACGAGTCGACCGACGCGCGGTTCTTCCCCCTCGATGCCCTGCCGCAGATGCGCCAGGTCTTCCGCGACCGCATCGCCGTGGCCGTCGACGACCCGCGCGACGTCGTCCTCGGCCCCCTCTCCCACTCGAGTGAGCGCCCCGCCCCAGTCGAGTGAGCGCCCCGTCCCAGCCGGCGGAGGTGACATCTGTCAGGGGGAGGCGCTGACAGAGGGACCGGGTCCGTCGGGCTTCGCGGGCCTACCGTCGAGGGAGTACGGGGCCGACCGGTCCCGCGGACGGAGGAGACCGACGTGTTCTCGCCACGCAACCTCATCATCGCCGGAGTCGTGCTCATCGCCGTCGCGCTCGGTGCGTCGGGTCACGGCCTCTGGTGGCTCTTCGGGCTCTTCTGGGTGCTGCCGCACGCCTCCGGTCGCACTCGCGGCCACGCCTGTGGCAGTCGGGCCCGTCGCTCCCACGACCGCGGGCTCCCGCACGACGACCACGCCCCGACGCAGCCGGTCCCGGCGCAGCCCGACCCGACGCAGGACCGGCACGAGGCCTTCCCGGCCCGCTGAGCTCCGTCGGTGATGATGGAGGCATGACGACGCTGCCTTCTGCCGACGAGCTCCTCGCCCGGGCCCACGTCGTCGCCCTGCCGATGCGGGTGCGCTTCCGCGGCGTCGACGTGCGCGAGGCCCTGCTCCTCGAAGGGCCCTCGGGCTGGGGTGAGTTCAGCCCTTTCGTCGAGTACGCCGATCGCGAGTCCGCGCGCTGGCTGTCCGCGGCCCTCGAGGCGGCGTATGCCGTGTGGCCCGCTCCCGTGCGCGACGCCGTGGCCGTCAACGCGACCGTGCCGGCCGTCGGCCCCGACCGGGTGCCGGAGGTCCTCGCGCGCTTCGACGGGTGCACGACGGCGAAGGTCAAGGTCGCCGAGCGCGGCCAGACGCTCGACGACGACGTCGACCGGGTCGCGGCCGTCCGGTCCGCGATGGGTCCCTCGGCGCGCATCCGGGTCGATGCCAACGGAGGGTGGGACGTCGCGACCGCCACGGCGGCGCTGCGGCGGCTCACGGCATACGACCTGGAGTACGCCGAGCAGCCCTGTGCCAGCGTCGAGGAGCTCGTCGAGCTACGAACCGCCTTGGCACGCAACGGGATCGACGCGCTCATCGCGGCCGACGAGTCGATCCGCAAGGCCGAGGACCCGATCCGTGTGGCCCGGCTCGGTGCCGCGGACCTCGTCGTCGTCAAGGTCGCACCCCTCGGTGGTGTGGCGTCGGCGCTCGGTGTCGTCGAGGCGTGCGGGCTGCCCGCCGTCGTGTCGTCGGCGCTCGACACGAGCGTCGGCATCGCTGCGGGGGTGGCCCTCGCCGCGGCGCTCCCGTCGCTCGACCACGCCTGCGGCCTCGGCACGGTGGGTCTCTTCGAGCGCGACGTCTCGGCGGACCCGTGGCGTCCGTCGGGCGGTCTCCTGGGGGTCGGTCGTGCCGTGGCCGACCCCGACGCGCTTGCGGACCTCGCGGCTCCGCCTGACCGGCAGCAGTGGTGGCGTGACCGGCTCGTGCGCTGCCACACCGTGCTCGCCGAGGGAAGCCCCCGATGATCCAGGCCTGCCTCAACGGTGACCGCACCCGCGGCCAGCACCGCACGGTGCCGCAGACGCCCGACGAGCTCGCCCGCGCCGCGACCGACGCCGTGGCGGCGGGTGCCTTCATGGTTCACGTGCACCCGCGTGACGAGTCCGGCCGCGAGACGCTCGAGACCCGGCACGTCGTCGACGCCGTCAGCGCCATCCGGGCTGCGACGCCGGGGCTCCGCGTCAGCGTCTCGACGCGCGACGGCATCGTCGACAGCGCCCGCCGCAAGCTCGCCCACGTGTCGGAGTGGCCGTCGCCAGACCTCGGCGGCCCGGACTGTGCGAGCGTCAACTGGCACGAGGAGGGCGCGGTGGACGTCGCGGCAGCCCTGCGCGACAACGGATCCGGCGTCGAGGCGGGGATCTGGACGCCCATGGCGGCCAGCCGCTACGTGGGGACGAACTGGCCCTGGCAGGTCGAGCGGGTGCTCGTCGAGCTCATCCCGGGTGTGACCCCCGGCTCCGACGGGCCGTGGGCGGCCGAGCGCATCCTCGCGGCGCTCGGGATGTCGCCGGTGCCGGTCCTCGTGCACGGCGAGGGGCGCTGGACCTGGCGGGTGCTGCGCTGGGCGCAGGCTGCGGGCTACGACGTGCGCATCGGCCTCGAGGACACCGTCCACCTGTCCGACGGGCGGGAGGCGCGTGACAGCGCCGACCTCGTCGCGGCGGCGGTGCGCTCCGAGCCGGGCACACCGTCCCAGTGGCCGGTCCCCGACGCCCCGGGCTGACCCGACGCCCGTCCGGTCAGCGGCGGTCGTCGCGGTGGGGCGCGACCTGCTGAGCCAGCTCGCGCAGCCAGGCGGCCTCGGCCCGGCGGTCGGCCCGAGAGACGGGGACCTCGAGGACTCTGGTGCCAGAGGGGGACTCGGCGAGCGCCGCGGCAAGCCGACCGAGGTCGTCGACGCGTTCGTATGCCGTGTGGTGCGCAGCACACAACGCCTCGAGGTCGGTGCCGTGCGGGGTCGCGAAGACGCGCTCGAAGGCACTCGCATAGCGACGGTCGCCCTGCTCGAGGGTGCTGAAGATCGCGCCCCCGTCGTCGCTGAGCACGACGAAGGTGAGGTCGGGCCGCCGCTGACCGCGACCCGTGAGCAGGCCGTTCGTGTCGTGGAGGAAGGTCAGGTCGCCGAGGTAGGCGATGCTGCGCGCGGCTCGTGGGCGACCGAGGGCGACGCCGACGGCCGTCGAGACCATGCCGTCGATGCCGGCGAGACCACGGTTGCCGACGACGAAGCGGTGCTCGAGCGGCGTCCACGGTGTGGCCATGACATCGAGGTCGCGGACGGGGTTCGACGAGCCGACGACGAGCGTCGTGTCGGCGGCGACCGCGGCGCCCACGACAGCCGCGACGGCGAGTGGCGACAGGCCGCCGTCCCCGGGGGCTCGTGACGGATCTCCCTCGGGCGCAACGAGTCCCGCGTCGATGAGGGCGCCGAGTCGCTGGTCGGCGTCACGCCAGGCGTCGAACCAGGCCGGGTCGTCGGCGGCCTCGACCCGCGGCACGACGTCGAGCACGCGCGCCACCCGGCCCGGGTCGGTGGCCACGCCGTCACGAGCTCGGACGGAGAGGACCTCGAGGCCCGGGTCGCTGATGAGGCTCGTGACGGGGCGGGACAGGGTTGGGTGGCCGACGACGACGACGCGCTCGACGTCCCCGCGCAGGTCGGTGGTGAGCAGCAGCCGTCCGGTGCGCAGGGCCTGCCGGCCGATGCGCGCCCCCGAGGTGGGCTCCGCGACGAGCGGCCAGCCCGCGGCCTCGGCGAGCAGGCGTGCGGCCGGTCCGGCGTCGTCACCCGCGACGACGACCGTGCGCGGCCCGAGCGGCAGCACCTCGCCGTCGGTCGGCGCCGACACCGACGGCTCGACGCCCCGTCCGGCCCGGTCCCCGCGCGCACCCTCCGCCGGGGCGGGGTTGTGGCGGGGTTCGGCTGCGGTTTCGTGTCGGAGGTCCGCCGGGGCGGGGTTGTGGTGGGGTTCGGCTGCGGTTTCGTGTCGGAGGTCCGCCGGGGCGGAGTTGGTGAGGTCGGTCGAGGCGAGGAGGGAGGGCGCAGCGGCGTCGTGCCCGGGGCGCTGCCACCACGTGTCGGGGTCGGCGTCCGAGGGCAGCAGGTCGCCGTCGAGCTGGACGTTGAGCTGGGTCGGTCCGGGCCGCGAGCACGCCTGTGCCACGAGGCCAGCCAGCTCGTCGTCGGGCGTGGCCGCCGTCAGGTCGTGGCACGGCGCAAAGGTGCCGAAGATGCCGACCTGGTCGGTCGTCTGGTTGGCGCCCGTTCCGCGCAGGCGTTCGGGCCGATCGGCACTGACGACGACGACCCGGCGCCCCGTGTGGTGCGCCTCCATGACCGCCGGGAGCAGGTTGCCGACGGCAGTGCCCGACGTCGTGACGACGGCGACCGGTCGGCGTGACCCGGTGGCGAGACCGAGCGCGAGGAAGCCCGCGGACCGCTCGTCGACGCGCACGTGCAGGCGCAGGTCGCCGGCCCGGTCGGCCGCGTCGAGGGCGAGGGCGAAGGGTGCCGATCGCGACCCCGGGGCGAGCACGACGTCGCGCACCCCGCCGAGCCACAGCTGCTGGAGCACGTGCAGCGCGACCTCAGGCGCACTCCGACGAGCGGTCACCGTCGCCCCGATCAGTCGCTCGCGAGCGCGTCGCGCATCGGGATGAGCTTGGCGTTGGACTCGGCCACCTCGGACTCGGGGTCGGATCCCGCGACGATGCCGCACCCGGCATACAGCGTGATCTGCGACGGGTTGCCGGGATCGATGGCGCCGCTGCGCAGGGCGATGCCCCACGCGCCGTCGCCACTCGCGTCCATCCAGCCCACCGGGCCGGCGTAGCGCCCCCGGTCCATGTGCTCGAGCTCGCCGATCAGCTCGACCGCGCGGGCCGTGGGGGTCCCGCCGACGGCGGCGGAGGGGTGCAGCGACGCGGCGAGCGTCAGGGCCGAGGCCTCGTCGGCGCTCACGGCGGCGACGTCGGTCGCGAGGTGCATGACGTTGGGCAGGTGCAGCACGAACGGTGCCTCGGGCACGTTCATCGACGAGCAGTGCGGGGCGAGGGCCTCGGCGACGGAGCGCACGGCGTACTCGTGCTCCTCGAGGTCCTTCGACGAGCGGGCGAGCGAGGCCGCGAGCGCGAGGTCCTTGGCGTCGTCGCCGGTGCGGCGGATCGTGCCGGCCAGCACGCGCGAGGTGATGAGTCCCTGGTCGCGGCGCACGAGCAGCTCGGGGGTGGCTCCGACGAGACCGGCCACCGAGAAGACCCACGTGTTCTCGTAGCGCTCGGCGAGGCGACGCAGCAGCCAGCGCGGGTCGATGGGGCCGGAGGCCGTCGCGACGAGGTCGCGGGCGAGGACGACCTTGTCGACCTCACCCGCCCCGATGCGCTGGACGGCGTCGGCGACCGCATGGGCGTAGTCGGCGGGGGACACCTGGCCGTCGGCGAAGGCGACGTCACGAGGAGGCTCGGGATCGCTTGCGACAGAGGGCTTCTCGAGCAGCGTGAGCTGCGGTTCGAGAGAGACCGTCGTGAGCCAGGTCTGCCCGTCCCGACGGCCGACGATCGTCGAGGGGACGACGAGCCGGGCCGCCTCGGCGGAGTCGGAGGCGAAGGGGAAGGAGCCGAAGCACACGAGACCCGTGCCAGGGCGGCCCACCTCGTCGCGCACGACGGCGTGCCGGCTGACCTCGCGCCACCAGGCCTCGGCCTCGCGGAAACGGCTGTCGCCGTGGGCCTCGAACGACAGTGCCGACCCCCAGCCGACGAGGCCCTCGCCTCGGCGCACCCACGAGAGCAGCTCGTCGTGCGGGACGTCGGCGGGGAGGTAGGCCAGCAAGGGGTCCGCGGCCTCGAGGGGCACCGTGCGGACGACGACCGTCGGTCCCGCGGCGGGGGACGGCGCTTCGGGGGCGGGAAGCGTGGACATCGGTGGCAACTCTACGGCCGATCGTGAGCCACCCTGCTCGCGTGGTCGCCGGTGCGACCCGACCCACACCCGTCGTGGGTGCGAGGATGAGCGCATGACCCGTGCGCAGCTGGACAAGAAGCCGGTCGACGTCGCGTCGATGTTCGACACCGTCGCCGAGAAGTACGACGTGACCAACGACGTGCTCTCGCTCGGGCAGGACCGGCTGTGGCGCCGGGCCGTCGTCAAGGCCGTCGACGCCAAGCCGGGGGAGCGCATCCTCGACATCGCGGCGGGCACGGGCACGTCGAGCGAGCCGTGGGCCAACGAGGAGATCGAGGTCGTCCCGGCCGACTTCTCGCTCGGCATGCTGCGGGTCGGTCGCCGGCGTCGCCCGGACATGGCCTTCACGGCCGCCGACGCGATGAGGCTGCCGTTCGCCGACGAGAGCTTCGACGTCGTGACGATGAGCTTCGGGCTGCGCAACGTCGCCGATGCCGAGACCGCGCTGCGCGAGTTCCTCCGCGTCACCAAGCCGGGCGGCCGGCTCCTCGTCTGCGAGTTCAGCCAGCCGGTCAACAAGGTCTTCCGCACCGTCTACTCGAACTACCTCATGCGCGCGCTCCCGCCGGTCGCCCGCCGCACGTCGAGCAACCCCGACTCCTACGTCTACCTCGCCGAGTCGATCCGCGCCTGGCCGCCGCAGGGCGAGCTCGCCAGCATCGTCGAGGCGGCCGGCTGGCAGCAGGTGGGCTGGACCAACCTGACCGGCGGCATCGTCGCGCTGCACCACGGCACCAAGCGCTGACCGCCCGCGTGTCGAGAGTTAGGCATGCCTTATCTGACAAGCGCGAAATCGCGGGAATAGACTCCCGAAGTTAGTTCGTGAAGATCTTCACAAGCGGTTCGGAAGCGTGCAGGGAGACATGACCAGTTCGAGCGTCGCGCCCAGCCCCTCGGGGCCTGGTGCTGCACCCGTCGAGCGGGCCGACGTCATCGTCGTCGGTGCCGGTCCGGGCGGCAGCGCGACGGCGGCCTACCTCGCCGACCACGGTCTCGACGTCGTGCTCCTCGAGAAGTCGGCCTTCCCCCGCGACAAGATCTGCGGCGACGGCCTGACCCCCCGCGCGACCAAGGAGCTCATCTCCCTGGGCGTCGACACGACGGGGTGGCAGCGCACCAAGGGCCTGCGCATCAAGGGTGGCGGCCACACGCTGCAGCTCGACTGGCCCGAGTCCGACGCCTTCCCGGGCTACGGCATGGTCCGCACCCGCACCCAGCTCGACGAGACCCTGGCCCGCCACGCCGAGGCACGGGGCGCGCGCCTCCACGAGCGCACGAGCGTCTCCACCCCGCTCCGCGACTCCTCGGGTCGCGTCACCGGCGTCACGGCCAAGCGCCTCGACGACGCCGGCCGCGCGACGGGCGAGACCGTCTCCTACCGCGCGCCCGTCGTCGTCGCGAGCGACGGCGTCTCGAGCCGCCTCGCCACAGCCGTCGGCCGACCCAAGCGCGAGGACCGCGTCATGGGCGTGGCCGTCCGCGCCTACTACACGACGCCGAAACGCGACGACTACCTCGAGAGCCACCTCGAGCTGTGGAGCCGCGACGACGACGGCAACCGCATCCTCATGCCCGGCTACGGCTGGCTCTTCCCGCTCGAGGACGGCCGCACCAACGTCGGCCTCGGCACGCTCGACACCACCTCGGCCTTCCAGAAGACCGACTACAAGGACGTCATGCGTCGCTGGGTCGAGGACATCAATCCCGAGTGGCAGCTCGAGCACGACGAGTCGGCCGGTCCGATCCGCGGCGCCGCGCTGCCGATGGGCTTCAACCGCACCCCGCTCTACGCCGACGGCCTGCTCCTCGTCGGCGACTCCGGTGGCATGGTCAACCCCTTCAACGGCGAGGGCATCGACTACGCCCTCGAGGCCGCGCGCCTCGGCGCCGAGCTCGTCGCCCAGGCCATGGCGCGCCCGAGCGACGCTGCGCGCGAACGGGTGCTCGCGGCATACCCCAAGGTCATGAAGGACGAGCTGGGCGGCTACTTCACGCTCGGTCGCTGGTTCGCCCACGCCATCGGCAACCCCGAGGTCATGCGGCTCGCGACGAAGTACGGCCTGCCCCGCAGGAAGCTCATGCCGCTCCTGCTCAAGATCATGGCCAACCTCGCCGACCCCACGAGCAAGGGCGCGAGCGACCGCCTCATCACCACCCTCTCGCGGCTGGCTCCGAGCGCATGAGCCACCCGCCCGTCGGCGCCATTGTGACGCCGAGCACAATCGATGCCGACGCCCCTAGGATGGGTGCGCCGCGCACCTGCGCCCCTGCTTCGCACGTCAAGCACGACCGAAAGGCACGTGACCTCGGATGAACTCCTACGTCCCGATCCTGTTCATGCTGGGGCTCGGCTTCGCGTTCGCCGCGCTGTCGGTCTTCACCTCGCTCGTCGTCGGGCCCAAGCGCTACAACCGCGCCAAGCTCGAGGCGTACGAGTGCGGCATCCAGCCGACGCCCCAGGCGGCCGGCGGTGGCCGTGTGCCGATCAAGTACTACCTGACGGCGATGCTCTTCATCATCTTCGACATCGAGTCCGTCTTCCTCTACCCGTTCGCGGTGGCCTTCAACAAGCTCGGCCTCTTCGCGCTGGTCGAGATGGTCCTGTTCATCCTCACGGTGTTCGTCGCGTACGCCTACGTCTGGCGTCGCGGCGGCCTCGAGTGGGACTGACGCCCGTTGCACACGTGAGCACCCGCACCAGCGGGAACGCGTCCACCGGGTTCGTCAGGAAAGGTTAAGGAGTAAGCAATGGGTCTCGAAGAGAAGCTCCCAGCCGGGTTCCTGCTCTCGACCGTCGAGGGTCTCGCCGGCTACATGCGCAAGGCCTCGATCTGGCCGGCCACGTTCGGCCTCGCGTGCTGCGCCATCGAGATGATGGCCGTGGGCACGCCCGACTACGACATCGCCCGGTTCGGCATGGAGCGCTTCTCGGCGACCCCGCGCCAGGCCGACCTCATGATCGTCGCCGGTCGCGTCAGCCAGAAGATGGCTCCCGTCGTGCGCCAGGTCTACGACCAGATGCCCAACCCCAAGTGGGTCATCTCGATGGGTGTGTGCGCCAGCTCGGGCGGCATGTTCAACAACTACGCGATCGTCCAGGGCGTCGACCACATCATCCCGGTCGACATCTACCTGCCCGGCTGCCCGCCGCGCCCGCAGATGCTGCTCAACGCGATCATCGAGCTGCACCACCAGATCGAGACCTCGCCGCTCGGCGTCAACCGCGAGGAGGCGGCCAAGGCCGCCGAGGTCGCGGCCCTCTCGGCGACGCCGACGCACCAGATGAAGGGTCTGCTCGCATGAGCGACGGCGAGAAGAAGGACGACACGAACGCCGTGAACGCCGACACGACGAAGGACCAGGCCTCCGGCCTGACACCCCACGAGATCGAGCTCGCGCAGCAGCGCACGCCCGCCGAGCCCGAGGTCGTCGGCGTCCGCCACGGCATGTTCGGGGCGACCCAGGGCGCCGACACGACCGGCTACTCCGGCCTCGTCCGCCCGATCCTCGTCGCCGGCGCCTCGGAGCGCCCCTACGGCGGGTACTTCGACGAGATCGCCGACAACCTCGAGCGCGGCCTCGTCGGCGGCACGGCCTCCTACGGCGAGGCCGTCGACCGCGTCGTCGTGGACCGGGGCGAGATGACGATCCACGTCCGCCGCGAGCACCTGCTGGCCGTCGCCCGCGTCCTGCGCGACGACGCGTCGCTGCGCTTCGAGATCGTCACCGGCGTCTCGGGCGTGCACTACCCGAACCGCACCGGCGAGGAGCTGCACGCGGTCTACCACTTCCTGTCGATCACCCACGGCGGCCGGCGGGTCCGCGTCGAGGTCTCGTGCCCCGACGACGACCGCCACATCCCGTCGATCGTCTCCGTCTACCCGGCCAACGACTGGCACGAGCGCGAGACGTGGGACATGTTCGGCATCGAGTTCGACGGCCACCCGGCCCTCACCCGAATCCTCATGCCCGACGACTGGCCGGGCCACCCGCAGCGGAAGGACTACCCCCTCGGCGGCATCCCCGTCGAGTACAAGGGCGCCACCGTCCCGCCGCCGGACCAGCGGAGGTCGTACAACTGATGAGCACGCACACCGAGTTCACCCAGACCGAGGTGCCGGAGCCCGGCGCCAACGACGTCTACGCCACGTCGGTGGCCGACGAGCAGGCCAGCGAGGGCGCCCACGTCTTCAACGCCGCCGGCGGCGACTGGAACGACCTCGTCGACGAGGCCACCTCGCTCGGCGAGGAGCGCATCGTCGTCAACATGGGGCCGCAGCACCCGTCGACGCACGGCGTGCTCCGCCTCATCCTCGAGATCGACGGCGAGACGGTGACCGAGGCCCGCGCGGGCATCGGCTACCTCCACACCGGCATCGAGAAGAACATGGAGTACCGCACCTGGGTGCAGGGCGTCACGTTCTGCACGCGCATGGACTACCTCACGCCCATGTTCCAGGAGGCGGCCTACTGCCTCGCCATCGAGAAGCTCCTCGGCATCACGGACCAGATCCCCGAGCGGGCCAACGTCATCCGCGTGCTCATGATGGAGATGACGCGCATCAGCAGCCACCTCATCTGCCTCGGCACCGGTGGCATGGAGATGGGCGCGACGACGGTCATGACCGTCGCCTTCCGCGAGCGCGAGCGACTGCTCCGCGTCATCGAGATGATCACGGGCCTGCGCATGAACAACGCCTACATCCGCCCCGGCGGTGTGGCGCAGGACCTGCCGCCCGGCGCCATCGACGCGCTCCGCGAGATGGTCCCCGAGGTGCGCCGTGGTCTCGGCGAGCTCGAGGCGCTGCTCAACGAGAACCCCATCCTCAAGGGCCGCACCGTCGACGTCGGCGTGCTCAACCTCGCCGGCTGCATGGCGCTCGGCATCACCGGCCCGGTGCTCCGCTCGACCGGCCTGCCGCACGACCTGCGCAAGCTCGACCCCTACTGCGGCTACGAGACCTACGACTTCGAGATCAAGACCCGCACGAGCCAGGACGCCTACGGCCGTCTCCGGATCCGCATCGACGAGATGTACGAGTCGCTGAAGATCATCGAGCAGGCGACCGACCGCCTCCAGGCGAACGAGGGCCCGGTCATGGTGGCCGACAAGAAGATCGCGTGGCCCGCGCAGCTCGCGCTCGGCAGCGACGGTCTCGGCAACAGCCTCGACCACATCCGCGAGATCATGGGCACCTCGATGGAGTCCCTGATCCACCACTTCAAGCTCGTCACCGAGGGCTTCCGGGTGCCGGCGGGACAGGCCTACGTCGGCATCGAGTCGCCGAAGGGCGAGCTCGGCTGCCACGTCGTCTCCGACGGGGGCACCCGCCCCTACCGCGCGCACTTCCGCGACCCGAGCTTCAACAACCTGCAGGCCGTGGCCGCGATGTGCGAAGGCAGCCAGATCGCCGACGTCATCGTCGCCGTGGCCTCGATCGACCCCGTCATGGGAGGTGTGGACCGTTGAGCGGTCACGACGCTTCAGGCCACCTGCACGTCAGCCCCGAGTCCAAGGCGCCGTATGCCGCCGACGTCCTCGAGAAGCTGCACGTCGACGCCGCCGAGGTCATCTCGCGCTACCCGCAGAAGCGCTCGGCGCTGCTGCCGCTGCTGCACCTCGTGCAGTCGGTCGACGGCTACGTCGCGGGCCGCGGCGTGAGCTTCTGCGCGGAGGTGCTCGACCTCACCGAGGCCGAGGTGAGCGGTGTCGCCACCTTCTACACGCAGTACAAGCGCCACCCCAACGGTGACTACACCGTCGGCGTCTGCACCAACACGCTGTGCGCGGTCATGGGCGGCGACCTCATCTTCGACCGGCTCTCCGAGCACCTCGGCATCGGCCACGACGAGACGACCGACGACGGCAGGATCACCCTCGAGCGCGTCGAGTGCAACGCCGCGTGCGACTACGCGCCGGTCGTCATGGCCAACTGGGAGTTCTTCGACAACCAGACGCCGGAGAGCACGATCGGGCTCGTCGAGGACCTTCGCGCCGGCAAGGACGTCGCCCCGACGCGCGGCGCCGCCAAGGTCTGCACGTTCAAGGAGGTCTCGCGGGTCCTCGCGGGCTTCGAGGACGGCCGCGCCGACGAGGGCGTGGGCGCCGGTCCGGCGTCCCTGCTCGGTCTCAAGATCGCCAACGACCGCGGCTGGGTCGCCCCTGGTGCCAACAGCAGCAACGGCTCGCACTCGTCGCAGCCCGACGGGAAGGACGGATCGCAGTGACCGACACCCTGACCCCGATCCTCACGAAGTTCTGGGACGACCCGCAGTCCTGGACCCTCGCGACCTACGAGCGCCACGACGGCTACAAGGCCCTGACCAAGGCGCTCGACATGGAGCCGCAGGCGATCATCGACGCCGTCAAGGACTCCAGCATCCGTGGTCGTGGTGGTGCCGGCTTCCCGACCGGCATGAAGTGGTCGTTCATGGCGCCGCCCGACGGCGGCCCGCGCTACCTCGTCGTCAACGCCGACGAGTCGGAGCCGGGCACGTGCAAGGACGTGCCGCTCATGATGGCCAACCCGCACGCGCTCATCGAGGGGGTGGCCATCTCCTCGTACGCCATCGGCTGCGAGCACGCGTTCATCTACCTCCGCGGTGAGGTCGTCCACGTCTACCGCCGCCTGCTGCGCGCCGTCGAGGAGGCCCGTGCCGCGGGCTACCTCGGCGACAACGTCGGTGGCAAGGGCGTCAAGGTCGACATCACCGTGCACGCCGGCGCCGGCGCCTACATCTGCGGCGAGGAGACGGCGCTGCTCGACTCGCTCGAGGGCCGCCGCGGCCAGCCGCGCCTCAAGCCGCCGTTCCCCGGTGCCGCCGGTCTCTACGCCCGCCCGACGTCGGTCAACAACGTCGAGTCCATCGCCTCGGTGCCCGGGATCATCCTCGAGGGCTCCGACTGGTTCAAGGGCATGGGCACCGAGAAGTCCACGGGCTTCGGCATCTTCAGCCTCTCGGGCCACGTCGCCAACCCGGGCCAGTTCGAGGCCCCGCTCGGCATCACGATGCGCGAGCTCATCGACCTCGCCGGCGGCATGCGCGGCGGCAAGAAGCTGAAGTTCTGGACGCCGGGTGGCAGCTCGACGCCGATCTTCACCGACCAGCACCTCGACGTGCCCCTCGACTTCGACTCGGTCGCCGCGGCCGGCTCGATGCTCGGCACGCGTGCCCTGCAGGTCTTCGACGAGACCGTGTCGGTCGTGCGCGCCGTCGCGCGCTGGACCGACTTCTACGCCCACGAGTCCTGCGGCAAGTGCACGCCGTGCCGTGAGGGCACGTGGTGGCTGCGCCAGATCATGAACCGCATCGAGAACGGCCAGGGCACGCAGGACGACATCGACAAGCTCGTCGACATCTGCGACAACATCCTCGGCCGCAGCTTCTGCGCCCTCGGTGACGCGGCCACGAGCCCGATCACCTCGGCCGTGCAGTACTTCCGCGAGGAGTTCGAGGCCGGCATGCACGCGCCGGCCCACGAGCTCTTCCCGCCCGAGAAGTCGGTCCTCTTCGACGTCCAGACCAAGGAGTCCAGCGGGATGGTGTCCGCATGACCGCCACGACGGAGACGAAGGCGCCCACGGCGCCCGACCACGTCAGCCTGACGATCGACGGCGTGCCCGTCCGCGTCCCCAAGGGCACGCTCGTCATCCGCGCCGCCGAGACGATCGGCGTCGAGATCCCGCGCTTCTGCGACCACCCGCTGCTCGACCCCGTCGGGGCGTGCCGCCAGTGCCTCGTCGACGTCGCGATGCCTGACCGCGAGGGCAACGTCCGCCCCATGCCGAAGCCGCAGGCCTCGTGCACGATGACGGTGTCCGAGGGCATGGTCGTCAACACGCAGGCCACGTCCAAGGTCGCCGACAAGGCGCAGCAGGGCGTCATGGAGCTGCTCCTCATCAACCACCCGCTCGACTGCCCGGTCTGCGACAAGGGCGGCGAGTGCCCCCTGCAGAACCAGGCGATGAGCGCCGGGCGTCCGGTGTCGCGCTTCGACGACGTCAAGCGCACCTACCCCAAGCCGGTCAACATCTCCTCGCAGGTCCTGCTCGACCGCGAGCGCTGCGTGCTCTGCGCCCGCTGCACCCGCTTCTCCGACCAGGTCGCCGGTGACCCGTTCATCGCGCTCGTCGAGCGTGGTGCGCTCCAGCAGATCGGCATCTACGAGGAGAAGCCGTTCGAGAGCTACTTCTCGGGCAACACCGTCCAGATCTGCCCGGTCGGCGCGCTGACCGGTGCGGCCTACCGCTTCCGCAGCCGCCCCTTCGACCTCGTGTCGACGCCGTCGGTCTGCGAGCACTGCGCGAGCGGCTGCGCGACCCGCACCGACCACCGCCGCGGCGTCGTGCTGCGCCGGATGGCGGCCGAGGACCAGGCCGTCAACGAGGAGTGGAACTGCGACAAGGGCCGCTGGGCGTTCACGTACGCCACGCTGCCCGACCGCGTCGAGCTGCCCATGGTCCGGGACGCCGACGGCGAGCTGCAGGTGGTCGGCTGGCCCGAGGCCCTCGCCGCAGCCGCGGCCGGTCTCGCCGGCACCACGGCCGGCGTGCTCGTCGGTGGACGCGTGTCCGCCGAGGACGCCTACGCGTACGGCAAGTTCGCGCGCGTCGTGCTCGGCACCAACGACGTCGACTTCCGGGCGCGACCGCACTCGGCCGAGGAGGTCGCCTTCCTCGCCGAGCACGTCGCCGCCACGGGACCCGATGGCGGCGCCGTCACGTATGCCGACCTCGAGGCGGCCAAGGCCGTCCTGCTCGTGGGCTTCGAGCCCGAGGACGAGAGCCCCATCGTGTTCCTGCGCCTGCGCAAGGCGTTCCGCAAGCACCAGACGCAGGTGTATGCCGTCGCGTCCCACCCGACGCGCGGCCTGACCAAGGTGGGCGGCACGCTGCTGCCGACCGTCCCTGGCGACGAGGCCTCGGCCCTGACCGACCTCGGCTCGACCGAGCTCGGCGCGAAGGCTCGCGAGGCCCTCGGTGCCGGCGGCGTCGTGCTCGTCGGTGAGCGCCTCGCCACCTCGCCCGGTGCCCTGCGCGCCGCGGCCGACCTCGCCGTCGCCACCGGTGCCCGCCTCGCGTGGGTGCCGCGTCGGGCGGGGGAGCGCGGTGCCCTCGAGGCCGGTGCGCTCGGTGCGCTCCTGCCCGGCGGACGCCCGGTCTCCGACGCCTCGGCGCGCGCCGAGGTCGCCCGCGTGTGGGACGTCGACCAGGTCCCGGCCACCCCGGCCCGCGACACGGCCGGCATCGTCGCGGCCGCTGCGGCCGGCGACATCGCGGCCCTCGTCGTCGGTGGTGTCGACCCGTCCGACCTCGGTGACCCGGCCGCCACCGCGGCGCTCGAGAAGGCCTTCGTCGTCTCGCTCGAGCTGCGCGAGTCGCCGGTCACGGCCGTCGCCGACGTCGTGCTGCCCGTCGCCTCGCAGTCCGAGAAGACCGGCACCTACGTCAACTGGGAAGGCCGCGTCCGCGCCTTCGAGGAGGCCCTCGAGACCAACGCGGTCAGCGACCACCGCGCCCTCGACATGCTCGCGAGCGAGATGGGCGTCTTCCTCGAGACCCGCACCCAGCGCGAGATCCACGCCCAGTTCGAGGCGCTCGGCCCGTGGGGTGGCGCCCGTGCCACGAGCGCCCCCGACGGCCAGCGCGTCGCGACCGGCCCCGACGGCAGCGGCGACTTCGTCCTGTCGAGCTGGGCCACGCTCCTCGACGCCGGCCGCATGCAGGACGGCGAGCCGTTCCTCGCCGGCACCGCACCGCTCGCCGTGGCCCGTCTGTCCGAGGCCTCGGCCGCCGGGCTCGGGCTCGTCGAGGGCGACCACGTCACGGTCTCCGGCCCGGCCGGCAGCGTCACGCTGCCCGCCGTCGTCACCGAGGGGATGGTCGACGGCGTCGTCTGGCTCCCGACCAACTCGCGTTCCACCAGCGACTCGACCCACCAGGACTGCTCGATCCGCTCGGGCCTCGGTACCGACGCCGGTGGCCGCGTCCACGTCACGAAGGGTGGTGCGGCATGAGCCTCGGCCTGACCGCATACGGGGTGGCAGCCACGCTGCCCGTGTCCGAGAACCCCACGGCCGACTTCAGCGACACCCCGTGGTGGGTGGCCCTGATCAAGGCCGTCGGCATCTTCGTCTACCTGCTCGTCTCGACGCTGCTCGTCATCTGGTTCGAGCGCCGCGTCATCGGCCGCATGCAGCAGCGCCCGGGCCCGAACCGCAACGGTCCCTTCGGTCTGCTCCAGACGCTCGCCGACGGCATGAAGTCGATGCTCAAGGAAGACATCACGCCGGCCAACGCCGAGAAGCTCATCTACACCCTCGCGCCGCTGCTCGCCGCGACGATGGCCTTCGTGTCGTTCGCGATCATCCCGGTCGGCGGCACCGTCTCGATGTTCGGCCACGAGACGCCGCTGCAGGTCACCGACGTCCCCGTCGCCGTGCTGCTCGTGCTCGCCGTCGCCTCGGTCGGCGTCTACGGCATCATCCTCGCCGGGTGGAGCTCCGGCTCGACCTACCCGCTGCTCGGTGGCCTGCGCTCGACCGCCCAGGTCATCAGCTACGAGATCGCCATGGGACTCTCGCTCGTCGCGATCTTCCTCTACAGCGGTTCCATGTCGACCTCTGCGATCGTCTCGGCGCAGAGCTCGCTCTGGTACATCCTTCCGGCGTTCTTCAGCTTCGCCGTCTACGTCATCACCATGGTCGGCGAGACCAATCGCCTGCCCTTCGACCTCGCCGAGGGCGAGGGCGAGCTGACCGGTGGCTTCCACACCGAGTACTCCTCGATGCGCTTCGCGATGTTCTTCCTCGGCGAGTACGTCAACATGTTCACCGTCTCGGCCCTGGCCACCACGCTCTTCCTCGGTGGCTGGCAGGCCCCGCCGTTCATCTCCGCGATCAACGACAACATGTTCGGCGGCGGCTGGTGGGGCCTGCTGTGGTTCACCGCCAAGCTGTGGCTGTTCATGTTCATGTTCGTCTGGCTGCGTGGCTCGCTGCCGCGTGTCCGCTACGACCAGTTCATGCGCTTCGGCTGGAAGTTCCTCATCCCGATCACCCTGGCCTGGGTCGTGGCCGTCGCCTTCATCCGCGGCGCGCAGCTCGGCTTCCTCGGTGACAGCAAGCTGACCTTCGCCGGGCGCGAGCTGTCCGTCGCGACCGTCGTCATCGTCAGCATCGTCGCCGTCATCGCCCTCGCCGCGGCGTGGATCTGGGACGACAAGCGCGCCGCCCGTGCCGCCGCCGAGGACGTGACCCCGCCGGAGGAGATCGACCCCTTCGAGGACGGCTACCCCGTCCCGCCGCTGCCGGGTCAGCGCCTCAACGAGCCGACCCGGTCGGGCCACCAGCTGGCGGCGTCCCGCGAGCCCGTGCTGACGACCGCCGGCACCTCGAGCACCTCGACCGCCGTCAAGGAGGAGGACCATGGCTGACGACACCGTCGGCAAGGACGTGTCACCCCAGAGCCCCGGCAGGGGCTCGGAGGTCGGCGCGCCCCGTGACCAGCGACCCGGCCAGGACGACCGCAGCAAGGGCTTCCTGTCCGAGCTCTTCGCGCCGGTGGCCGGTTTCGGGGTGTCGTTCTCCACGATGTTCCGCAAGGTCGCGACCGAGGAGTACCCCGAGAAGCCGCGCCCCACGGCGCCGCGCTTCCACGGTCGCCACCAGCTCAACCGCTACCCGGACGGCCTCGAGAAGTGCATCGGCTGCGAGCTGTGCGCGTGGGCCTGCCCGGCCGACGCGATCCTCGTCGAGGGTGCCGACAACGACGACACCCCGCTCGACCAGGGTGGCAAGGGCCGCTTCAGCCCGGGCGAGCGCTACGGCCGCGTCTACCAGATCAACTACCTGCGCTGCATCTTCTGCGGCCTGTGCATCGAGGCGTGCCCGACGCGCGCCCTGACGATGACGAACTTCTACGAGCTCGCCGACAACGACCGCGGCAAGCTGATCTTCACCAAGGACCAGCTGCTCGCCCCGCTCCAGAGCGGCATGCTCCAGACGCCGTTCCCGATGTCCGACGGGCTCGAGGAGCGCGACTACTACCAGGGCAAGGTGAGCGAGCCGACCGCCGCGCAGCGCGCCTACGTCGACGCCCGCGACGCGGCCGACGACGAGGACGACGCGTATGCCGGTGGGCCCGGCAACGTCGGGGCCGCGGTGCCTGGGGCCCACGACATCGTGCACTCCAGCCACCCGACCGCAGCAGAGACCAGGGAAGGGGCCAACCCGTGACCTCCACCGCCGAAGCCGTCGGCTTCTGGCTGCTCGCCCCGATCGCGGTCCTCGCCGCGCTGGGCCTGCTCTTCGCCAAGAAGGCCGTCCACGCCGCCCTCGGCATGGCCCTGGTCATGTGCATCCTCGGCGTCTTCTACATCATGCAGAAGGCCGACTTCCTCGGGATCGTGCAGATCTTCGTCTACACCGGCGCCGTGATGATGCTCTTCCTCTTCGTCCTCATGCTCGTCGGCGTCGACTCGTCCGACTCGATCGTCGAGACGATCAAGGGTCAGCGCTGGGCCTCGCTGCTGCTCGTCATCGGTCTCGCCGGCATCCTCGTCTTCTCGCTGGGCCGCGTCGTCATGGACGAGCAGACGGTGCAGGCCGGGATGGACAAGCTCGTCGCGTCCAACGCCGAGACCGGCAACGTGACGGGCCTCGCCGAACTGATCTTCGGCCAGTACGTCTGGATCTTCGAGGTCACCTCGGCCCTGCTCATCACGGCCGCCCTCGGCGCCATGGTGCTCGCGCACCGCGAGCGCCTGACGCCGCGCATCACGCAGGCCGAGTGGGCCGCCAAGCGCGTCCGCGACAACAAGAACGTCGCGGGCCTGCCCGCGCCGGGTGTCTACGCCCGCCACAACGCGGTCGACACCCCGGCGCTGCTGCCCGACGGCACGCCGAGCGACCTGTCCGTCTCGCGCGTCCTCGTGGCCCGTGACCAGGTCGCGACGACCGACGGTTTCAAGGACGTCGAGCGCCACATGGAGCGCGAGATCGAGGAGGGTCGGTCCAAGTGAGCCCGATGCACTACGTCTACCTCTCGGTGCTGCTCTTCGCCATCGGCGCGGCTGCAGTGCTGGTCCGACGCAACGCGATCATCGTCTTCATGGGCGTCGAGCTCATGCTCAACGCGACGAACCTCGCCCTCGTCACCTTCTCCCGGATGCACGGCGCCCTCGACGGGCAGGTCATGGCCCTGTTCGTCATGGTCGTCGCAGCCGCGGAGGTCGTCGTGGGACTCGCCATCATCATGGCGATCTTCCGCGCCCGCCGCTCGGCCTCGGTCGACGACGCCAACCTGCTGAAGCTGTAAGGAGCGCCGGCCAGAATGGGAACTCTCGTCCAGACGCTCGCGAGCTCGTCGAGCACGCTGAGCACGTATGCCGCGGGCCTCGCCACGCACGAAGGTGAGGCGCACGCCGCCACCGGGGTGACGGCATACGCGTGGCTGCTCGTCGCGCTGCCGCTGCTCGGTGCCGCCGTGCTCCTCCTCGGCGGTCGCCGCACCGACAGGTTCGGGCCCGTGCTCGCGACCGCCCTCTCCTGGGGTGCGTTCGTCGTCGGCGCACTCGTCTTCCTCGCGATGCTCGGCCGTGGTGCCGAGGACCGCGCCGTCGGCATCGACCTCTTCGACTGGATCGCCGCCGGCTCGTTCAAGGTGAGCGCGGGGCTGCTCGTCGACCAGCTGTCCATGGTCTTCGTCCTGCTCATCACCTTCGTCGGCTCGCTCATCCACGTCTACTCGATCGGGTACATGGAGCACGACGCCGACAAGCGGCGCTTCTTCGCCTACCTCAACCTGTTCGTCGCGGCGATGCTGCTGCTCGTCCTCGCCAACTCCTACCTGCTGCTCTACGTCGGCTGGGAGGGCGTCGGCCTCGCGAGCTACCTGCTCATCGGCTTCTGGAACTACAACCCGGCCTACGCGACCGCGGCCAACAAGGCGTTCGTCGCCAACCGCGTCGGTGACTTCGGTCTGTCCATCGCGATCATCGTGATGTTCTTCCACTTCGGTGCGGTCGACTTCGCGACGGTGCTCGGCGCGGCCGGCAGCAACGCCAACCAGGGTTTCATGACGGCCATCGGCCTGATGCTCCTGCTCGGCGCCTGCGGCAAGTCGGCGCAGTTCCCGCTCCAGAGCTGGCTCGGTGACGCCATGGCCGGCCCGACGCCGGTCTCGGCGCTCATCCACGCCGCGACCATGGTCACCGCCGGCGTCTACCTCGTCGTGCGCTCGGCGCCGATCTTCGAGGCGGCGCCCACGGCCCAGCTCGTCGTCGTCATCGTCGGCGCGATCACACTGCTCTTCGGTGCGATCGTCGGTTGCGCCAAGGACGACATCAAGAAGGCCCTCGCGGCCTCGACGATGAGCCAGATCGGCTACATGATGCTCGCCGCAGGCCTCGGCCCGGTCGGCTACGCGTTCGCGATCTTCCACCTGCTCATGCACGGGTTCTTCAAGGCCGGGATGTTCCTCGGGGCCGGGTCGGTCATGCACGGCATGAACGACCAGGTCGACATGCGCCGCTTCGGCGGCCTGTCCGGCGCCATGAAGATCACGTGGGCGACGTTCGCCGTCGGCTGGCTCGCCATCCTCGGCGTGCCCCCGTTCTCGGGCTTCTGGTCCAAGGACAAGATCATCGAGGCCGCCTTCATCGGCGAGGGCTGGCGCCCGTGGGTCTTCGGTCTGGCCGCCCTCCTCGGTGCCGGCATCACGGCCTTCTACATGTCGCGCCTGTTCTTCATGACCTTCCACGGCAAGAAGCGCTGGACCGACGACGTGCACCCGCACGAGTCGGGCAAGCTCATGACGGTCCCGATGATCGTCCTCGCGGTGGGCTCGGCCTTCCTCGGTCTGATCCTCGGCCCGACGGGACTCTTCACCTCCTGGCTCGAGCCGGTCACCGGCGCCGAGCCCGAGGGCGCCCACCCGGTCATCCCGGTGCCGGTCCTCATGGCCCTGACGCTCGTCCTCGTCGCCGCCGGTGGCGCCTTGGCGTGGCTGCGCTACTGGCGTGACGAGGTGCCGGTCACGGCCCCGGCGGGCTCGCTGCTCACGCAGGCGGCCCGCAAGGACCTCTACCAGGACCAGGTCAACGAGGCCCTCCTCATGCGGCCCGGCATCCACCTCACGCGCTCGCTCGTCTTCGCCGACAGCAAGGGCGTGGACGGTGCGGCCGGTGGCCTCGCCGCCCTCGTCGGCGGGACGAGCTCCCGCCTGCGCAAGCTGCAGAACGGCTTCGCGCGCTCCTATGCCCTGACGATGCTCGCTGGTGTCGTCGCCATCCTCGGTGCTCTTTGGGTGATGTCCTGATGACCGCAATGTCCACCGTCCCCTGGCTGACGATCCTCGGCCTCATCCCCCTCGTGGGCGCGCTCGTCGTCGCCTTCGTACCGGGGAGCGCCGAGAACGCCAAGCGGATGGCGATCGGGTTCTCCGTCGTCACGCTCGTCGTCGGCATCATCGCCGCGACGCAGTTCGACCGTGCCTCGAGCAAGCAGTTCCAGCTCGGTGAGCAGCACTCGTGGATCCCGCAGTTCGGCGTCAGCTACTCGCTCGGCGTCGACGGCATCGCGCTCGTGCTCATCCTCATGGCGCTCGT
Source organism: Terrabacter sp. 2TAF16 (assembly GCF_052115065.1). NCBI lineage: Bacteria > Bacillati > Actinomycetota > Actinomycetes > Micrococcales > Intrasporangiaceae > Terrabacter > Terrabacter sp. 2TAF16. The sequence goes on from NZ_JBFRFZ010000011.1 coordinate 73,645, forward strand.
GCTGACCCCGATCTGCCTGCTCGCCGCCTGGCACGACGTGCCCGAGGAGGCCGGCCCCCGGGGCGGCCAGCGCGTCAAGACGTACTTCGCGCTCATCCTCGTGCTCGAGACGTTCATGGTCGGGGTGTTCGCCGCCACCGACGTGTTCCTCTTCTACGTCTTCTTCGAGGCCATGCTCATCCCGGTCTACTTCCTCATCGGCCGCTTCGGCGGGCCGCGCCGGCAGTACGCCGCGATGAAGTTCCTCCTCTTCTCGCTGGCCGGCGGGCTCATCATGCTCGTCGCCGTCATCGCCCTCTACCTGCAGGGCCCCGGCGGGACCGACGGCTTCCTCATCGAGCGCCTCACGGGTCTCTCGCTCGACCCGACCACCGAGCGGCTGCTCTTCGTCGGCTTCTTCTTCGCCTTCGCGGTGAAGGCCCCGATGGTGCCGTTCCACACGTGGCTGCCCGACGCCGCCACCGAGTCCTCGCCCGCGACGGCGACGCTGCTCGTCGGCGTGCTCGACAAGGTCGGCACGTTCGGGATGATCCGCTTCTGCCTCCAGCTCTTCCCGGAGGCGAGCACGTGGGCGACGCCCGTCGTCGTGGCCCTCGCGGTGCTCTCCGTCATCTACGGTGCGCTCCTCGCGATCGGCCAGACCGACATGATGCGCCTCGTGTCCTACACCTCGGTGAGCCACTTCGGCTTCATCGTGCTGGGGATCTTCGCCTTCACGTCGGTGGGCCAGGGCGGATCGACGCTCTACATGGTCAACCACGGCTTCTCGACGGCGGCGCTGTTCCTCTTCGCCGCGATGCTCGTCCGGCGCAGGGGGAGCAAGCGCATCCCCGACTTCGGTGGGTGGCAGCGCATCACCCCTGCGCTCGCGGGCATCTTCCTCGTCGCGGGCCTGTCAGGGCTGGCCCTCCCGGGCCTGTCGAGCTTCGTCTCGGAGTTCCTCGTGCTCGTCGGCAGCTTCTCCACGCAGCCGGTGGCCACGGTCATCGCGACGTCCGGCATCATCCTCGCCGCGCTCTACATCCTGCTCATGTACAAGAAGGTCATGACCGGCCCGAAGCCCGAGGGCCTCGTGGGCGAGCGCGAGCACGACCGGCTCGACGAGCGCGGCCGTCGCGGCCTCACCGCCGTGCGTGACCTGACGACGCGCGAGAAGCTCGTCGCCGCCCCGTTGATCGCCGCCTTCGTCGTGCTCGGCTTCCTGCCGAACCTCGCGTTGAACGTGATCAACCCGGCCGTCGACAAGACCTTGTCGCACGTCCAGCAAGCCATTCCGAACCTCAACCCGGCCGGCACCGTGGCCGAAGGGAGCTCGAAGTGACCGCCGTCGCTCCGCTGGCGCTGCCCACGCTTCCCGCAGCGTTCCAGCAGTCGAACGTCGACTACCTCGCGATCCTGCCGTTGCTCATCGTCTTCGGCACGGCGCTCATCGGCGTCCTCGTCGAGGCGTTCGCCTCGCGGGAGCGTCGCCACGCCATCCAGGTGACGCTCGCCGTCGCGGGCCTGCTCGCGGCCGCCGCGGCGATCATCCTCGCGGCCAAGCACCAGGGCCTGACGATGGGTCTGACGGACGGCTCGACCAACCGCCAGCTCTTCGCCCTGGCCATCGACGGACCGGCCCTCTTCATGCAGGCCACGATCCTGCTCCTGGGTGTCCTGGGCGTCCTGACGATGGCCGAGCGGTTCGGCGGCGTCGGTCCCGACGCCTTCACCCCGAGCGGTGCGTCGACGCCGGGCTCGGCCACCGAGACGGCGGCCGCCCGCGCGGGCGCGCTGACGTCCGAGGTCTTCCCGCTGACGATGTTCGCGATCTTCGGCATGATGCTCTTCCCGACGACGAACGACCTCATCGGCATGTTCGTGGCCCTCGAGGTGCTCTCGCTGCCGCTCTACATCCTCTCGGGCCTGGCGCGTCGTCGCCGCCTCCTCTCGCAGGAGGCGTCCCTGAAGTACTTCCTGCTCGGTGCCTTCAGCTCGGCCTTCTTCCTCTTCGGCACGGCCCTGCTCTACGGCTACGCCGGTTCGGTCTACTTCGGTGACCTGTCCAAGGCGATCGCGGCCGGACCGCTCGCGATGAACGGCCTGCTGGTGCCCGGTGCGTTCCTCGTCTTCGTCGGCCTCCTCTTCAAGGTCGGCGCGGTACCGTTCCACGCGTGGACGCCTGACGTCTACCAGGGCGCCCCGACGCCGGTCACCGGCTTCATGGCCGCGTGCACCAAGGCCGCCGCGTTCGGCGCGATCCTGCGCCTCGGCTACGTCGGCCTCGACACCGGCCGCTGGGAGTGGACCAACGCGCTCGTCCTCGTCGCCCTGCTCACCATGGTCGTCGGTTCGGTGCTGTCGGTGACGCAGACCGACATGAAGCGCCTGCTCGCCTACTCCTCGATCGCGCACGCGGGCTTCATCCTCGTCGGTGTCCTCGCCTTCGACCGCAAGGGCGTCGGCGCGGTGCTCTTCTACATCGTCGCCTACGGCTTCTCGACGATCGCGGCCTTCGCCATCGTCTCGCTCGTGCGCCAGAACGGCGCCGAGGCCACACACCTGTCGCAGTGGGCCGGGCTCGGCAGGCGCTACCCGGTCGTGGCCGGCGCGTTCGCCTTCCTCATGCTCGCCTTCGCCGGCATCCCGCTGACCTCGGGCTTCGTCTCGAAGTTCGGCGTCTTCTCGGCGGCGATCGGCACGGGTGGCGCGACCGGCACGGTCCTGGCGATCGTCGGTGTCCTGTGCAGCGCGATCACGGTCTTCGTCTACGCCCGGGTCATCGTCCTGATGTTCTTCAGCGACGCCCCCGACGACGCCGTCGAGGTCGTCATCCCGTCGGTCTCGACGACGTTCTCGATCGCCATCGGCACCCTGGCCACGCTCGCCCTCGGCGTCCTGCCGTCGGCGCTGCTCGACCTGGCCGACCGCGCCTCGCAGTTCGTCCGATGACGGCTCAGCCACGGCTGCAGGGTCGTCCTTCCGGTCACGGGGCTCGATGACGACGCACGCCACCCCGCCGGTCCTCGGGATCCCCGGGGCGACTGCGGACCTGTCGGCACGCCTGCGTGACGGCCTGGCCCGGGTGGACGCCCTGCTGACGCAGGTCGTCGACCACGACGACCCGTTCATCGCGGCCGCGTCGGGGCACCTCGTCGCCGCGGGCGGCAAGCGGTTCCGGCCGCTGCTGACGCTCCTCGCGGCCGAGCTCGGTGAGGGCATCAACGACGACGTCGTCGCGGCTGCGGCAGGTGTCGAGCTGACCCACCTCGCCTCGCTCTACCACGACGACGTCATGGACGAGGCGAGCGTGCGGCGTGGTGTCGCGTCGGTCAACGCGGCCTACGACAACTCGACGGCGATCCTCGTGGGCGACCTGCTCTTCGGCAAGGCGTCCGAGCTCGTCGCGGGTCTCGGCGCCGAGGCCGTCCTCATCCAGGCCCAGACGTTCGTCCGTCTCTGCAACGGGCAGATCCGCGATGACCGTCCCTGCCCCGAGGGCGTCGACCCGGTCGACTACTACCTCGGTGTCCTCGCCGACAAGACCGGCGTGCTCATCGCGACGGCCGGACGCTACGGCGTCATGTTCAGCGGCGGCTCGCCCGGGTCGGTCGAGATCATGCGCTCCTACGGCGAGAAGCTCGGCATCGCCTTCCAGCTCGCCGACGACCTCATCGACATCGCGTCCGACGCCGACGACAGCGGCAAGATCCCGGGCACCGACCTGCGCGAGGGCGTCGACACCCTGGCCGTGCTGCGGTTCCGCGCCACGGCCGATCCCGCCGATGCGTCGGACGCACGTCTGCTCGAGCTCCTCGACGGTGACCTCACCGACGACGACGCCACCCTGGCGGAGGCCCTCGGGCTCCTCCGGGCCCACCCGGCACTCGCGGTCGCGCGCGACGAGACGTATGCCGTCGCCCGCGAGGCGCAGGCCCTGCTCGACCCGCTGCCCGACAGCGACGCGAAGGCCGCCCTGCAGGCTCTGGCGATGAGCGTCGTCGACCGCGTCGGCTGACGTTTCCTCGCGACCACCCTCACCCCCAATTCGAGTGAGATCGGGGGGTCACGGGGTGGGGTGACGCTGGGTAGGGTGCAGACCATGCATCGCCGCCTGTCGCCGCCCGTCGCGGCGCGCCTCTCGGCGGCGACCGCCGACCTGCCCGGCCCGCTCGCCGTCGTCGACCTCGACGCCTTCGACGCCAACGCCGCGACCCTCGTCGACCTCGCCGCGGGCGTGCCGATCCGCATCGCGACGAAGTCGCTGCGCAGCCGACCCCTCATCGAGCGGGCCCTCGGGCGCCGCGGCTTCGAGGGCCTCATGTGCTACGCCGTGCGCGAGGCCCTCTGGTGGGCCCGGGACGGTCACGACAACCTCCTCGTCGCCTACCCGAGCGTCGACGTCCCCGCCCTGGCCGAGCTCGCTGCCGACCCGGCCCTGACCCGGGCCGTCGTCGTCATGGTCGACAGCGTCGAGCACGTCGACTTCATCGCCCGCGAGGTGCCCGGCCACGAGGGCCTGCGCGTGGCGATCGATGTCGACGCGTCGCTCCGGGTCGGCCCCGCACACATGGGGGTCCGCCGGTCACCCACCCGCACGCCGGCCGACGTCGAGGCGGTCATCCGTCGGGCCCAGGAGCGGGGCCTCGTCGTCGCCGGCCTCATGTTCTACGACGCCCAGATCGCCGGTCTGCCCGACTCCTCGCCCGTCGTGCGCCGAATGAAGAAGGTGTCCGACGCCGAGCTGCGCACCCGCCGGGCCGAGGTCGTCGCGGCCGCGCGCGCCCTCGCCGACCTCGAGCTCGTCAACGGCGGTGGGACCGGCAGCCTGCACGTCACGCACCACGACCCGTCGCTCACCGAGCTCGCTGCGGGGTCGGGCCTCTTCGCGCCGACCCTCTTCGACGGCTACGACGCGCTGTCGCTGCGTCCGGCCGCCTACTTCGCCGCCCCGGTGGTGCGCCGGCCCGGCGCAGGGATGGTGACGGCATACGGCGGCGGTTACGTCGCGTCCGGGCCGCCCGGGTGGTCCCGCGTGCCGAGCCCGCTGCCCGAGCACGAGGTCGCGCTGCTCCGGCGGGAGGGGGCGGGCGAGGTGCAGACACCTCTCGAGGGTCCGGGCGCCGACCGGCTCTCACTGGGTGATCGGATATGGTTCCGGCACGCCAAGGCAGGGGAGCTGGCCGAGCGCTTCACGGAGTTCGCGCTCGTCAGCAGCGACGGAGGCGACCGGGTCGTCGGACGGGCCGCGACCTATCGTGGGGAAGGGCAGTGCTTTGGCTGACAGCGTGGGTGGCGTGAAGCGCCGCGTCGTACGCAGCATCGACTGGTCCAACTGGGCCGGCACCGAGTCCTCGAAGCTCGCGCGCGTGGCGACGCCGCGCAGCGAGGCGGAGGTCGTCGAGGAGGTCGTGCGAGCTGCCGACCTGGGACTGCGGGTCAAGGCGATCGGCGCCGGTCACTCGTTCACCGGCGTCGCCGTGACCGACGGGGTGCAGCTGCGCCTCGGCGCCCTGAGCGGCGTCACCTCGATCGACTCGACGCGCGGCGAGGCCACGGTGCGCGCCGGCACCCCGCTGCACGTCCTCAACGAGGAGCTCGAGGCGTTCGGCTACGCGCTGCCCAACCTCGGCGACATCGACCGGCAGAGCCTGGCCGGCGCCACCGGCACCGGGACGCACGGCACGGGTCTGCGCCTGACGGGCCTGTCCGCGGGCATCCGGGCGCTGCGCATCGTCCTCGCCGACGGGTCTCTCGTCGAGTGCTCCCCGACGCACGAGCCCGAGCTCTTCCAGGCTGCCCGTCTCGGGCTCGGAGCTCTCGGCATCGTCACCGAGATCACCGTCGCCGTCGTGCCCGCCTTCCTGCTCCACGCCGTCGAGCGTCCCGAGTCCCTGACCGATGTGCTGGCCCACGCAGACGTCTCGGCGGAGGCCAACGACCACTTCGAGTTCTACTGGTTCCCACACACCGACCGGGCCCTGACCAAGCGCAACAACCGCGTGCCCGAGGGCACGGCGAGGCGCCCGCTGCCGGCCTGGCGCGAGAAGCTCGACGACGACCTCCTGAGCAACCGCTTCTTCGAGCTGACCAACCGTGTCGCCACCCGGATGCCGCGCTCGACGAGGAGCATCAACGCCATCGCGTCGCGTGCCCTGAGCGAGCGCCAGTTCACCGACAGCTCGCGCAAGGTCTTCGTCACCGCGCGCGAGGTGCGCTTCATGGAGTCGGAGTGGGCCTTCCCGCGCGCGAGCCTGTCCGAGGTGCTGCTCGAGCTGCGCGAGTGGGTCGACACCCACGACGAGCGCATCTCCTTCCCCGTCGAGTGCCGCGTCGCCGCTGCCGACGACGTGTGGCTCTCGACGGCCTACGAGCGCCAGAGCTGCTACATCGCGATCCACAAGTACCACCGGCAGGGGCGGGGTGCCTACTTCGACGCGTTCGAGGCCATCGCCGTCAACCACGGCGGTCGCCCGCACTGGGGCAAGCTCCACACGCGGCACGCCGACTACCTCCGCAGCGTCTACCCGCGCTTCGACGACTTCCTCGCGGTCCGCAACCGCGTCGACCCGGAGCGCCGCTTCGGCAACCCCTACCTCGAGCGGGTCCTCGGCGCCTGAGCGCCGCCGTCCCGGCGAGCGATGGCGTATGCCGTGTCCGCCACTCAGGTGCCGGCGCGCACCGAGCGCTGTCGCTCCCAGGCGAGGCGCAGCGAGCGCCTGATCGCGCCCTCGTCGCCCGTGAGGTCGGCCTGCAGCTTGGCGTGCGCCTCCCACCGGGGCGGCACGCCGAAGGTGTCGGGGTGGGCGCTGACGAGCTGCTCGCGGTCGCGGCCGCCGAGTCGGACGAGCAGCGTGCCGGCAGCGTCGGCTCGGGCCACGAGCAGCCCGTCGACGTACCACGCGCGGCGCCCGTCGGCGCGTCTGGCGCGGACCCCGTCGAGCGTCCGGAGGTATTCGTCGACGTCGTCCAGGGTCATCCACCGACGGTAGACCGCACGGGCCGGCCCGCGGGGCGAGCGCGCCCCTCGGCGGCACCTGGTGACGACCGTCGGCGTGCGTCGACGGCTGTCGGCGGGCCCACCTACGGTGGAGAACGCACACCGACGCCGAGGAGGATGCCATGACCGAGCCGAGGACCTACCCCAAGGGCGTGACCTCGTGGGTCGACACCGAGCAGGACGACGTCGATGCCGCCGCAGACTTCTACACCGGGCTCTTCGGCTGGACGTTCACCGAGGCCACCCCGCCGGGGGTGCCGTTCCGCTATCTCATCGCCCAGCTCGACGGCCAGGACGTCGGTGGGCTCGGCGGCCCCGCGACACCCGCGGCTGAGGACGCCGTTGGTGCTGGCGGTGGAGCGGCCCGGTGGCACACCTATGTCGCGGTCGACGACGCCGAGGCCGCGACCGGCCGGGTCGAGCAGGCCGGGGGAGCCGTCGTCCAACCGCCGACGGTGGCCGGCGAGGGTGGCCGGTCGGCCGTCGTGCGCGACCCGCAGGGACTCGAGGTGCGCCTCTGGGAGGCCAGGCGACGTCTGGGCTCGCAGGTGACCAATGTCCCGGGTGCCTGGAACTTCAGCGACCTGCACACCGACGAGCCCGCCGCCGCGCAGCAGTTCTACGCCCGGGCCTTCGGCTGGGAGTTCGCCGACGTCGGCTTCGCCACGATGATCCGGGTGCCCGGCTACGGCGACCACCTCGCCTCGACGGTCGACCCCGACATCCACGAGCGACAGTCCGGGGCCAGGGTGCCACCGGGCTTCGCCGACGCGATCGGCTGGGTCGTGCCTGTCGCACCGGGCGCCGAGCCGGGGTGGCACGTGACGTTCACCGTCGCCGAACGCGACGCGGCGGCCGAGCGTGTCGTGCGGCTCGGCGGGTCCGTCGTCCGCACCGGCGACAGCGACTGGACGCGCACCGCCGTCGTGCGCGATCCGCAGGGTGCCGTCTTTACGGTCAGCCAGTTCCTCGGCTGATCCGCGGGACCTCCCGCTGCGCGGCGAGCGGGGTCACGTCAGGCGTGGACCTCCACGGGGCACACGGCCGACGTCGCCGGGTTGCGCCGTGTGCCCTGTGCCTTGCACCGTCAGGTGACTCAGCGCCCCCGCAGCCGGGTCGACCGGTGGCCGGGTGGACGCTGGGTCGCTGGATGACTCAACGCACAGCGACCTCGACGTCAGTCCTCGGGGCGGGTCATCGAGAGGACGTCGAGGGCCTCGTCGAGCTGCTGCTCGGTGAGCTTGCCGTCGGCCACGTGACCCTGCTCGATGACGACGTCGCGGATCGTGCGCCGCTCCTTGACCGCCTGCTTGACGACCGCGGCCGCCGCCTCGTAGCCGAGGTAGCGGTTGAGTGGCGTGACGATCGAGGGCGAGCCCTCGGCGAGGGCCCGCGCGTGCTCGACCTCGGCCGTGATGCCGTCGACGCAGCGGTCGGCGAGCAGGCGGCTCGTCGAGGCGAGCAGCCCGATCGACTCGAGGACGTTCTTGGCCATGACCGGCAGCATGACGTTGAGCTCGAAGTTGCCGGCAGCGCCGGCCGTCGTGATGACGACGTCGTTGCCGATGACCTGCGCGCACGCCATGAGGGTCGCCTCGGGCACGACGGGGTTCACCTTGCCGGGCATGATGCTCGACCCGGGCTGGAGGTCGGGCAGGTGGATCTCGCCGAGGCCCGTGCGGGGCCCGGAGCTCATCCAGCGCAGGTCGTTGCAGATCTTCGTCAGGCTGACGGCCACGACCTTGAGCGCCCCGGACAGCTCGACGACGGCGTCCTGCGCCGACTGCGCCTCGAAGTGGTTCGCGGCCTCGCGGAACGGGATGCCGGTGACCCCCGACACGCGCTCGATCACCTTGCGGGCAAAGCCCGGTGCCGCATTGAGCCCGGTTCCGGCGGCCGTGCCACCGAGGGGCAGCTCGCTCGTCGCCTCCGCGGCGCTGCGCACCCGGCTGGCCCCGAGCTCGACCTGGCGCCGGTAGCCGCCGAACTCCTGCCCGAGCGTCACCGGTACGGCGTCCATGAGGTGGGTGCGTCCAGCCTTGACGACGTCGACGAACTCGACCTCCTTGCGACCCAGGGCGAGCGCGAGGTGCTCGAGCGCCGGCACGAGGTCGAGGACGCTCGCCGTCGTCGCCGCGATGCGCAGCGCGCTGGGGAAGGTGTCGTTGCTCGACTGGCCGGCGTTGACGTGGTCGTTGGGGTGCACGTCGAGGTCGCTCGCGAGGTGTGCGATCCGTGCCACGACCTCGTTGACGTTCATGTTCGTCGAGGTGCCGGACCCGGTCTGGAAGACGTCGATGGGGAACTCGTCGTCGTGGTCGCCGTCCGCGACCTCACCGGCTGCCGCCGCGATGGCTCGGGCCCGGTCGGCGTCGAGGACCCCGAGCTCGGCGTTGACGTCGGCGGCGGCGGCCTTGAGCCGGGCGAGGGCGTGGACGACGCCCGGCGGCACCGGCTGCCCGCTGATCGGGAAGTTCTCGACGGCCCGCGCCGTCTGCGCGCCCCACAACGCGTCGGCGGGCACCTTCACCTCGCCCATCGAGTCGTGCTCGGTCCGGAAGCCTGGCGCTGACACGTCGCTCATGTCCCCATCATCCACGTCTCGCCGACGAGATCCGCCGTAGACCTTGCCGGATGCCGCGTCGCGGGCGCACGCTGGACGGTGCACGCCGCCGACTGGCCGGCGATCGACGCGTACCGCGCCTCGCTCTACACGGCGAGCCAGATCCCGCCGCCCGACGTCCTCGCGGCGTGCCCGGCGACCTTCGGCAACAGCGACATCCGTGTGGGAGCTGGGCCGACCCGACGCCCTGACGGCGTGGTCGGCCTGGCCGGGCGGAGTTCCGTCAGCGCCCGGTCGGCGCCCCGCCCAGCGCGGGCAGGTCCTCGTCGTGGTGGTGCGCCGTCCCCGGGCACCCCTCGGAGCCGGCGCACGACCAGCCGGCCGGAACCGCTCGCGTATGCCGTGTCGCTCCCGCTGCGGCGGCGCGCCCCTGCCGTCCGGCACCCGTCTCGTCGGTGCCGGACGGCGCGGGTGCGGGGTTGCGGATGAGCAGCCACGACACGACACCTCCGGCGGCGAGCATCCCGGCGCACAGGAGCATCGCGGTCCGGTACGCCGACGAGAAGGCCTCGGGGACGGTGTAGTCCGAGCCGCTGAGCCCGACGACGGCCGGCAGTGCGGCGACGGCAAGGAGACTGCCCGCGCGGGCGACGGCGTTGTTGACCCCGCTGGCGACGCCGGCGTAGCGGTCGGGAGCCGCGGCGAGGACCGTCGCCGTCAGCGGCGCGACGAGCAGGGTGAGCCCGAGGCCGAAGACGGAGATGCCGGGCAGGACGCCGGTCCAGTAGGTCGAGCCGGCACCGACACCCGACAGCAGGAGGGCACCGACCGCGCACACGACCGGGCCGACCGTCATCGGCAGGCGTGGCCCGATGCGGGAGGCGAGCGCACCTCCTCGCGCCGCGAAGAGCAGCATGAGCACGGTGACCGGCAGCGAGGCCATGCCGGCGAGCAGCGGGCCGTAACCGAGGACGGTCTGGAGCTGGAGGGTGAGGAAGAAGAAGACTGCGCCGAGGGCGGCATACACGAGCAGGGTCATCGCGTTGGCCGCGCTGAACTGCCGGGAGGCGAAGAGGGCCGGCGGCACCATCGGGTGCGAGGTGCGACGCTCGACGACGACGAAGGCCGCGCCGATGGCGAGGCCGAGCAGGCCGACGCCCGTGGCGGCCACCGCACCCAGCGGCTCGTGCTGGATCAGGGCGAAGGTCGTGGTGCCCAGGGCGAGGGTCGCGAGCACGGCGCCGGCCACGTCGAACCGGTGGTCGGCCTTCTCGTCGCGCGTCTCGGGGACGTGCAGCTGCGCGATCCACACCGTCGCGGCGCCGAGCGGCAGGTTGACGAGGAAGGCCAAGCGCCAGCTGGCGTACTGCACCAGCCAGCCGCCGACGAACGGTCCGAGGGCGGAGGCGATGCCGCCGAGTCCCGACCACGTGCCGATGGCCTTGCCGCGGTCGTCGGGACGGAACGAGGCCTGGATCATCGACAGGCTGCCCGGCGTCAGCAGCGCACCTCCCACGCCCTGGAGCACCCGGCCGACGATGAGCTGGACGGGTGACTGCGCGAGACCGCAGGCGGCGGAGGCCACCGTGAACCACACGACCCCGATGACGAAGACGCGTCGGCGGCCGAAGCGGTCACCGAGTGACCCGCCGAGGAGGATCAGCGAGGCGAGCGCGAGGAGGTAGCCGTTGGTGATCCACTGCAGCTCGGCGAGGCTCGCGCCGAGCTCCTCGCCGATCCGGACGAGCGCGACGTTGACGACGGTCCCGTCGAGCAGGGCCATCCCCGAGCCGAGCACGGCAGCGGCGATGACGAACCGACCGGTGCGGGAGCCCAGGACGACGTCGCTCACACCGGCAGTCTGTCACCGGGGGTGCGACGAATGGCTCCTCAGCGCGGGCAGTCGTCGACGGGCAGGTCGCGTCGCGCGGCCCGGGCGCCACGCAGGCTGAGGAGCGAGTCGACGGTGAGGACGACGAGCGCGAGCCAGACGATGCCGAAGCCGATCCACCGCTCGGACGGCATGTGCTCGTCGAGCAGGACCACCGCGCAGAGCAGCTGCATGACCGGGGTGATGAACTGGATGAGCCCGATCGACACGAGCGGGATACGGCGCGCCGCGGCGGCGAAACACAGCAGCGGCACCGCCGTGACCAGCCCGGAAAGGACGAGCAGCGACGTGTGCACGCCACCGTGAAGGCCGAACTCGAGGCCGCCCTGCGCACCGACGACGAGCAGCAGCACGACGGCGACGGGTGCGAGCACGACGGTCTCGACCGTGAGGCCGTGGATGGCGTCGAGGCTGACGCCGACCTTCTTCTTCGTCAGCCCGTAGAGCGCGAAGGACACCGCCAGCGTCAGGGCCACCCACGGCACGCGTCCGCCGGAGACCCCGAGGTAGACGCCCGCGACGACACCGATGCCGACGGCCACCCACTGGAGGACGCGGAGGCGCTCACCGAGTACGACGACGCCGAGGGCGACCGTGACGAGGGGGTTGAGGAAGTAGCCGAGCGCGGCCTCGGACGTGTTGCCCGAGGTCACGGCCGCGACGTAGACGACCCAGTTGACCGCGATGAGCACCGCAGCCACCGCGGTGCCGGCGAGCAGCCGCGGCCGTCGCAGCAGCGGCCTGATCCAGCCGAGGTCGCGCACGACGAGCAGCACGACGACGCAGAAGAGGAGCGTCCAGAGGATGCGGTGGGCGAGGATCTCCCACGGCCCGGCAGGCTTGAGCGCGTCGAAGTAGAGCGGGAAGAGCCCCCAGAGGCCGTAGGCCGCGAAGCCGAGCAGGGTGCCCCGCCCGACCTCGCCGTGGGGTGCCGTCGACCCCGTCCCGCGCGTGCCGGACTCGGTCGGCGCGAGGGACGGAGCAGTCTCGCGCGCGGTCACGCCCCCACGGTCCAGGTGTCCCGACCGGCGAGCAGGGCGTCGATGTCGGCGTCGGTGACCTCACCCGTTCGGGCCGAGGCGATCTGCTCGCGCAGGGAGTCGTCGTAGGTCGGGCGCTGGACGTTGCGGAAGATCCCCATCGGGACGTGCCCGAGGTCGGGGCTGTCGAGCCGCGAGAGCGCGAACGCCGCGGACGGGTCGTGGGCCGACACGTCGTGGCGCACGATGCGGGCCGGGTCGGCCTCGGCGCGCGGCACGACGGCGAGCGACCCACGGTCGTCACGCACGACGACCGTCTCGGCGGTGCCGACCTCCTCGCCGTCGGCGAGGTGCAGGATGCGGGCGGCCGCCTCGGTGCGGTCCTTGAGCACGTCGAAGACGCCGTCGTTGAAGATCGGGCAGTTCTGGTAGATCTCGACGAGCGCCGACCCGCGGTGCTCGGCGGCGGCACGCAGCACCGAGGTCAGGTGCTGGCGGTCGGAGTCCATCGTGCGGGCCACGAAGCTCGCCTCGGCGCCGAGCGCGAGCGACACGGGGTTGAAGGGCGTGTCGAGCGAGCCCAGCGGCGTCGACTTCGTCACCTGGCCGACGTGCGAGGTGGGGGAGTACTGCCCCTTGGTCAGGCCGTAGATCTCGTTGTTGAAGAGCAGGATCTTGAGGTTGACGTTGCGGCGCAGGGCGTGGATGAGGTGGTTGCCACCGATCGACAGGGCGTCGCCGTCGCCGGTGACGACCCAGACGGAGAGGTCCTCGCGCGTCGCCGCGAGGCCGGTCGCGATGGCCGGGGCACGGCCGTGGATCGAGTGCATGCCGTAGGTGTCGAGGTAGTAGGGGAAGCGCGAGCTGCACCCGATGCCCGAGACGAAGACGATGTTCTCGCGCTTGAGCCCGAGCTCGGGGAGGAAGCCCTGCACGGCCGCGAGGATCGCGTAGTCCCCGCATCCGGGGCACCAGCGCACCTCCTGGTCGGACGTGAAGTCCTTCTTCGTCAGCGCGGTGCCGTCGGTGAGGCGCGGGACGCCGGCGGTGCCGTGGGCACCGGGGGCGCCTGGCCCGCTGGACGGCATACCCAGGTCGGTGGTCACTTGGCGGCCTCCTTCAGGGGCACGTCCGAGACGGACGCCACCGCGGTGGCGATGACGTCGGCGAGCTCGCCCGCCTGGAACGGCAGGCCGCGCACCGAGGTGTGCGACTCGATGTCGACGAGGTACTTCGCCCGCAGCAGCATCGCGAGCTGGCCGAGGTTCATCTCGGGCACGATGACGCGCTGGTAGGAGCGGAGCACGTCGCCGGTGTTGGCGGGGAAGGGGTTGAGGTGGCGCAGGTGCGCCTGGGCGACGCGGGCTCCGGTGGCCCGCGCCAGGCGGACGCCCGCGGCGATGGGGCCGAAGGTCGAGCCCCAGCCGAGGACGAGGACGTCGGCGTCGTCGGTCGGGTCGTCGACGACGAGCGGCTCGATGGTGTCGGCGATCCCGTCGATCTTGGCCTGACGCAGGCGCGTCATGTGGTCGTGGTTGTCGGGGTCGTAGGAGATGTTGCCCGTGACGTCGGCCTTCTCGATGCCCCCGACCCGGTGCTCGAGGCCCGGCGTGCCCGGGATCGCCCACGGCCGGGCGAGCGTCTCGGGGTCTCGGAGGTAGGGGTGGAAGGTCGGCTGACCCTTGTCGTCCACGGCGTTGGGCTCGGTCGCGAACTCCACGGCGATGTCGGGCAGCTCGGCCGTGCGGGGCAGCCGCCAGGGCTCGGAGCCGTTGGCGAGGTAGCCGTCGGACAGCACGATGACCGGCGTGCGGTAGGTCGTGGCGATGCGCACGGCCTCGACGGCGACGTCGAAGCAGTCGGCCGGGGTCGCGGGTGCGACGACGGCCACCGGCGACTCGCCGTTGCGGCCGAAGAGCGCCTGGAGCAGGTCGGCCTGCTCGGTCTTCGTCGGCAGGCCGGTCGACGGGCCACCGCGCTGGATGTCGCAGACGATGAGCGGCAGCTCGAGCGACACGGCGAGGCCGATCGTCTCGGCCTTGAGCGCGAGGCCGGGCCCCGACGTCGTCGTCACACCGAGCGCGCCGCCGAAGCTGGCACCGAGGGCGGCGCCGACACCGGCGATCTCGTCCTCGGCCTGCATCGTCGCGACGCCGTAGCGCTTGAGCCCGGCGAGCGTGTGGAGGATGTCGGAGGCCGGCGTGATCGGGTAGCTGCCGAGGAAGAGCGGCAGGTGTGCGCGGTGCGCAGCGGCCACGAGGCCGAGCGACAGTGCGACGTTGCCGGTGACGTTGCGGTAGGTGCCCGCCGGCATCGCGGCCGGGGCCACCTCGTAGGCGACCGCGAAGTCCTCGGTGGTCTCGCCGTAGTTGAAGCCCGCGCGCAGGGCGGCGAGGTTGGCCTCGAGGATCTCGGGCTTGTCGGCGAACTTCGCCTTGAGGAACGCCTCGGTGCCGTCCATGGGTCGGGTGTAGAGCCACGAGAGCAGGCCGAGCGCGAACATGTTCTTCGCGCGCTCCTTCTCCTTGCGGGTCAGGTCGGTGAAGGACGCGAGGGCCTCGACGGCGATCGAGGTCAGGGCAACCGGGTGCACGTCGTAGCTGTCGAGCGAGCCGTCGTCGAGCGGGCTCTCGGCGTAGCCGACCTTGGAGAGGTTGCGCTTGGTGAACTCGTCGGTGTTGACGATGATCGCGGCGCCCCGCGGCAGGTCGCGCAGGTTGGCCTTGAGAGCGGCGGGGTTCATCGCGACGAGGACGTCGGGGGCGTCACCCGGCGTCAGCACGTTGTGGTCGGCGAAGTGCAGCTGGAAGCTCGAGACGCCGGGCAGCGTGCCCTGGGGCGCCCGGATCTCGGCGGGGAAGTTCGGCAGCGTCGACAGGTCGTTGCCGAGCAGTGCGGTCTGCGACGTGAAGCGGTCTCCGGTGAGCTGCATGCCGTCGCCGGAGTCCCCGGCGAATCGGATGACCACGCGATCGAGCTTCTGGACCAGTTTGGCGCTCATGCTCTGCGACGTCCTCGAACTTCCATACGATTCACCGCCCGGGGCCCTGTGCGGCGGGCACTTTCCATGCTATGTCCCGTCGGGCCTCAGATCGTGCACCTGCCACAACGTGGACGACGCGGGTCGACGCGGTGCCGACACAGGGCGAGCCGCGGTCACCGCACGGAGGCGCCCACCGGGACGTGCCGACCGCGGAGGTAGCGCCGCCCGACGGCGCCCCGACCGCCGCCCCGGTGCAGAGGGCGAGGACTACGTGCGTCACGACCAGGGCGGTGGCGTCCCAGCCGAGCGGGTCGACGCCCGGGTCGACGCCCGGGTCCAGGCCGGGGTCCACGCCCGGGTCCACGTCCGGGGTCCGTCACGTCGAGCGGCCCGTCGTGGGGCACGTCGCCGGGCACCTGGGTCGTCGCCTCGTGCGGCGAGCCCACCCGGTCCTGTCCACCCCTGTCGACATGCGCTGGAGGGTAGCCCGGATGCGGCTGACCACTCCGTGCCACTCGCCTACCGGCATGGATAGGCTGGCCGTCATGTCCGGGTACGTGGCCGTCGCAGCGGTGCTGGGGGCGGGCGTCCTGCTCGTCACGGCGGCGATGCTCGTGCGACGGCTCCTCGCCCCGCGCGCACCCCACGCGGCCAAGCTGGCGACGTACGAGTCCGGTGTCGACCCGGTCGGCGAGGGCTGGGCGCAGACGAAGGTCCGCTACTTCGTCTTCTCCTTCCTCTACGTCGTCTTCGCCGTCGACGCGGTCTACCTCTTCCCGTGGGCGACCGTCATCCGCGACGCCGACCTCGGCCGCGCGAGCCTCGTCGAGATGGGCATCTTCATCGGCGTCATCGTGCTCGGCCTGGCCCACGCGGGCCGCCGCGGTCTGCTGAGGTGGGTGTGATGGATCACCCGCCGAGCCAGCCCGGCCAGCCGGCGACCCAGCCCGTCAGCCTCCCGATGCCGACCATCGGACCGGCGTCGATGGGCGTCCTCGGCGCCCACGCGCCCAAGCCGATCAAGGTCGTCCTCAACTGGGGCCGCCGCTACTCCCTGTGGGTCTTCAACTTCGGGCTCGCCTGCTGCGCCATCGAGTTCATCGCCGCCTCGATGGGTCGCCACGACTTCATCCGCCTGGGCGTCATTCCCTTCGCGCCGGGCCCGCGCCAGGCCGACCTCATGGTCGTCTCGGGCACCGTCACCGACAAGATGGCCCCGGCGATCCGCCGCCTCTACGACCAGATGCCCGAGCCGAAGTACGTCATCTCCTTCGGCGCCTGCTCCAACTCCGGCGGCCCCTACTGGGACTCCTACTCCGTGACGAAGGGCGTCGACCAGATCGTGCCCGTCGACGTCTACGTCCCCGGCTGCCCGCCGCGCCCCGAGGCGCTGCTGCACGGCATCATCCGCCTCCAGGAGCAGATCGCCGCCGAGCGCCTGTCGACGCAGAAGCTCAAGGGCAGGTATGCCGGCACGCGCGTCGGCAGCGCCGGCGACCTCCGCCGTCCCCTCCTGCGCCGTGGCGCGAAGCCGGGGGAGGACGGCCGGTGAGGGTCACCGACGTGCGCGACGTGCCCTTCGGGGAGTGGCCCCGCACGGTGCTCTCGCTCCGTGAGGAGGGCTACGCGTACTTCGACTGGCTGACGGCCGTCGACGAGACAGACCGCGAGGGCGACGACGCGGGCTTCGACGTCGTCTGCCACCTGCTCGACACACGCACGCCGGGCGCGCTGAGGTCGGTGCTGCTGCGCACTCGCGTCACCGGGGGTCTGCCGGTCCCGTCGTTGACCGGGATCTTCCGGGGCGCGGCGTGGCACGAGCGCGAGACCCACGAGATGTTCGGCATCGACTTCGACGGCTTCGACGACGGCAGCGGCCTCGGCCTGCGCCCGCTCCTGCTCCCCGACGGCTTCGAGGGCACCCCGCTGCGCAAGTCCTTCGTCCTGGCCGCCCGCGCCTCCAAGGCGTGGCCCGGTGCCAAGGAGCCCGGAGAGGGCCACGACTCCGCCCGCGCACCCGGCCGCCGGCGCGTCCAGGCGCCCGGCGTGCCCGGACCCGAGTGGGGGCCGCGATGAGCGACCTCGCTCCCTGGGTCGAGGTCGTGCTGCGCGCCGCCGCGGTGCTCGCCGCCTTCCTCGTGCTGCCGCTGCTCGTCGGCCAGACCGAGCACAAGGTCATGGCGCACATGCAGGGCCGCCTCGGGCCGATGTATGCCGGTGGCTTCCACGGGTGGGCCCAGCTCGTCGCCGACGGGGTGAAGTTCGTCCAGAAGGAGGACATCACTCCGGCCCGGGCCGACCGCTGGGTCTTCCGCCTCGCCCCCTTCGTCGCGCTCATCCCCTACCTCGTGGCGCTCGCCGTCATCCCCCTCTCGCCACGGGTCGTCGGGGCCGACGTCGACGCGAGCGTCGTGCTCGTGCTCGCCGTGATCGGGGTCGGCGTCATCGGCACGCTCATGGCCGGGTGGGCCTCGGCCAACAAGTACTCCCTGCTCGGGGCGATGCGCGCCGCCGCCCAGCTCGTGTCCTACGAGCTGCCGATGGTCCTCGCGGTCGCCTCGGTCGCCCTCGCCGCCGGAAGCCTGTCGCTCGTCTCCATCGCCGAGGCGTGGAACCCGTGGTGGCTGCTCTGGCAGCTGCCCGGCGCTGTCGTCTTCCTCGTCGCAGCCCTCGCCGAGCTGCAGCGCCCGCCGTTCGACATGCCGCTCGCCGACTCCGAGATCGTCTTCGGCGCCTTCACCGAGTACACCGGCCTGCGGTTCGCCTTCTTCCTGCTCGCCGAGTACGCCGGCATCGTCGTCATGTCGCTGCTCTTCGCCGTGCTCTACCTCGGCGGCTGGGCAGGGCCCATCGAGCAGTGGCTCGGCTGGCTGTGGACCGTGCTCAAGGGCTTCCTCGTCGCGGTCGTCGTCATCTGGCTCCGCGTGTCGTGGCCGCGCATGCGCGAGGACCAGCTCCAGCGCCTCGCCTGGGTGTGGCTCGTGCCGATGGCACTCTTCCAGCTCGCCCTGACCGCCGTCGGGGTGGTGGTCTTCCCGTGACCGACGACCGATCGAGGGTGGAGCGACATGGCTGACGGGATCATTCCGGGGCTCGTCAAGGGACTCGCGACGACGGCGAAGTCGCTGACCCGGCACACGCACACGGCCGAGTACCCCGACGTCTCACCCGCGCTCCCGCCCCGGTCACGCGGCGTCATCGCGCTGACCGAGGAGAACTGCACCTCGTGCATGCTCTGCGCGCGCGAGTGCCCCGACTGGTGCATCTACATCGACTCGCACAAGGAGGAGCTGCCGCCGACGACGCCCGGCGGCCGCGCCCGCCAGCGCAACGTCCTCGACCGTTTCGCCATCGACTTCTCGCTCTGCATGTACTGCGGCATCTGCATCGAGGTCTGCCCCTTCGACGCCCTGCACTGGAGCCCCGAGTTCGAGTACGCCGAGACCGACATCCGCGACCTGCTCCACGAGAAGGACCGCCTCGGCGCGTGGATGGCCACCGTCCCGGCACCGCCTGCCCTCGACCCGGGCAGTGCCGACCCTGCCGAGGTCACGGCCGCGGCGAAGCCCGCCCGGGGGTCCGCGGGAGCAGCCGCTGCCGGTGGAGGTACGCGCGGGGCCGGTGCCGCGGCCCGGCCGACGCGGGTGCGCCGGGAGACCACGACCCCGCCGTCGGTTGCCGCGCCCGAGCCGGCGGCTCAGCCCGCGGCCGAGCAGACCAGGGTCATGCCGGCGGTCGAGCGCACGGCCGCGCTGCCCGCCGCTGAGCCCGCCGCCGAGACCGCCGCTGAGCCCGCCGCCGAGACCGCCGCTGGGCGCACCGAGGGCATGCCGGCCGGCGAGCAGACCTCGGTCCTCCCGCCCGCCGACGGCGCCGAGGCCGAGCGGGCAGCGGACCAGGCTGCGGCACAAGGAGACTCGACTCAGGTCCTGCCGACGGTGTCGACCGACGAGGAGGGGAGCGAGTGACGACCCGCGACATCGTCTTCACCGCGGTCGGCGCCGTGACGGCGCTGTCGGCGCTGCTGTCGGTGACGACGAAACAGGTCGTCCACGCCGCGTTGTGGCTGCTCGTGTCGCTCGGCTCGCTCGCGGGTGCCTACCTCGTCCTCGGGCAGGAGCTCGTCGGCCTCGTCCAGCTGCTCGTCTACGTCGGCGCCATCGTCGTCCTCGTCCTCTTCGCGCTCATGCTGACCCGTGCGCCGATCGGTCCCCACGCCGAGATCGACACCCCGTGGTGGCAGCGGCTCGCCGGCGCCCTCCTCGGCGCCGCGACGACCGCACTGCTCGCCTCGCTCCTGCTCCCGCTCTTCTCCGGCACGACCGCCGACCTCGACACCCCGACGACGACCACGCCGCAGGTGGCGCAGGCGGTCTTCGGCACGTGGGTGTGGCCCTTCGAGCTGCTCTCGGTGCTCCTCCTCGTCGCGCTCATCGGCGCCTTCGCCGTGTCGCGCCTGGTCCTGCACCGCGACGGCGGCCACGGCGCGCGCCGGCCGGCCACCGTCCCGTCGGGCGCACGGGCGGACGGTCGCGGATGATTCACCTCTCGCTGCCGGCCGCCCTGTCCGCGCTCCTGGCCGGCATCGGCGTCTACGGCGTCCTCGCACGCCGCAACGCCGTCCTCGTCCTCATCGGTGTCGAGCTCATCCTCAACGCCGCGAACCTGCTGCTCGTCACGGCCGGCTCCCGCCCTGGCGCGCCGCTCTCGGCCGGTCCGGTGCTCACCCTCTTCGTCATCACGATCGCCGCCGCCGAGATCACGGTCGCGCTCGCGATCATCCTCGTGATGTTCCGCCGCACGGGGCACATCGACCTCACGGCGGTTCCCGAACTCACCGACGACGAGCCGGACGACGCCGGCGACGGCTATGGGACCGACGCCGACGACACCGGCGATGCCAGCGACACCGATGACACCGACGACACCGACGACGCCGAGGACCCGCGCGCCGACGACCGGGACGACCACCCGCACGACGCGACGCGTGAGCCGGCGGGAGCGGGGGAGGGCGTCGCATGAGCTGGATCGTGCGGATGATCATCGTGCTCCCGGCGCTGGCCGCCCTCGTGGGGCTGCTGACGCGGCGCCGGCGCGGGCTCGCGGCGGCCGTCGCCGTGTCCGTGTCGGCCTACGTGGCGGTGCTCGGGCTCATCCAGTGGATCGCACCATCGCGTACGGCCGACATCGAGTCGATCGGCAGCCTCCCGCTCGGCGACCTCTCCGTGCCGCTGCACCTGCTCTCCGACCGTGTCTCGGGCCTCGTGGCGTTCGTCGTCGCCCTCGTCGTGCTCGGCATCCAGGTCTTCACCGCGTGGTACCTCCGCGACGACCCCCGCTACGGCCAGTTCGCCGCGACCGTCTCGCTCTTCGCGGCCGGCATGCTGCTCCTCGTCCAGTCGGGCGACCTCGTGCTCATGCTCGTCGGCTGGGAGGTCATGGGCTGGTGCTCGTGGCTGCTCATCGGCCACGACAGCGAGCGCGCGGCGGCGAGGCGAGCGGCCTACAAGGCCTTCATCGTCACCCGCGTGGCCGACATCGCCATGGTCGTGGGCATCGTCGCGTTGTCGGTGCGGGCCCGGTCGACCGACCTCATGGCGGTGCTCACGGCCGGCGGGGACGACACGCTGCTCACGATCGGTCTCGTCGGCATCGTCATCGGCGTGGCCGGCAAGTCCGGTCTCGTGCCGTTCCACGACTGGCTCCCCGACGCGATGGAGGGCCCGACCCCGGCGTCGGCCCTCATCCACGCGGCGACGATGGTCGCGGCCGGCACGTACGTCATCGCCCGCCTCTTCTCGCTCTACGCCGGTCACGACGGCGCGCGCACCCTGCTCGCCGTCCTGACAGCCGTGACCATGGTCTACGCCGCACTGCTCGCGCTCGTGCAGACCGACCTCAAGCGGATGCTCGCCTACTCGACCCTGAGCCAGATCGCGATCATGCTCTCGGCGCTCGCCGCGGCACCGGCCGAGCTCGGGCCCGGTGCCGGCATCGCGCACCTCGTCGGCCACGCCTTCTTCAAGGCGCTGCTCTTCCTCGGGGCCGGCTGGCTCTCGGTGCTCGCCGGCGCGACCGCCGTCGCCGCCCTGCGCGGTCGACTGCGTCCGACCGGCGCCCTGCGCTGGTCGATGGGGATCGGCCTCGCCGCCCTCGCCGGCGTGCCGCCGCTCATCGGCTTCTTCACCAAGGACACCGTCATCGACGCCGCGCTCGAGGGCGCGACGGGTGGTGGCGGTTTCCGCGCCTGGCTCGTCGTCGTCGCCCTCTTCGTCACCGTCGTCCTCACGGCGGCCTACTGCACCCGCGCCTGGCTGCTGCTCGACACCCCCGTCGCCGCGACGGGCCGGCTGCCCGACGTCGAGCCCGCAGTCGTCGCCGAGGAGGACGTCGCCGTCGTGACCACCACCGACAGCGCCGACGACGCCGAGGTCGAGCGCGTCCACGCCCACGGCCACGCCCCCATCACGCTCCCGGCCGCGCTCGTCGTGTCCGTCCTGGCCGCCCTCACCGTCGTCGGCACCCTCTTCCTCGTCGGCCTCCGCGGTGGCGTGCACGTCGGGCTGCTCAGCGCCCTGCTGTCCGTCCTGCTCGTCGCCGGCGCCGCGTATGCCGTGTGGTCCCTCAGCGACCGCGGCCGGCTCGACGTCGCCGACCGGGTCCCCAGCCGCGTCCGGGAGCCGGCGGTGCGTGGCTTCGGCGTCGACACGGCATACGTCGGCTTCGGCCGGGCGGTCACCGCGGTCGCGCGTCTCGTCGTGGCGCTCGACCGTGACGTCGTCGACGCCTACCCGCGAGCGACCGCCGTCGTCGCCCGGGCCGCCGGCCGGGCGGGGGAGCGGAGCCATCGCGCCGTGCCCTCGCTGTCGCTGCTCAGCCTGCTCGTCGGCGTCGTGGTCGTCGCCGTCCTGGGGGTGGCCGCATGGCGCTGACCCTCATGCTCCTGCTGCCGCTCCTCGCGGCGATCGCGCTCATCGCGATCCCCGGTGAGTCCACCGTCGAGCGCGGCATCGCGCTCGGATCCACCGTCGTCACGGCGGTGCTCGCCGTCGTCGTCGTGTGGGGCCGTCACGAGGTGGACGTGCCGTGGATCCGCTCGCTCGGCGTCCGGTGGCACTTCGGCGTCGACGGGATCTCGGCGGCGCTCGTGCTCCTGACCGCGCTGCTCACCGTCGCCGTCGTCGCGCACGCCCTGTCCGGGCCGATCCCCAAGGGAGGCACCGGGTCGACCTTCCTCGGCTGCATCCTGCTCGTCGAGGCGGGGGCGCTCGCCACGTTCATGGCGCGCGACGCGATCCTTTTCTTCATCGCCTTCGAGGTCGTCCTCGTGCCGATGTGGGTGCTCGTCCGCCGGTTCGGCGACGACCACGTGCGCGACGAGACCCGCGCCGACGCCGCCGGCCGCTTTGTGCTCTTCACGGTGCTCGGCTCGACGCTGATGCTCGTCGGCATCCTCTTCCTCGTCCACCACCAGGGCACGAGCGACCTCACGGTCCTCGCCGAGCGCCATGGCGCCGGGCTGTCCCGGCCGCTCCAGGTCGCGATCGCCGCGATCCTGCTCCTCGGGCTCGGCATCAAGGTGCCCCTGTGGCCGCTGCACACGTGGCTGCCCTCGGCGCACACCATCGCCCCCACCGCCGGCTCGGTGCTCCTCGCCGCCGTCCTGCTCAAGATGGGCACCTACGGCATCGTCCGGCTCGCGGTCGGCACCGTGCCCGCAGGAGTCGCGCAGCTGAGTCCGGTCCTCGCGATCCTCGGCGTCGTCGGCATCCTCTGGGGAGGGCTCGCCTGCCTCGTCGAGCGCGACCTCAAGCGCCTCATCGCCTACAGCTCGGTCGCGCACATGGGCTTCGTCGCCCTCGCCATCGCGTCGGGCAGCGAGACGGGACTGCAGGCGGCGCTCTTCGGCAACATCGCCCACGGCGTCGTCGCGGCCCTCCTCTTCTTCATCGTCGGCGACCTCAAGGAGCAATGGGGGTCCTCCGACCTCCACGTCGCCCGGGCCGCCCTGCGTGACAAGGCTCCCCGCTTCGGCCTCGCCCTCGTCGTCGGCCTCGCGGCCGCGCTCGGGCTCCCGGGCCTCGTCAGCTTCTGGGGTGAGTTCCTCGCGTTGTACGCCGCGTGGTCGCCCGCGCCCGACCGGCCCGTCGCGCTCCTGCGCGTCTGCGTCGTGCTCGGTGCCGTGGGGCTCGCGCTCGCAGCGGCCTACGCGCTCCGGGTCGCCCGCATCGTCTGGGCGGGTGAGGGCAGCGACGCCGCGCAGGGGGCTGCGGCCGAGCCCGTGGCGGACGCCCGTGGCGCCCGTTGGGCGGTCGTCATGACGCTCGTCGTCGTCATCGTCACGCTCGGCCTGCTCCCGCACCTGCTGCTCGGCCTCTCGGACGCCGCGACGTCCGGCCTGCTCTCCGGACTGGGGGTCTCGCCGTGAAGGGCCTCGCCATCGACTACAGCATCCTGCTTCCGGCGATCCTGCCGGTCGCCGGGCTCGTGCTCGTGCTCGTGCTCGATCTCGTCAACCCGCGCCTGCGCCAGGTGCCCTACGCCGTCGCCGCCCTGGCCGCGCTCGGGTCCGCCGTGGCCACGGTGCCCGGGCTCGCGCTCGGCGGCGGGTCGACGCGCGAGACGTTCTGCCTGACCGGTCGGACCGGACAGGCCACGGGTGGCGCCACGGCGGCCGGCGTCGACGGCCTGCCGCAGGTCTGCCTGTGGCAGGCCGACGCGCTCGGCAGCACCCTCCAGCTCGCAGCCGCCGTCTCCGCCCTCGTCTGCATCGCCCTGGCCTGGCCCCGCACCCGCCGTCGGCGCCCGACCGACAGCACCCGTGAGCCGGTCGAGGCCGTGCTGCTCCTCGCGGCCCTCGCCGGCACGCTCGTGGTGGCAGCCAGCCGCGACGTCGGCACGTGGCTCGTCGCTCTCGAGCTCGCGACCCTGCCCGTCATCGCGCTCGTCGCCCTCTCCGGCCGCCGGTCGGCCGTGGCCGGCGCCACCCAGCTGCTCGTGACCTCCCTCGTGTCCTTCGCCCTGCTCGTGCTCGGCGTCGCCCTGTGGTTCGCCGCGACGGGGAGCCCGTTCCTGACCCCGGACGCCGCGCTGTCCTCCGGTGGCGCGTTCTCGGCCGCGTCGGGCGCCCCGACGTCCGTCGTCTTCCCGTCGGTCTCGGGAGGCGTCGTCGCGCTGGCGACGGTCCTCGTCGTCGCCGGGGTCGGCTTCAAGCTCTCGCTCGTGCCATTCCACGCGTGGACGCCCACGGCATACGCCGGCTCGTCGGTGCCCGTCGCGACCTTCCTCGCGACGGTCTCCAAGATCGCGGCGCTCGCGGCCCTGCTCGTCGTGCTTCGCGCGGTCGCCGCTCTCGGGACGCCCGCCCTGCTGTCGATCGCGCTGCTCGCCTCACTGAGCATGACGCTCGGCAACGTCATGGCGCTGCGCCAGGACGACGTCGTGCGCCTGCTCGCGTGGTCGACGGTCGCGCAGGCCGGATGGGTCGTGCTGCCGCTCGTCAGCATCTCCGCGCTCGGCGTCGGCGCCAGCGCCACCTACCTGCTCACCTACGTCATCGCGACGCTCGTCGCCTTCGCCGTCGTCGCGGTCACCCTGCGCGACCGGCCCGGGGAGAGCCGGTCCATCGCGGCCTACGAGGGTCTGTGGCAGCGCAGCCCGTGGCGGGCCGGCGCGCTCGCCCTGGCGTTGACCTCGCTCGCGGGACTGCCGCCCGGCATCATCGGCCTCGTCGGCAAGATCACGGCCCTGCGGCCGGTCGTCGCCGAGGGCTGGGTCTGGCTCACGGTCGTCGCCGCGGTCAACGCCGTCATCGGCGTCGCCGTCTACCTGCGCTGGCTGCGCGCCGTGATCACCGCCCCCGACGTGGTGGCCGGTGCCGCGGACTCCGAAGGCCCGGGCCCCGCCCGGGTCGCCGTCGCGCGGCGGCGACCGGTCATGGTCGCCGGGCTCGTCCTCGCGTCGGCCATCCTCGTCGTCGTCAGCGTCCAGCCCGACCTGCTCCTGCGCCTCCTCGGCTGACGACGACCCCGGGGCCGTGGGCCTCGGGGTCGTCGTCAGCGGTGGAGCGGTCAGGCGGTCTGGGGCACCGCCCGGGCGTCACCCGTGGGCTCGGTCGGCTTCGCGAGGCCGGTCGCCTCGTCCTCGACGGTCTTGGCGTGGCGCAGGCCGAGCAGCGAGAGCACGAGCAGCAGGGCCGCTCCGACGAAGGAGGCGATGCCGGCCCAGAGGGCGATCGTGCCCATGGTGCCGAAGGCGTAGGCGTTGAGCAGCAGGCCCCGGAGCGTGTTGCCCATGAAGAGGCTCTGGCGCAGGTCGCCGAGGGCCGTGACCTGGGCCGGGTCCGCGTTGGGGTCCTTGACGGCCTTCATGTACTCGGCAGACACCTCGGAGTACGTCTTGTTGTTCGCCTGGGTGTTCATGTGCACGAGGATGTAGTGGTCGGCGAAGGCCTTGGCCTGGGCTCCGTTCTCCATCTTCTGTCCGGCGTACTGCAGCAGGGCGTCCTTCTGGTCCTGGGTCTCGAGCGCGGCGGCGGCCGGCATCGTGATGTTCTGCTGGCTCAGCTGCTCCTTGACGTTGTTGGCGACGAAGCTGCTCGCGTAGATCAGGAGCGCGCCGGCCACCGCCAGCACGACGGCCATGATGAGGCCCGTCCACGAGATCAGCCGGTCGAGTGTCTTGCGCATCATGTGCTTCTTTCATCGGATGGGATGTCGGTTTCCCCAACACCGCCAAACTACTACCGCGTGTAGTAGATGAGTTGCCGGTTCAACGATGTCTGACCGAGATCTGGGTCACAGAGGTCGTCGAGGTGGATCCCAGTCACCTCTCAGGAGATTCCCAGTGGGAACACGCGCTCCAGGCCGCTCGTTCACCCGACATGCACAACCACTTCAACGGGCTCAAGACGGCTGCGCTCTTCGGCGGCATCTGGGCCCTGCTGCTCGGGATCGGCGCGCTCGTCGGTGGCGGGCGCTTCATCTGGTTCTTCGCGCTGATCGGCGTCGCGATGACGTTCTACGGCTACTGGAACAGCGACAAGCTCGCGATCCGGGCCATGCACGCCTACCCGGTCTCCGAGGCGCAGGCGCCGGCGATGTACCGCATCGTGCGCGAGCTCTCGACGGCAGCCGGCAAGCCGATGCCGCGCCTCTACATCAGCCCCACCCAGGCGCCGAACGCCTTCGCGACGGGCCGCAACCCGTCGAACGCCGCGGTCTGCTGCACCGAGGGCATCCTCGGCCTGCTCGACGAGCGCGAGCTGCGCGGCGTGCTCGGTCACGAGCTCATGCATGTCTACAACCGCGACATCCTCACCAGCTCGGTCGCCGCCGCGGTCGCTGGCGTCATCACCTCGATCGGCCAGATGCTGATGTTCTCGAGCATCTTCGGCGGCGGTGGCTCCGACGAGGACCGTCCCAACCCGCTCGCGCTGCTGGCGATGAGCCTGCTCGCGCCGATGGCCGCGATGATGATCCAGATGGCGATCAGCCGCACCCGTGAGTACGACGCCGACGAGGACGGCTCGAAGCTGACCGGTGACCCGCTCGCTCTCGCCTCGGCCCTGCGCAAGCTCGAGTCCGGCGTCGCCCGCGCACCGCTCGCACCCTCCCAGGACATCGTCAACGCGAGCCACATGATGATCGCGAGCCCCTTCCGGGCGCAGGACGTCACCCGCTTCCTCTCGACGCACCCGCCGATGGACCAGCGCATCGCGCGTCTCGAGAGCATGGCCGGCGGTCCGCTCCACCGCTGACCGGGCGGGGTCGACCACGACGAGGGGGCCACCCCGGCGACGGCGGGCCCGTCGATCTGGCAGGCTCGCCCCTATGCGCAGTCTCACCCTGGCCGAAGCCCGCGAGCGATCCTCGCTGATCACCGTCACGTCGTATGCCGTCGAGCTCGACCTCGACCAGGGGTCGGAGGTCTTCGGCTCGCGCACCAGCGTCCGGTTCATGTGCGCCGAGCTCGGCGCGGACTCGTGGATCGACCTCAAGGCCCGCTCGGTCGAGACGATCTCACTCAACGGCGAGTCGCTCGACCCGGCCGACGTCGTGGACGGCCGCCTCCCACTCGCGGGACTGGCCGCCGACAACGAGCTCGTCGTGGCCGCGACGATGGCCTACAGCCACGACGGGCAGGGGCTGCACCGGGCCACCGACCCCGCCGACGACCTCGACTACGTCTACGGCCACCTCTTCCTCGACGCCGCTCCGAGCGTCTACGCGTGCTTCGACCAGCCTGACCTCAAGGCGCCCTACGACGTCACGGTCCACGCGCCCCTCGACTGGACGGTCATCGGCAACGGCGCTGCCTCCGAGGTGGGCGCCGGCACGTGGAGCCTCGCCACGACGAAGCCGCTCGCGACGTACTTCATGACCGTGTGCGCGGGACCGTACGTCTCCGTCCACGACGAGCACGACGGCATACCCCTGGGCCTCCACGCGCGGGCCTCGCTGCGCGAGCCACTCGAGCGGCACGCGGCCGAGCTCTTCGACGTGACGAAGCGGTCGTTCGACTACTTCCACGGGCTCTTCGGCATCCGCTACCCGTTCGGCGAGTACCACCAGGTCTTCGTGCCGGAGTTCAACGCCGGCGCGATGGAGAACCCCGGCTGCGTGACCTTCCGCGACCAGTACCTCTACCGCGGTGCAGCGACGCGCGACGAGCTGCTGACCCGGGCCAACACCGTCAGCCACGAGATGTCGCACATGTGGTTCGGCGACATCGTGACGATGAAGTGGTGGGACGACCTCTGGCTCAACGAGTCGTTCGCCGAGTACATGTCGCACCGGTGCCTCGTCGACGCCACCGAGTACACCGACGCCTGGGTCGACTCCTCGATCGTGCGCAAGGTGTGGGGCTACGGCGCCGAGCGCTCGCCGTCGACCCACCCCGTCGCCGGCGTCGAGGCGCTCGACGCGCAGAGCGCGCTGCAGAACTTCGACGGCATCTCGTACGCCAAGGGCGCGGCCACGCTGCGCCAGCTCATCGCGTACGTCGGTGACGACCAGTTCATCGCCGGCGTCCGCGCCTACCTGAACGACAAGTCCTACGGCAACGGCACGCTCGCCGACTTCCTCGCCGCGATCGAGACCGCGAGCGGCAAGGACCTCGAGGCCTGGTCGCGGGCCTGGCTGCTGACCGCCGACCGCGACACGATCTCGGTCGACGTCGAGGAGCAGGCAGGCGTCGTCGAGTCGGCCGTCGTGCGCCGCGAGGCGCCGGCGGACCGGCCGGCCGACCGCCCGCACGCCTTCGACGTCGCGGGGTGGACCGACGGACGCGAGCTCGGTCGTGTCATGGCCACCCTCACCGGACCCGAGACCACCCTCGCCGAGCTCGAGGGGACCCCGGAGCCCGCCGTCGTCGTGCCCAACGCGTCCGACCTGACGTGGGCTCGCGTACGCCTGTCCGACGCCACCGTGGCCGCGCTGCCGTCCCAGCTCGGCCAGATCCCCGACGAGCAGGCCCGCGCCGTCGTGTGGTCCGCGCTCATCGATGGCGTGCACGGCGCGACGGTCTCGCCCGAGGCCTTCCTCGACGTCTTCGACGCCGCGTGGCCGCTCGAGACGAACTCCTCGATCCTGACCCGGGTCGCGGCCTACGCCGAGCACCGGATCGTGCCGTACTTCGTGCCGCGCGAGTCGCAGGAGGCGGCCATGGCCCGTCTCAACCGGGCTGCGGTGGGGCTGCTCGAGCGGGCCACGGCCGGCACGACCGAGTCGCTCGCCGCGGCCCGCCTCGTCGCCGGCACGAGCGACGACGAGGCCCTGCTGCGCGCGTGGGCCGACGGTCAGGGTCTGCCGGCCGGACTCGAGGACGACGGTGACTTCCGCTGGATCGTCGTGCGCAACCTCGCGGCGCGCGGGCTCATCGGGGTCTCGGAGGTGGAGGCGTTCCGCGCCAAGGACGACACCCTGCAGGGCGGGCTCAACGCGCTGATGTGCCGGGCGAGCCTGCCCGACGCGCAGGCCAAGGCCTGGGCGTGGGAGCAGCTGACCGGCCGCGAGGGCCGCTCCAACTACGAGATGGTCCACCTCGCGCGCGGCTTCTGGGTCGCGCCCGACGCGGCCCTCGTCGCCGACTACGTGCCGCGCTACTTCACCGACGTCCCGGCGATGTCGGCCTGGGTCGGGGAGGACGCCCTGTCGCGCGTCGTCCTCGTCGCCTTCCCGCGGGTCTTCGACGACGAGACGGCACGGCTCAGCGCCGCGGCCATCGCGCGTGACGACCTCACCCCCGCGGTCCACCGCTCTCTCGTCGACGCCGACGCCGAGCTGCGTGAGGCCCTCGCGTCGCGGGCGACGTTCGGCGCGCCCGTCTGACCGCGGTGGGCGTCCCGACCCGCGACGAGCTCCCGGACGTCGTCCGCGACGTGTGCGGCTCTCATCTCGCGCTCCTCGACGAGCGCCTGCCGGGGCTGCTCGACGGTCTCCACCTCCACGGCTCGATCGGGTTCGACGGCGAGTTCCACGGCGGCAGCGACATCGACTTCGTCGCGGTCACCACTCGCCGCCCCACCGAGGCGGACGTCGAGGTGCTCCGGGAGGTCCACGGCGAGCTGGCCCGGCGCTGGCCCGAGCCCGACTACGACGGCTTCTACGTTCTCGAGAGCGACCTGGCCGGCGCTCCGGGCGACGTGCCCGAAGGACCCGGCGTCCTGCACCAGTGGTTCGACGTCGGCATCCACTGCGACCTCAAGGAGATCACGTGGCGCGAGCTGCGTGACCACGGGATCACGCTGCGCGGCAAGCACATCCGTGACATTGCGATCGCGAGTGACGACACCGCGCTGCACGACTCCACCCGCGAGAACCTCGACACCTTCTGGCGCTCGCAGCTCGAGGCGATGGAGCACCACCCGCGGGAGGCGTCCTTGCCCCAGGCCGCCGAGTGGGGTGCCCTGGGGGCGCCGCGGCTCGTCCACCTGCTCGTCACCGGACAGCCCACGTCGAAGTCGGGGGCGGGTCGGTGGGCACGTGAGGCGTACCCGCACCACCGCGAGATCGTCGAGGAGGGCCTCCGGGTGCGGGAGCGTCCCGACGACCCGTCGACGTATGCCACCGACCCCGGTCGTCGTCGCCGTGACCTCATCGCGTTCATGACGGAGGTCATCGCCGACGGCGTCGCGGTCACGGAGCCCGCCGAGCGGTGAGCCGGGTGTCCCGGGGCGGGTGGGTCGTCGAGCGGGCCGACGTCACGTCGGCCGAGTCGGCGGCCTTGCTGCGCGACTACCTCGTCGACGTCAGCGACCGGTGGTTCCGGCTGCACGAGGACCGCGACTCGACGCCCGAGGAGATCGAGCAGAGCCTCGCCGAGATGCCGAGCGACGACCTCGCACCGCCGATGGGTGACTTCGTCGTCGCGCGGTCGGGGGAGCGGCTCGTCGGCTGCGTGGGTGTGCGCCTCGTCCCGGACCGGTCCGACGTCGCGGAGCTGAAGCGGATGTTCGTCCGGCCGGAGGCGCGCGGGACCGGCCTCGCGGGGGCGCTGCTGGCCGCGGTGGAGGAGGCCGCTCGCGCCCTCGGTGCGACGACGGTCCGGCTGGACACCCGTCTCGACCTCGTCGAGGCCCGCGCGCTCTATCGCCGGCAGGGCTACGTCGAGGTGCCGGCGTTCAACGACGGCGACTACGCCGAGGTCTGGTACGCCAAGCCTCTCCGCTGACCGCTGGTTCGCGGAGATCTTCCAGCACCAGGCCGAGGGATCTCCACGAACAGGTGCCCCGATGCCAGGGCCGGCCGGTCAGCGGTCGTAGGCCGTCGTGTGGTGTGGTTCGTAGAGCTGGATCTCGTCGGCTCCGGGGATGGCCATCATGACGACGAGGCCGTAGCCGTGGTCCGTGGGCTCGGTCGTGAACACCGCTCCGCGCGCGGTGAGCTCGTCCATCGTCGAGCGCAGGTCGTCGCACATGAGCGAGATCGCGTGGTGCCGCGGCGCCGACCACGTCGACCCCTCAGGCCCGCGCGTCGGATGCACCCCGAGCTCGCTCGGGCCGGTCCCGAAGATGAGCCAGGCGTTCGTGTCGTCGGCGCCGTCCGAGCCGTCGTCGGTCACGGAGGGCCACTGGAGGACGTCGCGGAAGAAGGCGCGCGTCGCCGCTGCGTCGTCGGAGTACACGAGGTTGTGCACGGCAGTGATCATGGACGGGACGCTACGCCGATGAGGCACGCGACGGCATACCCGTGTCCGCGGTGGGCCGAGGGTCGCGTTCGTGCATCCGCCCGTGACGGGCCTCCCTTGTCACTCCGCGGTGGACTGACTCCCCGCCCCAGGTGCCGGCAAGCCACCGCGATCGGCCGGTGGCGGCGAGCGACGTCACCAGGGGCTGGGCTCGTAGTCCTTGACGAAGCAGCCGTAGAGGTCCTCGCCGGCCTCGCCGCGCACGATCGGGTCGAAGACGCGGGCGGCGCCGTCGACGAGGTCGAGCGGGGCGTGCCAGCCCTCGGCGGCGATGCGCAGCTTCTCGTCGTGCGGGCGCTCGTCGGTGATCCAGCCGGTGTCGACGGCCGTCATGAGGATGCGGTCGGTCTCGAACATCTCGCCCGCGCTCGTGCGGGTCATCATGTTGAGCGCAGCCTTGGCCATGTTCGTGTGCGGGTGGCCCGGCCCCTTGTAGCGGCGGGAGAACTGGCCCTCCATGGCGGACACGTTGACGACGTACGCCCTGCGCGCGCCACCCGCGACCGCGGCCCGCATCGCCGGCCGCAGACGCGAGACGAGGATGAAGGGCGCCGTCGAGTTGCACAGCTGCACCTCGAGCAGCTCGAGCGGGTCGACCTCCTCGACCTTCTGCGTCCACGAGTTGGTGCGCTGGAGGTCGGGCAGCAGACCGCCGGCGTCGACGGCGGTGCCGGCCCGGTGCGCCTCGAGGCTCGCGTGCCCGGCGGTCAGGGCCAGAGCTGTCATCGACGCGGCCGTCTGGGCCGCGATCGCGTGCTCGACCGACTCGCCGTCGTGGTGGGCGATCGCGTGGGTGCCGAGTGCCCCGGCGATCGAGGCCGGGTGCGCTTCGCTGATCCGGTCGAAGGTCACCATCTCGGGCAGGGCCACGCCGTCGGGCAGCGGAGCCGACTCGAGCTCGACGAGGTTGCTGTAGGCGCCGGGGGAGCGGCGCACGGTCTGGGCGGCGTTGTTGATGAGGATGTCGAGCGGGCCGGCCGCGCTGACCTCGTCGGTCAGGGCCACGACCTGGGTGGGGTCGCGCAGGTCGATGCCGACGATCTTGAGCCGGTGGATCCAGTCGGCCGAGTCCTCCATGGCGGAGAAGCGGCGCATCGCGTCCTTGGGAAAACGCGTCGTGATCGTCGTGTGGGCGCCGTCGCGCAGCAGGCGAAGCGCGATGTACATCCCGATCTTCGCGCGGCCCCCGGTGAGCAGGGCACGCTTGCCCGTGAGGTCGGTGCGCTGGTCACGCTTCGCGTGCGAGCGAGCCGCGCAGTCCGGGCAGAGCCAGTGGTAGAACGCGTCGACGAGCGTGTAGTCGGTCTTGCAGATGTAGCACCCGCGCGGGTTGACGAGCTCACCGGCGAAGGCGCCGGTTGCGTTGGAGACCAAGGGGATTCCCTTGGTCTCGTCGTCGATCCGCATCGGCGATCCGGTGGCCGTCGACTCGATGACCTGCCGGTCGGCCTTGCGCTCGGCCCACGTCTTCGCGTTGCGCCGGTCCTTCTTGAGCCGCTTGTACATCAGCGAAGCGGCCCGCTTCAGGGTCTCGAAGTCCGGGTCGTCGATCTCGAGCGAGGGCGCCAGGGCCAGCACACGCACCGCGGTCGCGACGTCCTCGGGGTCGAGGTGCACGACGGCAGCGGGGTCCAGCTCGTTCTCGGTCTCACTCACCGCGCAAGGGTACGCGGGGAGCTCGCTCCGCCCCCAATCCACGGTCCCGGCCCGGCCCGGAGACAGAGTATGCCGCCGGGCCGGCGACCGTCCGAGCCACCGGGAGGGTGGTGGGGACGGGCGCGAGCCCGACGGCATACGAGACCGGGGAGGGTGGCCTCGCCCGGGTCACGTCCAGCGTGTCGTCACCCTGTCCGTGACCCGGCGCGAAGTGGAGGGGTCAGTTCGAGCTGGCCGGCTTGACCGCGAGCGTCACGGGGACGTCCTGGCGGGCGCCGCCCCGGATGACCGTGAGCGTGGTCTTGTCGCCGGCCGTCATCTCGCGGATCTGGGCGACGAGGGCCGTCGCGGAGTCGATGCGCTGACCGTCGACGGCGATGATGACGTCGCCGTTCTTGATGCCGGCGTTCGCGGCGGGCGTCCCGCCGTTGACGGCTACGACCTGGGCGCCGGCACGCTTGGCGCTGCCGTCGGAGACCACCGTGTCGCGGGTGCTGACCCCGAGGAACGCGTGCTGGGCCTTGCCGCTCTTGATGAGCTGGTCGGCGATCGACTTGGCCTCCTTGACGGGGATGGCGAAGCCGATGCCGATGTTGCCGCTCTGGCTGCCGCTCGAGCTCTGGCCCAGCGACGCGATCGAGCTGTTGATGCCGATGAGCTCGCCCTTGGCGTTGACGAGCGCGCCACCGGAGTTGCCCGGGTTGATCGCGGCCGACGTCTGGATGGCGTTCGTCACGACCTCGTCGCCGGACGTCTGCTGCTGACCGAGGGGCGACTCGCTCGCCGTCCCGGTGCTGACCGGACGGTTGAGCGCCGACACGATGCCCGTGGTGACGGTGCCCGACAGGCCGAGCGGGTTGCCGACTGCCATCGCCGGGTCGCCGACCTTGAGGGCCTCGGAGTCCCCGAGGGTGATCGGGGTCAGGTCGCTCGGTCCGTTGGTCAGCGTGATGACGGCGAGGTCGGTCGAGGGGTCCGTGCCGACGATGGTCGCGCCGTAGGTGCGCCCGTCGTTCAGCGTCACGGTGATGGCGCCGTTGCCGGTCGCGTCGCCGACGACGTGGTTGTTGGTGAGGATGTGGCCGCTCTTGTCGAAGACGACGCCGGAGCCGGCCCCCGACCCCTGCTGGGTCGTGACGTTGATGCTGACGACGCTCGGCGTCACGGCGGCGGAGACCGCGGTCCAGTCGGGAGCGGTGGCGTTGCCCTGCACGACCGTCGGCGAGGAGCCCTGGTTCTGGTTCGTCGTCGACGTGGTGGACGTCGTCGCCGCGGCGGTGCCCTGGTCGCCGAGCTGTGTGGCGGCATACGTGCCACCGCTCGCGAGGACGGCCGCGAGCAGCGCGACGCCGATGGTCTGGCCGACGCGGCTCTCGCGCTTGGGCGCCGGACGGCTGCCCTCACCCAGGGGCGGCATCGGCGGGGCCGGCGGCGCGGGTGGTGCGGACTGGCTGTAGTAGCTGCCCTGCGGGATCTGCTGGGTGTGGTCCTCAGGTGCCAGGGTCATGGCTCCTCCTCGCTCTGGTCTGTTGTCTCCATGACATCGACCCAGCTTTGGATGACGTTGTGGTGTTCCTAGGAATCCGCTGTGCCTTGGGTGGCCCGGTGGTGACGTGGCTCACGTTGGGTGGGGGCGACCGGCAGTGCGACGACGACGGTGGCCCCGCCACCCGGGGTCTCGTCGACCCGGACCGTGCCGCCGTGGGCCTCGATGATCGCGTGGACGATGGCCAGCCCGAGCCCGTTGCCACCGCCCTGGCCACGGCTGCGGCTGCGGTCGGCGCGGTAGAAACGCTCAAAGACGTCGGCGCGGGCGTCGACGGGTATGCCGGGTCCGTGGTCGCGCACGTGGAGGGCGACGTGCTGGGCGTCGACCCGTCCGACGAGGATCTCGATGGGGGTGCCGTCGGGCGTGTGCACACGCGCGTTGGTCACGAGGTTGGTCACGACCTGCCGCAGCTGGTGCTCGTCGGCCCGCAGCTCCGTCGGCTCGATCGGTCCGTTGATGCCGGTCGCGACGATGTGCCGGCCCGGCGCGATGGTGCGCGCGTCCTGGGCCGCGTCGGCCGCGAGGACGGCGAGGTCGACGGTCTGCAGCTCGAGGGGGCGCTCGCCGTCGAGGCGCGCGAGGGTGAGCAGGTCCTCGACGAGCCCGCTCATCCGGTGCGCCTCGGACTCGATGCGCCCCATGGCGCCGGTCACGGCGTCGGTCGTGGGCAGGGCACCCTGTCGGTAGAGCTCGGCGTAGCCGCCGACGGCTGCGAGCGGCGTGCGCAGCTCGTGGGAGGCGTCGGCGATGAAGCGGCGCATCTTCTCCTCGTTGGCCTCGCGCACCGCGAAGCTCTGCTCGATCCGGGCGAGCATCGCGTTGAGGGACCGGGAGAGCGACGCGACCTCGTCGTCGGTGTCGGGCACGTCGACGCGCTGGGTCAGGTCGCCCACGGCGATCTGGGCGGCGGTGTCCTCGATGCGCGTCAGCGGCCGGAAGGTGCGTCGGATGAGGTACCAACCGACCAGCGCCGTCAGCAGGAGGGCGAACGCGCCGATGCCGGTCGCGAAGAAGAGGAACCGGTTGACCGTGCTGTCGAGGGGACGCAAGGGCAGGGCGAAGACGTAGATGTCGGTGCCGGCCTGGTCGACCTGCGCGAGCGCGATCCACTGCCCGTCGCCCCCGACCGAGCCGACCTGGAAGGTCGCCGCATCGGTGACGCGCGGGTCGTTGGCGCGCAGTGCCGGGATGTCGGCCTGGTCGGGTTCGGTGACAGCCTCGCCGAGGGAGCGGGACTTGCCGGTGTCGAGGTCGATCGTGCGAAGCGTGAACCCGGACGGCAGCCGAGGCTGGGTCTCGCTGAGCTCGGCCGCCTCGAAGGAGGCAACGCTCGCGGCATAGACGTGCAGCTCCTGCTCGGCCTGGTTGAGCAGGTAGACGCGCAGCAGGGCACTGATGACGAGTGCGGTCACCGTGAGGGCTGCCGCGACGAGGCCCAGAGTCACCCCGAGCAGGCGCCAACGCAGCGGCATGGCCCGCAGGCGCCGGGTCAGCGAGCGTTCGCGCAGCGCGGCGCTGGGGACGGTCGCGTCGGCCGCCGGGGCGGTCAGGTCGGCCATCCGGTCAGGAAACGGTCAGTTCTGGGGGCACCCGGAGAACGTAACCCACACCGCGCTTGGTGTGGATGAGAGAGGGGCCGTCGGCATCGATCTTGCGCCGGAGGTAGGAGATGTAGGACTCGACGATGCCGGACTCGCCGCGGAAGTCGTAGTCCCAGACGTGGTCGAGGATCTGCAGCTTGGAGAGCACCCGGTTGGGGTTGAGCAGCAGGTAGCGCAGCAGCTTGAACTCGGTGGGGGACAGGTCGATGATGCGGCCACCGCGGCGCACCTCGTGGCTGTCCTCGTTGAGCTCGAGGTCGTGGAAGCGGAGCGTGGCGCCGTCGTCGGCCTGCCCGCGGGTGCGGCGCAGGACCGCCCGGATGCGGGCGATGACCTCTTCGAGGCTGAACGGCTTGGTGACGTAGTCGTCCCCGCCCACGGTGAGGCCCTGGATCTTGTCGCCAGTCGCGTCGCGAGCGGTGACGAAGACGATCGGCTGCTGTCGGCCGCGGTCGCGCAGGCGACGGGTCACCTCGAAGCCGTCAACGTCGGGGAGCATGACGTCGAGCACGACGAGGTCGGGCTCGGACTCGGCGGCCATGGCGAGGGCGGTCGTGCCGTCACCGGCCGTCTCGACCTCGAAGCCGGCGAAGCGGAGTGAGGTCGCGAGGAGCTCGCGGATGTTCGGCTCGTCCTCGACGACGAGCAGGCGAGCCTCGGGTGCCGCAGCTGTCTGGGTGTCCACGGTCCCAGTGTCAGGGTGTTCGCTGGGAGTTCGCTGGGAACGACGGAACCGGTCGCGGCGCCCGCTCAGCGCCCGGAACGGGACCGGCCGACCGCGAGTCAGCGCTTGCGAGCCTTGGCCAGAGCCTTCTTGAAGTCCTTGCCGCACATCGAGGCGCA
The DNA here is from genome assembly GCF_052115065.1 of Terrabacter sp. 2TAF16. Lineage (NCBI taxonomy): Bacteria > Bacillati > Actinomycetota > Actinomycetes > Micrococcales > Intrasporangiaceae > Terrabacter > Terrabacter sp. 2TAF16. The sequence goes on from NZ_JBFRFZ010000011.1 coordinate 110,878, forward strand.
GTCCTGCGCGCCCAGTCGCTTGATCACCACGGGGCACCTCGTGCACCGCGGGCTGTCCTTGCAGCACGTGGACTTCGGCTTGAGCTTCGCCACGTCCTTGGCCTTGAGCTTGCCCACGCCGTCGATGGTAAGTAGGCATGGCGCGTCTGACCTCAGTGAGTCGCCGGCTGGGACGGTCGGCCGCGCTCAGAGGTCGTCGGCGTCGACGATGCGGTACGCGTACCCCTGCTCGGCCAGGAAGCGCTGTCGGTGCGCGGCGAAGTCGGCGTCGACGGTGTCGCGGCTGACGATCGTGTAGAAGTGCGCGGTGCGGCCGTCACCCTTGGGGCGCAGGACGCGTCCGAGGCGCTGGGCCTCCTCCTGGCGCGAGCCGAAGGTGCCGCTGATCTGGATCGCGACGCTCGCCTCGGGCAGGTCGATGGAGAAGTTGGCGACCTTGCTGACGACGAGGGTCGTGATCTCGCCGGTGCGGAAGGCGTCGTAGAGGCGCTGGCGCTCCTTGACCGTCGTCTCTCCGGTGATGACCTCGGCGCCGAGCCGCTCGGCCACCTCGTGGAGCTGGTCGAGGTACTGCCCGATGACGAGCGTCGGCTCGCCGGCGTGCTGCTTGGCCAGCGTCTCGACGACCGGGAGCTTGGCGTCGGAGCACGACGCGAGGCGGTAGCGGTCCTCGGGCTCGCTCACGGCATACGCGAGGCGTTGGCCCTCGGGCAGCGTGACGCGCACCTCCACGCAGTCGGCGGGAGCGATGTAGCCCTGGGCCTCGATGTCCTTCCACGGCGCGTCGAAGCGCTTCGGGCCGATGAGGCTGAACACGTCGGCCTCGCGGCCGTCCTCGCGCACGAGGGTCGCGGTGAGGCCGAGGCGGCGGCGCGCCTGGAGGTCGGCGGTCATCCGGAAGATCGGGGCCGGCAGCAGGTGCACCTCGTCGTAGACGATGAGGCCCCAGTCGCGGGCGTCGAGCAGGTCGAGGTGCGCGTAGGCACCCTTCCGCTTCGTCGTCAGCACCTGGTAGGTCGCGATCGTGACCGGGCGGATCTCCTTGCGCGCACCGGAGTACTCGCCGATCTCCTCCTCGGTCAGGGTCGTGCGTTTGATGAGCTCGTCCTTCCACTGCCGCGCGCTGACCGTGTTGGTGACGAGGATGAGGGTCGTCGCCTTGGCCGCGGCCATGGCGCCCGCGCCGACGAGCGTCTTGCCGGCGCCGCAGGGGAGGACGACGACGCCGGAGCCACCGTGCCAGAAGCCGTCGACGGCGTGTTGCTGGTAGGGGCGCAGGTGCCAGTCGGCCTGGTCGAGGTCGATGGGATGGGCCTCACCGTCGACGTAGCCGGCGAGGTCCTCGGCGGGCCAGCCGACCTTGAGCAGCTCCTGCTTGAGGGTGCCGCGCTCGCTCGGGTGCACGACGACGGCGAGGTCGTCGAGGCGCTCGCCGGTCAGCGGCTTGATCTTCTTGTGCCGCAGCACCTCCTCGAGGACGGGCCGGTCGGTCGTGCGCAGCACGAGCCGGGTGCCCTCGGGGCTGTCGGCGAGACCCTCCTTGGTGAGGGTGAGGCGGCCGTAGCGATCCATCGTGTCGGCCACGTCGACGAGCAGCGCGTTGGGGACGGCATACCGGCTGTGGGTGATGAGGGCGTCGACGACCTGCTCGGCGTCGTGGCCGGCCGCGCGGGCGTTCCACAGGCCGAGCGGCGTGATGCGGTAGGTGTGCACGTGCTCCGGGGCACGCTCGAGCTCGGCGAACGGGGCGATGGCGCGGCGTGCGGCCTCGGCGTTCGGGTGGTCGACCTCGAGGAGGAGGGTCTTGTCGCTCTGGACGATCAGGGGTCCGTCATTCATCGTGTGGGGACAACTCCGAGCGTGGGTCGAGGTATTCCGTCGGGGCCCCCGTGAGCCGATACCTCGGCCCGGGCGCGGGGCGTGCTGGTGACAGTATGGGCGCATGCGATCCCCACAGGTCGAGGCGGCGACGGGGCTGCCCACGAAGGTGACGATCTACGAGGTCGGTCCGCGCGACGGCCTGCAGAACGAGAAGACCATCGTCCCGGCCGAGACGAAGGTCGAGTTCATCCGCCGTCTCGAGGCCGCCGGGCTCGGCACCATCGAGACGACCTCGTTCGTCCCGGCGAGGTGGGTGCCGCAGATGGGTGACGCCGAGGAGGTGCTCGCCGGCCTCGGCGCCGACGGGCTCGGGCGTCGCCGTCCGGCCCTCGTGCCCAACGAGCGAGGCCTCGACCGCGCCGAGGAGCTCGGGCTCGGTGCGATCGCGATCTTCGGCTCGGCCACCGAGACCTTCGCGCAGAAGAACCTCAACCGGTCGGTGAGCGAGCAGTACGCCATGTTCGAGCCGGTCGTGAAGCGTGCCCTCGCCGACGGGATGTGGGTGCGCGCCTACGTCTCGATGTGCTTCGGCGACCCGTGGGAGGGTCCGGTGCCGATCGAGCAGGTCGTCGACACGGCCGAGCGGCTCATGGACCTCGGCTGCCACGAGCTGAGCCTCGGCGACACCATCGGCGTCGGCACGACGGGCCACGTCCACCGGCTCCTCGAGGCCCTCGCCGCCCACGGCATCGGCACCGACCGTGTGGCCGTGCACTTCCACGACACCTACGGTCAGGCGCTCGCCAACACGGTGGCCGCCCTGCGCGACGGCGTCTCGGTCGTCGACGCGGCCGCGGGCGGGCTGGGCGGCTGCCCCTACGCGAAGTCCGCGACCGGCAACCTCGCCACCGAGGACCTCGTCTGGGCCCTGCACGGCGCGGGCGTCGCGACCGGGGTCGACCTCGATGCGCTCGTCGAGACGTCGGTGTGGATGGCGCAGCAGCTCGGCCGCCCGTCGCCGAGCAACGTCGTGCGCGCCCTCGCCGGCGCCTGACCCACCCACGCGTCAGCCGGAGGGCTGGTCCTTGGTGAGGTGGAGCAGCCAGTCGCGCTCGGTCCGGATCAGGGCGTAGCGGCGTGACCCGGTCTGCCCGTGGAGCACGAAGACGATCCGGTGGTCGTCGCGCGACTCCTCCTCCCACCAGCCGGTGTCGGCGACCGACTTGTGCTCGTCGGTGTAGGTCAGGTGGTCGAGGTCGTGGTCGTCGACCGCGACGGCCAGGCGGTCGTGCCGGCTCGTCGTCGGCAGGCCCTTGGGCACCGCCCACGAGCGCAGGACGCCGTCCTCCTCGAGCCGCAGGTCGAAGTGCGGCCGCGGCTTCCGGTGGTCGTGGAGCACGTATGCCGGCCGGTGACCCCCGCGGACGTCGTTGCCTGCCAAGGCTGCTCAGCTCTCGAGCGTCGCGCCGGTGATGCGGTGGACCGAGAACGACTTCTCATGGCCGGACTCGTCGGTGGCTCGGACGCGGCCGCCCTCGACCTTCTGCGGGTGGATGAGGTGGCGGCTCGTGGCTCCGTGACCGTCGGAGTAGCCGATCCAGACGCCGTGCCGGTCAGCGACGGCGTCACGCAGCAGCGAGAGGGTCACGACGGGGTCCATCGCCTGGATGCGCGGTCCGGGTCGGGTCTCGTCCTCGACGCGGCGCTGGTCGGCGGTCGCCTCGGCCGCGCGCAGCCCGTCGACGAGCGACTGGGTGTAGGGCCGGTCGACCGGGGAGACCATCGGGCCGGGACCGCGGCGGCGTGAACCCGCCCGTCGGCGAGGTGTCTCGGCGTGGACGACGGCGCCGTCCTGCCCCTCGTGGACGGGGGCGAAACCGTTGTCGCGCAAGAGGTCGACGAGGACGCGCGGGTCCGCCGACGAGACGAGGACCGTCGGCGCAAGCCGCCGCAGCCGGAGAGGCGTGAGGTCGCGCGACGCGAGCATCGTGTCCAGCACGGCCTCGTCGTCGGACCGGATGTAGGCCGCCGCCCCGCCGATCCGGGTCTGGCCGTGCTTGCGCGCGACGTCGGCGACGAGGTACTCGAGCGGCTGCGGCACCGGGGTGCGGCTCGACCGGCGCACCGTCTCGGTGAAGTCGGCCGCGGTCCACCCGGCGTCGAGCGCGCGGCGCACCGACTCGGGGGTGAAGCGGTAGACGGTGGCGCCGCCGCGGGACTCGACGTCGGCGGCGAGGCGCATGAACGACCCGAGGCCGCCGACGAGCGGTCCGGGGGCGACGGCGGTGAGGTCGGCCTGGACGAGGATGTGGTCGACGGGTGAGGGCAGGTGCGCCGACATCGCCGCGGCGACGGTCTCGGCCACGGCTCCCGGCTCGGCCGACGTCTGCCCGTTCGAGGTGATGTCGGCAGCGCTGCCGCTCGCGCGATCACCTCGACCGCGGGCGGGGCGCCTGCCGTTCGAGGTGTTCGCGACACCCGCCTTGCTCGCGCCATCACCTCGAAGCGGGGGTGCGGGCGGGGGGAGGAGCGGGGCGACGAGCGCACGGCCGGCCTCGGACAGGGCGCCGCGACCGGTCACGCCGAGCCACTCGCTCTCGCGCAGCACCGCCTCGACGGCCTCGTCGAGCACGGCGGCGGACCGGTTCGGCCGGCGCCACGCCAGGCGCTCGCGCAGCGAGGTGTGGTCGGCAGCGTGGCCCGGCTCGAGGGACGCCAGCTCACGCAGCACCTCGCGGCGGATCGCACGGATCGCCGGCCACTGCACGTCGGGGCCGAGGGCGTTGGCGGGACCGGTGCCCGTGCTGCGCCGACCGACGAGGTGTGGTGCTCGGGTCGACCCGAGCCAGGCCACGGCCAGCGTCGCCCACCGGTGCCCGGCCTCGCTCGAGCTCCACTCGTCGATCTCCGATGTGGGCGCCCACACCGGCACGACCTCGCCGTCGTCGGCGACGAGGCCGGCGGCATACGCCAGCTCGACGACGAAGGCGGTGTGCTCGGGGTCGAGGTCGAGCGCCATCTGGGTGACGCGGAGGTCCCGCACCGACAGGCCGCCGGCGCGCAGCACCCGGGGTGGCTCAGCGCCCCACGTCGCGGCCAGCTCGTCGAGGTGGGTCAGGCACTCGCTCGCGGCACCGCCGGCAGCTGCGTCGACGAGCGAGACGGGTCGGGCCTCGATGTCGGGCGGCGTCAGCTCGGCCGACCGGTGCAGGCGGCCTTGCCGCAGCACGAGCCCGACCTCGCGGGGGAGCGCGACGCGGTCGGTCGAGACGGGGACGAGCAGGTGGTGCTCGAGCAGCCACCGGGCCGTCGTGCGTCCGGGCGTGGCCGTGGGCAGCACGCCGAATGCCGGCCCCCACGTCATCCGCTCGAGCATCGCCCGCGAGTCGTCGGGCGCCTCGGCAATGGCGGCCCGGATGTGGTCGGGGTCGGCGTGCTCGGGGAGCGACGAGGGCCGCAGCTCACGCATGGGCGCGCCGAGCCCGGCGACCGCCGTGCCGAGGACCTCGGGCACGGTGCGCACGACGTGGTCGCCGTCGGCGCCCCGCCAGAGCAGCGCCGCGCGCCAGAGGTCCTGCACGATCGCGTCGACGGTCGTGGCGTCGTCGGTGCCGAGCAGGTGAAGCAGTGTGCTCCGTTCGGCGGCGTCGCCCGCGACGACGACGGCCTCGAGCACCTGGAGGTGGCCCCGATCGAGCGCCTCGACGGCCCGTTGCACGCTGGCGCGGGTGCCGGCACGGGCGGCGAGGCTCGTCAGGTCGGCCGGCGCGGGGCGCGCGAGATCCGGGCGCGCGAGCACGAGGTCGATGAGCTCTGCGTCGCTGCGACCGCGGATGTCGTCGGCGAGGCTCCGGCTCGAGGTGGCCATCCTCCCAACCTACTGCCCGCACGCCGTGCCTCCGACTCGCGCCGGGGACGCGCCCGCTAGCGTTGCCCCCATGAGCGCGCTCTCACCGGCGACACCCGCCGAGCCCGCCCCGGCGCACCCGACCGGGCAGCAGTGGACCATCGGGCACGGCCCGTTCGAGGCGACCGTCGTCGAGGTCGGGGGCGGCCTGCGCACGTTCACCCGTGACGGCGTCGACGTCGTCGCGGGTTACGCCGCCGACGAGACCTGCGCGTCCGGCCGTGGGCAACAGCTCATGCCCTGGCCCAACCGGATCCGCGACGGGCGCTTCACGTTCGCTGGCACCGAGCACCAGCTGTCGGTCACCGAGGTCGCCCGCGGCAACGCGAGCCACGGACTCGTGCGCTGGGCCCTGTGGGAGCTCGTCGAGCTCGAGGACGACCGCGTCACCGTCGGCTACCGCCTGCACCCGCAGCCGGGGTGGGACCACTTCCTCGACCTGCGCACCACCTACCTGCTCGACGACTCGGGCCTCGTCGTGACGACGGCCGCCCGCAACGTCGGTCCGTCGGAGGCGCCCTTCGGCTACGGCGCCCACCCCTACCTCGCCATCGGCGAGACCCTGCTGCCCGACGTCGAGCTGCGCATCCCGGGGTCGACGTGGGTCGAGGTCGACGAACGGCTGCTCCCCGCCGCGAACCGTCCGGTCGACGGCGAGCCGTACGACTTCCGCGATCGCCGCCCCGTCGGCGAGGCGCGCCTCGACACCGCCTACACCGACGTCCTGCGCGACCCCGACGGCATGTGGCGCGCCACGGTGTCGGCCGCCGACCGCACGACGACGCTCTGGGCCGATGCCGCCTTCCCGTGGCTGCAGGTCTTCACCGCTATCGCCGAGGACCGCAAGGGCGAGGTCGGCATCGCCGTCGAGCCGATGAGCTGCCCGGCCGACGCCTTCAACTCCGGGCACGGACTCGTCGTGCTCGCCCCGGGCGAGGAGTGGACCGGCACGTGGGGCATCTCCCAGACCTGACCCGGTCAGCCCGACCGTCCACGTGACACCTCAGCGGCCGAGCAGCACGTCCGACGTCTGCTCGAGGGCCTGGCGTGCGTAGCCGAGCCACATCCGGCCGACGAGCGGCAGGACGCGGGCGGCATACGTGCTCGTCGGGTGCATGGTCCAGCTCCACGTCACCCGCACGCCCGTGCCCTCTGGCGCGAAGGCCCAGCGGCCGTCGACGTGTGAGACGAGCGGCTTGAACGCCCCGGTGAAGTCGGTGAGCACGTAGTCGAAGCGCTCGGGTCGCACGACCTCGGTCAGGCGCTCGCGCATCGTCCCGCCGTCGGCCAGGGCGATGGTCCGGGTCTGCCCGACCTCGCCCCACGGACCGGTCTGGTCGCGCACCTCGCGGATCGGCGGCAGCAGCCCGTAGCGCCGCGACATGAGGTCGGTCAGCGGGTGGGGGAGCAGGCGGTCGTAGGCGTCGGCGACCTCGACGGGCAGGGCGCGGGACGACTCGAGGTGCAGGGGCGTGGGCATGCCCCAGCGTAGGTCGGCCGGCCGGCCGGTCGGTGCCTCGGCACCTGCGCGGCGCGGAATCCGGCTTGCCCCGAGCCGTTAGGCTGGAGCGGAGCGCAAGGAGCGCCATCGAGTCGTGCCGTGACACGGCCGACCGAGATCTGAACGAGGTGGACTGTGCCGACTGGCAAGGTCAGGTTCTACGACGCGGACAAGGGCTTCGGATTCATCTCCGAGGACTCGGGCGCGGACGTCTTCCTGCACGCGAACGCGCTCCCCGCGGGCGTCACGACCCTGAAGAAGGGCGTGCGTGTCGAGTTCGGCATCGTCGAGGGCCGCAAGGGTGCCCAGGCGCTGTCGGTCACGGTGCTCGACCCGGTCCAGTCCGTCGCCGCCAACAAGACCGCACAGACCCGCAGGACGCCGGAGGAGCTCACCGTCATCATCGAGGACGTCGTGCAGCTCCTCGACGGCGTCGGCAACGGCTACCGCTCCGGACGCCGTCCCGACCGCAAGCTCGCCTCCAACGTCGCTCGCGCCCTGCGTGGCCTCGCGGACGAGCTGGAGAAGTGAGCTGATGACCGTCACCGCCCCCAAGACGGACGCCGTGCTGCTGGCCGCGTCCGACCTCGCCCGCAGCGTCCTCGAGGACGTCGCCGAGCCTGGAACCATCGGCGCGCACCTCGGCATGGACCTGCTCGAGGAGCGCCTCGGCATGCACTGGTTCGAGTGCACGTCGCCGGGCTACCGCGGCTGGCGCTGGGGCGTCAGTGTCGCCCGGGTGTCGCGCGCCAAGGTGGCGACGGTCTGCGAGACCAACCTGCTGCCCGGTCCCGACGCCGTCCTCGCCCCCGAGTGGCTGCCGTATGCCGACCGGCTGGCTCCCGGAGACCTCGGCGCCGGCGACGTGCTGCCCTTCCGCCCCGACGACCCCAACCTCGAGGCCGGCTTCGAGGCCACGGGCGAGGAGGACGTCGACCAGATGGCCTTCTTCGAGCTCGGGCTCGGACGTCCGCGCGTGCTCTCCGCCGAGGGGCGGGAGGTCGCGGCGAGCCGCTGGTATGAGGGCGACCACGGCCCGACCGCCGAGATCGCGACGAAGGCCACCGAGCACTGCACGACGTGCGGCTACTTCCTGCCGATGGCCGGCGCCCTGCGCGCGACGTTCGGGGTGTGCGCCAACGAGTGGAGCCCGTCCGACGGCCGGGTCGTCTCGCTCGACCACGGCTGCGGGGCCCACTCCGAGACCGACCTGGACCACCCCGAGCCGACGCCGATCGGGGAGCCGATCGTCGACGAGTTCGCGGTCGACCTCGAGCCGGCCGAGCGCGTCGAGCGGGACGACGAGGACCAGGCCGACCGGTCCGATCAGGCTGAGGACGAGTCGAGCCAGGACGATTCCGAGCAGGCCGGGCGGCCTGCCGACGAGCAGGCTCCGGCCGAGGAGTCGCACGGCTCGGACGACCCCGTCACCGACTGACCGCGCCCGCGCACGGACGAACCACCCGGCATACCCGGGTGGTTCGTGCGTTTCCCGGGGCGGTGGGTGAGGTGGTGGGGCTGGCGGTGGGGCGGTTCAGGCGGCGTCGCTCGCGTTGCCGCGACCGCGCCACACGTAGACCCAGCCGATCGCGCCGAGCACGAAGCCGGCCACGCACGTCCACGGCCACCAGTCGCGGTCACCCTCGTGGAGGGCGGGCACGGCGAGGATGACGACGAGGGCCACGACCCACGCCGCGAGCCCGACCTCGATGATCCGCAGCATCGGCACGGGCAGCGGCGCGATCTGCTCCGGCGTCGTCGGCTCGGACGCGTCGGTCGGCACGTCGGCCGGCACGTCGGGGGTGGTCTCGTCGGTCACGTGGACAGCCTAGGGTCTCGTCACACACACGAAACGCGCCGCCACTAGGGTGTGCGCCATGTCGACGGATACACGCAAAGCGCCCACACTGACCGGGCTCGACGGCTTCTTCAAGATCACCGAGCGCGGGTCGACCGTCGCTCGCGAGGTCCGGGGCGGCTTCGTCACCTTCTTCACGATGGTCTACATCGTGGTCCTCAACCCCATCATCCTCTCGGGCGTCGTCGACGGCTCGGGCACCATGATCGGTGGTACGACCGACCTGACCGAGAGCAAGCTCCTCGTCGCGGTCGGCACGGCGGTCATCGCCGGCGTCATGTCGATCCTCATGGGGCTGGTCGCGAACTTCCCGATCGCGCTCGCTGCGGGGCTCGGCATCAACGGCCTCATCACCGGCATGGTCATCACCCACTCGGCCGACAAGATCACCTTCGCCGACCTCATGGGCCTCGTCGTCATCGAGGGCGTCATCATCCTCGTGCTCGTGCTGACCGGCTTCCGCAAGGCGGTCTTCAAAGCGATCCCGGGACCGCTCAAGGTCGCGATCTCCGTCGGCATCGGCCTCTTCATCGCCTACATCGGCGTCATCGACGCGGGCTTCGCGCGCCGTCCCACGACCCCCGGATCGGTCCCGAGCGAGCTCGGCATCGGCGGTAGCCTCGACGGCTGGCCGACCCTCGTCTTCGTCGTCGGCGTCTTCCTCATCGCGGTCCTGCTCATCCGCAAGGTCAAGGGCGCGATCCTCATCGGCATCGTCGCGGCGACCGTCCTCGCGATGCTGCTCGAGGCGATCTTCAGCATCGGCCCGCGGGTCTTCGACGACAAGGGCGCCCTGACCAACCCGTCGGCGTGGGCCCTCACCGTGCCGAAGCTGCCCGACTCGATCACCAACACCCCGGACCTCGGGATCCTCGGCCAGTTCAGCCTGCTCGGCTCGTTCGAGAAGATCGGCGTCGTCACGGCCGTCATGTTCGTCTTCTCGCTCCTGCTCGCCGACTTCTTCGACACGATGGGCACCGTCGTCGCGATCGGCACCGAGGCCAAGCTCCTCGACGAGGACGGCAACCCGCCGCACACCGACCGCATCCTCGTCGTCGACTCGGTCGCCGCGATCGCGGGTGGCGCCGGTGGCGTCAGCAGCAACACGTCCTACATCGAGTCCGCGTCCGGCGTGGAGGAGGGTGCCCGCACCGGCCTCGCGTCGGTCGTGACCGGCGTGCTCTTCCTGCTCGCGACCTTCCTCGCTCCGCTCTTCGCCGTCGTGCCGTCCGAGGCGGCGGCCCCGGCGCTCGTCATCGTCGGCTTCCTCATGATGACCCAGGTCAAGAACATCGACTGGGACGACATGGAGGTCGCCCTGCCGGCCTTCCTCACCATCGTGCTCATGCCGTTCACCTACAACATCACCGTCGGCATCGGCGCCGGCTTCATCGCCTGGGTGCTCGTCAAGATGGCTCGTGGCAAGCGCCGCGAGATCCACCCGCTGCTGTGGATCGTCGCCGCCTTCTTCGTCGTCTACTTCATCAAGGCGCCACTGGAGTCGATGCTCACCTGAGTGACGCTGCCGCACAAGGCGGTTCGCTCCACACCACACCAGAGCACGTATGCCGTGAAGGCCTCCTCCCGCTCGGGAGGGGGCCTTCACGCGTCGGGCCTGTGGATCTGTGCGTGCCCGTTCTGTCCAGGGTTGGGAATGGTTAGCAGAGGTAATGAGTTAGGCTAAGTACCACCAGACTGCACTTCCGAGGATCCGCCCTTGACTGCCAAGAACCCCGTCATCCGGCTCTCCAGAGCCGAGCTCGTCTCGCTCTCCAACGACATCCGACTCGCCTGCATGCGCATCTCGCGGCGAGTCCGTTTCGAGTCCGACCGTGAGCTGCCCCCGCACCAGTTCTCCGTGCTCTGCCGCCTCGAGGCCACGGCCCGCACCAACAGCGAGCTGGCCGACATCGAGCGCGTGTCCGCCCCGAGCATGAAGCGCACGACCAATATGCTCGTCGAGCGCGGCTACGTCGCCCGGGCCGACGACCCCACCGACGGCCGACAGGTGATCCTGTCGCTGACCCCCGAGGGCCGCAAGGCGCTCAAGCGGATCCGGAAGCACCGCGACGAGTGGATGCTGTCGCGCTTCGAGCAGCTCACCGACGACGAGCGCGAGCTGCTCCAGCGGGCCGCCGCGGTGCTAGCCAAGGTGGCCAGCGAATGAGCCCCACCTTCCACTCCCTCTCGATCCCGAACTACCGCATCTACGCCTCCGGCGCGATCGTCTCCAACGTCGGCACGTGGATGGGGCGCGTGGCCCAGGACTGGCTCGTCCTCACCGTCCTCACCGACCAATCCTCGACGGCGCTCGGCATCGTCACGGGACTGCAGTTCCTGCCCTTCCTCATCCTCGCGCCGTTCGCGGGGATGCTCGTCGACCGCTTCCCCAAGCGGCGCATCCTCTTCCTCACCCAGACGGCGCTGCTCGTCACCGCCCTGCTGCTCGCCGTGCTCACCGCGGCCGGGGTCGTCGAGCTGTGGCACGTCTACGCGCTCGCCTTCCTCCAGGGCGTGGCGACGGCCGTCGACAACCCGGCCCGGCAGACGTTCGTCTCCGAGATGGTCGACACCGAGCACCTGCCCAACGCCGTCGCGCTCAACAGTGCCTCGTTCAACCTCGGCCGGCTCGTCGGGCCCGCCGTCGCCGGCCTCGTCATCGCGTGGTTCGGCATCGCGCCCGCGCTCTACGTGAACGCCGCGACCTTCGTCTTCGTCCTCGTGGCGCTCCTGCGGATGAACACCAGCCTGCTGACGCCGTCGCCCAGGGCCCGAGGCAAGGGGCAGATCCGTGAGGGTCTGCGCTACGTCAAGGGACGGCCCGACCTCGTGCTCATCATGGCGCTCGTCTTCGTGCTCGGGACGTTCGGGATGAACTTCCAGCTGACGATGGCGCTCATGGCCACCAAGGTCTTCGACAAGGGTCCGGGGGAGTACGGCCTGCTCGGCTCGATCATGGCCGTCGGCTCCCTGACCGCCGCCCTGCTCTCGGCGCGTCGCGCCCGGCCCCGGATGCGGGTCCTCCTCGTCGCCCTCGCCGGCTTCACGGTGTCGACGGCCTTCCTCTCGACGGCGCCGAACTACGTCATGTTCGCCGTCATCCTCGTGCCGACCGGCCTCGCCGCCCTGACCGCGCTCACCACGGCCAACGCCATGGTCCAGGTCAGCGTCGACCCGGTGATGCGGGGACGGGTCATGGCCCTCTACATGGCGATCTTCATGGGGGGCACGCCCATCGGCGCGCCCGTCATCGGGTGGATCGGTGACGTCTGGGGACCCCGCTGGACGATCGCCATCGGGACCATCGCGGTCGGCCTCAGCCTCGCCGCGGTTGGACTCTGGGTCGCACGTCGGCAGAATGTCGCGGTGACCATCCAGACCCAGCGGCGCCCCCGACTCCGGATCCAGCTGGCCTCGGTGGTGCCCTCGGCCCCCGAGGTGACCAAGTGAACTTCAAGTTCCGCCACCGCATCACGGTCGCGGCGCTCGTGCTCTTCATCGCCATCGCCGTCATCGCCGCGTTCGTCAACCGCTGAGCCGTCGGGCGAGGCCGACCCGGGCCGGGTGCCTCTACCGTCCGGACCGACGTGTGGGCGGGCGCCGACGGGACCGGACCGCGTCCCTAGGATGGGCGTCTGCCCCACCCGTCGAGACCAGCGCGGAGGAGCCACCATGGCCGCCCAGAGGTTCGTCGACCTGCTCAACGAGCAGATCGGCCACGAGTACGCCGCCCACCAGCAGTACGTCGCGATCGCGGTCTACTACGACACCCTGACGATGCCGCAGATGGCAGCGCTCTTCTACCGTCAGGCGGTCGAGGAGCGCGACCACGCGATGATGATGGTCCAGTACCTCTTGGACACCGACTCGACGGTGGCGATTCCGGGCGTGGCCGCGCCGACCAACACCTTCGCCGACATCGTCGAGCCCGTCGAACTCGCCCTGGTCCAGGAGAAGCGCGTCAGCGACCAGATCAACGCGCTGACCGCCGTCGCCCGCGAGGAGCACGACTTCGCGTCCGACCAGTTCATGCAGTGGTTCATCAGGGAGCAGGTCGAGGAGGTCAGCTCGATGTCCGACCTGCTGACCGTCGTCGGGCGCAACCGCGCCGACGTCGAGAACATCGAGGAGTACCTCCGCCGCGAGGCCAGCAGCGAGGAGGCCGACGCCTCCGCGCCGCCCATCGCCGGCGCCGGCGCCGGCGCCGGCGGTCGCCCCGTAACGCGCGGCTGACGCCTGCCGCCGAGACGACGAGAGCGGCCGCCCGGACGGGCGGCCGCTCTCGCGGTAAGGGGTGCTGCTCGCCCGACGGGGTCGTTCAGCCGAGCAGACCTCCGGTGGGACACGTCACGACCTTGGTGTCGAGGACGCAGACGACCTTCGCAGTGAGCGGGTCGAGCACCCGGACGAGGTCCTTGGGGTCGCCGCTCAGCAGCGGCAGGTGCGGCAGGGCGAGCAGCCGCACGATCTCGGCCGGCAGGGTCGGCACGGGCACCTTCGGCACGGGCGGGAGCGGCACCGTGACCGATGGGAGTGGGACGCCGGGGCCCGACGGCCGCGGGATCGGCAGGCCAGGCGCGCCGGGCTTCGGCTTCGGGGCCGGCTTGGGCGACGCCGACGGCTTCGGTGACGCCGAGGGCTTCGAGGTGCTGGACGGTGCGGGTGACGGCTTCGCCGAGGAGCTCGGTGTGGGGCGTGCGCTCGGCGAAGCCGTCGAACGGGGAGCCGGCGAACCGGCATACGCGAAGCCCGAGCCCTCGGGGGTGGCCGAGCCGCTCCCGGCAGCGGGGCGGGCGGCGGGGATCGCGCTCATCGGGACCACGGCCACGCCGCGGCGGTACGCGTCGGCGATGGACAGCACCGTGCGCACGTAGGAGTCGGAGTGGTTGTAGCGCAGCACGGCGTCGTAGGCCGCACCGGGCTTGCGCAGGTCGGTGCCGCCCGAGCAGAGCAGGACGCCCGCGCCGGTGGTCGCGTCGGTCAGGCTCTGCGGGTTGGCGACCCCGTCGCCGTCACCGTCACGGCCCGCCATGGACCACGACGTCGGGATGAACTGCATCGGGCCGACGGCGCGGTCGAACGTCGTGTCGCGGTCGAGGGCACCGCCGTCGGTGTCGGTGATGCGGGCCGTGCCGCGGGACCCGTCGAGCGGGATGCCGATGATGCCGGGCCGGGCGATGCCGCTCGCGTCGAGGACGTTGCCGCCGAAGCGCGCGTGGTTGCTCTCGACGCGGCCGATGGCCCCGAGCAGGGCCCAGTCGATGCCGCACCCGGGCTTGATGCTGCCGAGGACGCCGGCCGCGCGCTGGTAGGCCGTGACGGCCACCGCGGGTATGCCGTTCGCGTCCAGGCGGACCGGCGCGAGCGAGTCGATCGCCGAGATCGCGCCCTTGGCCGGCCCGGCCACGTTCACGCGGGCGTAGTCCTGGGTGAAGGTCTGGTAGATCGGGGGCAGCTGCATCGGCGCGGGCGCCGGGCCGGCCTGCGGGTAGAGCGGGCTGCCCCCGGTGATGGCCTGGTCGGGCACGGTGATCGCCGACGTCGGTGCGACGGTGTCGCTGCCGCGGGTGGCGGCGAAGGCGATGCCGGCGGTCGCCAGGGCGATGACCGGCACGGCTGCAGCGACCCGGCGCGCGGTGGTGCCTGCGCGGACGATGCGGACCATGGTGACTCCTCGGATGCGACGGCCGCCTCCTTTGGCGGTCTGCACGGATCAACGAGGGACGTACCCAAAGGTCACGCGCTCACAGCGGGCGTGCGCGCCGAGGGCCAGCACCCGGCACACGGGAGCTGGCCCTCTGGGGACGCGCGCGGTCGGTCAGCCGAGTGCAGCGACCACGTGGTCGATCGCCTGCGTCAGCTTCGTGACGTCCTCGGGGTCGACGGCCGGGAACATCGCGACGCGCAGCTGGTTGCGGCCGAGCTTGCGGTAGGGCTCGACGTCGACGATGCCGTTGGCGCGCAGCGTGCTGGCCACCGCGGCGGCGTCGATGGAGTCGTCGAGGTCGATGGTGCCGACGACCTGCGAGCGAGCGGCCGGGTCGGCGACGTAGGGCGTCGTCCAGTCGGTCTGCTCGGCCCAGCCGTAGAGGCGGCTCGAGGAGTCCTGGGTGCGACCGGTCGTGAACTCGAGCCCGCCGTTGCCGTTCATCCAGTCGAGCTGGCTCTTCATGAGCGCGAGCGTCGAGAGGGCCGGGGTGTTGTAGGTCTGGTTCTTCAGCGAGTTGTCGACCGCGGTCGGCAGGCTGAAGAAGTCTGGGACCCAGCGGCCGGAGGCGGCGATCTCGTCGACGCGGGCGAGCGCGGCGGGGGAGAAGGCCGCGAGCCACAGGCCGCCGTCGGAGGCGAAGCACTTCTGCGGGGCGAAGTAGTAGACGTCGGTCTGGGTGATGTCGACGGGCAGGCCGCCGGCGCCGGAGGTCGCGTCGATGAGGACGAGCGCGTCGTCGTCGGCGCCCGCGACGCGCTGGACCGGGGCCATGACGCCGGTCGAGGTCTCGTTGTGCGGCCAGGCGTAGACGTCGATGCCCGCCTCGGCTCGCGGCGAGGCGAGCGTGCCCGGGTCGGCCTTGATGATCGTCGGGTCGCCGAGGAAGGGCGCCGCCGCCGTGACGTTGCCGAACTTGCTCGAGAACTCCCCGAAGGCGAGGTGCTGGGCGCGGTCGCGGACGAGGCCGAAGGCGGCGATGTCCCAGAACGCCGTCGAGCCGCCGTTGCCGAGGATGATCTCGTAGCCGTCGGGCAGGGAGAAGAGCTCGCGCAGACCCGCGCGGACCTCGCCGACGAGGTTCTTGACCGGTGCCTGGCGGTGCGACGTGCCGAGCACCGTGCGACCGAGGGAGCTGAGGTAGTCGATCTGCTCCGGACGGACCTTCGAGGGTCCGGAGCCGAACCGTCCGTCTGCAGGCAGGAGCTCGGCCGGGATGGTGATGGGCTGGGTCACGGCTGGTGCTTCGGTCACGGATTCACCCTTGCGAAGTGCGGCCACGTTACGGGCTCGTGGCGGACGTGTTGAGGTCGGATGACGCCGTTGTCACCGTTGACATTCAACCTCACGTGCCCACCCCTTGGACATCGCTGCTCGATGTGTGGACGCCCACACGGCGCGCGCGGCGGGGTGCGCGGTGGTTCGGGAGATGCGCCCCCGCACCAGGAGTGCGCGTTGGAACGTGCATCTCTGGCAAGAACGCGCACCCTCGGGGTGCTGTGTCATCCCTGTCCACAGGCCCGGAGCGCCGGAGGCGTCCGACGCACCACGATGAGGCGATGGATCTCGAGCAGCTCGCCCACCGCGACGTCGTCAGCGCTGCCCGACTGGGCGCTGCCGGCCACGGCCCGGCTGCCGTCGCGCGAGCCGTGCGCGCCGGCCTGCTGACCCCCCTGCTGCGCGGGTGGTATGCCGTCCGCCCGCCCCGCGACGCCCGTGACCTCCACTGGTTGCGCACCGTGGCGGCCTGGCACCGCTTCGAGGGGCGGTCTCTGATCAGCCACCAGTCCCTTCTCGTCGCCCAGGGCCTGCCCGACTACCGGCTCGACCTCGGGACCGTGCACCTGACGCGCCTCGGCGTGGGCCCGACGCGCCACGGACGCGACGTGAAGATCCACCGCTCGCTCCCGGCATACGGCGTCGCGCACGGCACCTCGGACGACCGGGTGGCGACCGCGGTCGGTGTCGTGCAGGCCGGGTTGGAGGGGGTGCCGCTCAGCGCCCTCGTGGCGGCCGACGCCGCGCTGCATCGAGGGCTGGTCAGCACCGAGCAGCTCACCGCAGCCTGCGAGCTGCTCGCGGGGTGTCGCGGGATCGGGCCGGTCCGCGCGATCCTGCGAGAGGCGGACAGCCGCATCGAGTCTCCCGGGGAGAGCGTCATCGGCCACCGGCTGCGAGCACTCGGCTACCGGCTCGAGCCGCAGTTCGAGGTGGCCACGGATGTCGGGGATCGGTACGCGGACTTCCGGATCGACGGCACGCGGGTCCTCGTCGAGTTCGACGGCGCCGAGAAGTACGCCGACAAGCGCGCAGCCTTCGGGGAGAAGCGGCGCGAGGATGCCATGCGGCGCAAGGGGTGGTTCTTCGCGCGCTACGTCTGGGCCGAGCTCGACGACGTCGCCCTCATCCGGGATCGCACCCAGGCAGCCATCGTCGACTCGCGACGTTGGGCAGCGTGAGCGCAGGTGTGCGCTCGTCCCGGAGGTGGGCCTTGAACCCAGGAGTGCGCGGTGCATCGCGCACTCCTGAGACCCGCGCGCACGCGTGGGTGCGCCCCGGTCCGGTGGGCGTCAGCGGACGATGCCGCCGAGCGACGTGCTCGTGAAGGCGCCGACCCGCCCGTCGTAGACGCGCAGCTCGCCGCCCGAGCCTCGCCCGAAGAGCAGGAACGTGCCGTCGGCGCGCGTCACGACGTCGGGGGCCGACGTGAAGGCCTGAGGTGTCCCGACGAGGAGGCTGCCGCGCTGGACGACCGCGCGACCGTCGACCCCGTTGCCGACCGCGACGAGGGCTCGACCGGGCCAGGCGTCGCCGAGGGCGCGGTCGGACCACGCCGCGAGGTTGTCGCCGCGCTGGACCCAGCTGCTCGTCGCGGTCGTCGGGTAGAAGGTCCGCTCGTAGGTCGCACCGTTGGTGCCGCGGCCCGTCACGAGGATGCCGCCGCTCGCGGGGTTCGCCGACGCGGACAGGCCCGACGTGAAGACCCCGCCCGCCGAGATCCAGCCGCTCCACCGCGTGCCGTCGAAGTGCTTGCGCCAGGCCGATCCGGTGGTCGCGACGGCGAAGACGTCCATCGTCCCGTTGCCGAGCGAGGCCCCGTGCTGGGCGACGACGGTGCCGCCGAGGTTGGCCGACCCCTTGCGTATGCCGTCCTGGTACCACGTGTGGACGAGCTGCCTCGCGCTGTTGCGGGTGAAGAGGTCGACGCGTCCGGAGCGGGAGCTCGTCGCGGACGGTGCATCGGTGGAGGTGACGCCGGCCGAGATCCAGGAACCCCACGAGGCGCCGTCGTTGGTGCTGCGCTTGAACGACACGGCGTCGTTGGTGCCGCGGATGAAGGTCGTGACCTGCGACCCGGTGCGCGCAGCGGTGACGCCGACGGGCGAGATGAGGCTGCCGCCGGACCGTCTCGGCACCGTGGCTCTCGGGGTGATGCGGACGATCTTGTCGTCGGTGCCGTTGGAGGTCGTGAACCACAGCGCCCCGTCCGGCCCGAGCTGTACGGCGCGGATGCGGCCGTAGCCCTGGGCGATCGCCATCCGGGTCACCGTCGCGGGGCGGGTCGTCGTGGGGGACGGGTTGAAGCGCATGAGGTAGATGCCTTGGCCCTTGAGCAGGCCGACGGCGAGAGCACCCTGCCACTCACCCCAGGCGGAGCCGCGCAGGAAGGTGGCACCGCTCGTCGCCACGGTCGGGTCGCCCGAGGACCACATGGCGACGCGGGCGCTCGGGAACGTGCCGAGGTCGGTCATCGGGGTCGTCTCGTCGTAGCCGGGCACGGGGTCCCAGCCGTAGTTGCCGCCGCGAACCGAGAGGTTGATCTCGTCGTCGCGGCTCGTGCCGTGCTCGGCCGACCACAGCTCGGTCGTGCCGGGCCGCACGGCGAGTCCCTGGATGTTGCGGTGCCCGTAGTTCCAGACGTAGCGGGCGTTGCCACCGCGGGAGTAGAAGGGGTTGTCGGTCGGGATCGTGCCGTTGGCGTTGACCCGGAGCACCTTGCCGCCGAGCGAGCCGAGGTTCTGCGGGTTGGTCCCCGTGGCCGCGTCGCCGGTGCCGACGTAGAGCTTGCCGTCACCGCCGAAGCGCAGCCGGCAGCGGGAGTGGCGACCGCTCGTGACGGGCAGCCCCGTGACGACCGGCGACCCGTCGGAGACCGCGGTGGTGTCGGCGATCAGTCGCCAGCGCAGGACGCGCACGTCGAGCGGGTTGCCCGCCGAGTCGCGTACGGCCTGGCAGGTGTAGAAGCGCTTGTTCGTGGCCGCGGCGGGGTCGGAGACCATGCCGAGCAGGCCGCCCTCGCTGTTGACGTACAGCGAGGGGAAGCCGGAGATGGCGACGCGTCGAGGGGCGTTGCTGCCTCGCTTGCTCCAGACCTGTCCGGCGCGCAGGTCGTACAGCATGAGGTCGCCGACCCACGTGATGTCCCACGGGTAGCTGAGGCCGGACACGACCGTCGTGACCTGGAGCGTCGGCGCCGCCTCGGCCGTGGGCTGGACGGCGAGCGCACCTCCCGCGACCAGGGCGCCGACGAGGGCGATCGATCCTCGGACTCGCAGTCGCTGCACCATGGTGACTCCCCGACTCGGTGACCTGCTCGCTCTGCTCGCGAGGCTACGCGCGAGCGGGCAGGTCCGCGCGTCGAGAGATCTGCGGGACGTCGGGTGCGGCGACCGTCGCTCAGTGCCGGTCACCACTCGAGTGAGCGCCGAGTCCCACTCGAGTGAGCGCACGCTCGAGTGGCCCCGTCGTCCCACCTGCCACACGCTCCTGGGACGCCGCGCTCACTCGACTGGTGCGAGGCGCTCACTCGGGTGGCCGCGTGGCCCCGGCGGTCGCATCGGTCTCAGTCCCGGGTGTGACGACGGGGCCACTCGACGGGGTGGGCCCGCTGTCAGTGGGAGATGTCGGGCGTCCAGCCGGCGACGTCCTCGGGCTTGCGCGGACCCTCGCCGATGTAGCGCGACGACGGCCGGATGAGCCGGCCGGTCTGCTTCTGCTCGAGGATGTGCGCGGACCATCCGGCCGTGCGCGCACACGTGAACATCGGCGTGAACATCGACGGCGGGACCTCCGCGAAGTCGAGGATGACGGCGGCCCAGAACTCGACGTTCGTCGCGAGCACCCGGTCGGGCCGGCGGGCGTGCAGCTCGTCGAGCGCGGCCTTCTCGAGGGCGGCCGCGGCCTCGAAGCGGGGCGCACCGAGGCGCTCGCACGCGGAGCGCAGCACGCGCGCGCGGGGGTCCTCGGCACGGTAGACGCGGTGGCCGAAGCCCATGAGGCGCTCGCCCTTGTCGAGGACGCCCTTGACGTAGGTCGTCGCGTCGCCCAGCTGCTCGACCCCGTCGAGCATGTGGAGCACGCGGGAGGGCGCACCACCGTGGAGCGGACCGGACATCGCCCCGACGGCGCCCGAGAGCGCGGCGGCGACGTCGGCGCCGGTCGAGGTGATGACGCGGGCGGTGAACGTCGAGGCGTTCATGCCGTGCTCGGCGGCGGAGACCCAGTAGGCGTCGACGGCCTCGACGTGCTTCGGGTCGGGCTCGCCGCGCCAGCGGATCATGAAGCGCTCGGTGATGGTGCGGGCCTTGTCGACCTCGCTCTGCGGGACCATCGGCTTGTCGAGCCCTCGGGCCGACTGCCCGACGAACGACAGGGCCATGACCGCGGCGCGGGCGAGGTTGTCGCGCACCTCGTCGGCGTCGATGTCGAGCGTCGGCTTGAAGCCCCACACCGGGGCGAGCATGGCGAGCGCGGACTGGACGTCGACGCGTACGTCCCCGGTGTGCACGGGCAGGGGATAGGGCTCGGCCGGCGGCAGGCCGGGGTCGAACTCGTTGTCGACGAGCAGGCCCCACACGTGGGCGAAGTCGACGTGCCCGACGAGGTCGTTGATGTCGACGCCGCGGTAGCGCAGCGCCCCACCCTCCTTGTCCGGCTCTGCAATGGTCGACTCGAAGGCGATGACGCCCTCGAGTCCTGGCTTGAAGTCGGGGTCGGGCGTGCTGTCTGCCATGTGCGTCCTTGCTGTGCAGGCGGTACCACCGCGGTGTGGAGGCCGCAGCCGGGATGCGGACGGTGGGCGTCGGTCCCGGCTGACAGACTCACCGTATGCCGTCAGCCGCCGACCAGACCGTGTTTCGTGACGCCGTGTTCGCCACCCGAGACCAACATCACGACGCGGTCCGCTTCGAGGGCACCGACTTCACGAGGGCCCACGCCGAGGGCCACTCGTTCCTCGAGTGCTCGCTGCTCGGCGGCACGCTCGACGAGGCGCACCTCGGGGGCTCGCGCTGGTCGGAGTGCGAGTGGGAGCGCGTGGGCGGCGTCGGCGTGACGCTGGCCGAGGCGAGCCTCGTCGAGACGACCATCGAGGGGTGCCGGCTGGCCGCGGTCTCCGCCTGGGGCTCGACGTGGCGCGACGTCACGGTGCGTGGCGGCAAGGTCGACTTCCTCAACCTGCGCGGCGCCCGGCTCAAGGACGTCGCCTTCGTCGACTGCGTCGTCGTCGAGCTCGACCTCCAGGAGGCCACCGTCGACGGTCTGACCTTCGAGGGGTGCACGCTCGTGTCACCGACCTTCGGTCGCGGGACGTATGCCGCCCTCGACCTCTCGGGGGCCACGCTCCGTTCGCCGGTGGGTCTCGCCGGGCTCAAGGGCGCGACCATGAGCCGCCCGCAGGTCATCGACCTCGCTGACGCGTTCGCGGCCGAGCTCGGGATCCTCGTCGCCGACTGAGCGCAGGGGCGGCTGAGCACGGTGCGGCCCCGCGCGGGCGTCAGTTGATCTGGTTGGGCTTGGCCCGACGCAGCGCCGCGGTGGCGGCGTCCTTGGCGCGGTCGGTGGCCTTGACCTTGTCGTCGGGCCGGATCCGCTTCGTCCGGTCGGCTCGCTCGACGAGGGCCGACAGCAGCATGTCGGTCTCGGGGTGGACGCCGACCGCCTCGTCACCGCTGAAGACGACCCAGTGGGCGACGTCGCCCTTGTAGACCTTGAGGATGCTGCCGTCGGCGAGCGACTTGGCGTGTGCCATCGCCTGGCGGCGGGCGCGTTCGCTCGAGATCGCCTTGTTGGCGGCCTCCTTGGCGGGTTCGCGCAGCGCCTGCGTGGCGACCCAGATCTGGGGGCCGTACTTGATGCCGAGCTTGACGGTCTGGGTGACGAGCTTGCCCTTGCCTGCCATGGTTGGTGACTCCTCACAGCGCCCCGGACGGGCCGGGGCTGTCGCCGGGACCGCGCGCGCCGTGGCCTGACGTCCGCGCGGACCTTCTCGGGCCAACCCTAGTGTGGGGTCATGGACAGCTCATCTCGCGAGCCGGCCCGGGAGGGCCTTGCCGCCGTACGCCGCGTCGACTACTCCGGCGACGGCCTCGTCGAGTCTGACGTGGCCGCGTCGCCCTACCTGCAGGCCAGGGCCTGGGTCGATGCCGCGCTCACGGCGGCCGAGGAGCGCGACGACGTGCCCGAGCCGACCGCCATCTCGGTGGCCACCGTCGACGCGACGGGCGCGCCGGACGTGCGCACCGTCCTCATGCGCTTCTTCGACGAGCGCGGCCCGGGCTTCGTGACCAACCTCGGCTCGGCCAAGAGCGAGCACCTGCAGTCCAACCCTCGTGTCGCGGCGGCCCTGACCTGGCCGGCCATCTACCGCGCGATCCGCTTCCGGGGCACGGCAGAGCTCGTCGGCCGCGACGAGGTCGAGGCCTACTTCGACGCCCGGCCCTACGGCTCGCGGCTGTCGGCCTGGGCGTCGGACCAGTCGCGCCCGGCCGCCGACCGGGCCGAGCTCGAGCGCAAGTGGCAGGACGTGCTCGAGCGCTTCCCCGACACGGGCAGCGACCACGACGTGCCGGTGCCGGACTTCTGGGGCGGGTGGCGCATCGTCTGCGACGAGGTCGAGTTCTGGGCCGGGCGGCGCAACCGCCTCCACGACCGGATCGTCTTCCGCCGCACGGGCGACGGCGACCTCGCCGACGCCGACTCGTGGACGCGGCTGCGTCTCCAGCCCTGAGTCCCGCCCACACCCCGGACACGGAACAGGGCAGCCCGACGAGTCGGACTGCCCTGCTTCATCCATGGTGTGGATGGGGACGCGGCTATCGCGTGGCCACCTCACACGCTCCGGAAGAAATCACTTCTCGGATCACCTCCCTTCGGTTTCGATGTCACGACCGTACGTCGGGGTCTGACGGGCGGCAAGACCTTTTACGAGGGTTGTCCGGCGGGGCCGTCGGGGCCGTCTGAACCGCCGGGCTGCCCCGGTCGGTGCTGCTGCGGGTCGGTCGGCAGCGGGTCGTCGGTCGTCGTGCCGCTCGTGCCGCCAGCACCTGCGCCGGCATCGGCTTCGGCGCCGGCTTCGGCGCCGGCATCGCTGCGGGTCGGGTCGTCGGCGCTGGTCCGACGTCGACTGATCCGGGCGAAGGCGACGACCGCGGCCACGACTGCGACGAGGACCAGCGCCACGACGACCATCGGGCCCCAGGCCGCGTCCGGCGGTGCCGTGGCGTCCATCGGCCGG
Source organism: Terrabacter sp. 2TAF16 (assembly GCF_052115065.1). NCBI lineage: Bacteria > Bacillati > Actinomycetota > Actinomycetes > Micrococcales > Intrasporangiaceae > Terrabacter > Terrabacter sp. 2TAF16. Next base: position 134,187 of record NZ_JBFRFZ010000011.1, read on the forward strand.
GCCGCGGCCAGTCCCACAGACACGGGCAGCGTCATGGCCCCACCTCGGCGTCCGGGGCGACCGCCGCGGTGGCCTCGGGCCTCAGCTCCGCGCCCCGTGACCCGCCGCCCGCCGGAGGGAGCGGCGTCGGCGGTGTGGGGGTCGGCGGGGTCGGCCCGGTCCCCGAGCCGGAGCCGTCACGGCGGTCGGCCGAGCGGGAGGGCGAGGACAGGCTGCGGGCGCCCACGAGCAGGGCGAGCAGCACGGGCAGCTCGAGGTAGGCGTGATAGCTCGCCAGGGCGGCATACAACGTCTTGCCCTGGGCGAAGTCGAGACCGAAGAGGACGGCGAAGAGTGCGGCGGCGACGAAGCCGACGGCCCACAGCCGCGGACCGGTCACCCACGGCACGCGGGCCTCGAAGGCCGCCGAGGCGTCCGGAGCGACGCGGGGGAGCAGCGCCACCCACACGACGTAGTGCATCGTCTGCATGAAGGCGAAGACGGTGAGGAAGCGCATCCCGAGCACCGTCGCCGCGGCGCTCGGCGGGGCGCTCGCGGCGAGGATGGTCTGGCCGTCGCCGACGACGCTGCGCACGATGCCGGGGTCGGCGCTGAGCCACCCGTCGAGGAACCCGAGCAGGACCACCGCCGGGATGGCGACGACCCACAGCAGCTGCACGGCCCGGAACGCCTGCCGCCCGCGACGCGAGGTGATCCGGCGCGACCACTCCCAGAGGAAGAAGAGCGGCACGACGTTGTGCAGGTGGGTCAGCACGACGAAGTGGTACGTCGGGAAGGTCAACGAGACGGCAGCCGCGGCACCGATGAGGACCCAGGCGGCGACCCGCCGCCGGCCGTCGAGCCCGTGACGGGCGGCAGCCGCGAGGATGACGTAGCCGAGCACGATCTCGGCGAGCAACGCGGGCCGCCCGACCACACCGGCGAGGAGCCGGCAGACCACGATGCCGGTGACGAGTGCGGCGAGCAGCTCGAGGAAGGGCCGCCCGAGGAGGCTGGCGAAGCGGCCCGCGACGTAGCGGATCTCGAGGAGGTTGTGCAGGATGCCGAAGAGGATGAGGCCGATGACGGCGGTCGCGATCGGCGCCCCGACGGCGATCGCGAGCGAGAGGCAGACTGCCACCAGCACGAGGAGCGTGATGGTGCTCGAACGATGCACCGCGACGGCCGGGTCGGGCGCGTCGGTCACGGAGCCGCCCGCTCGGGGCCGCGCGGTCACGAGGTGAGCCCCGCTGCGCTGCACGCCCTGGCGCTGACGCTGGCCGTCGAGGTGCCCGTGCTCGTGTCGTTCGCGCGCGCAGCGGGCTGGGCCGGGTGGGGCCGCGCGCTCGTCGGCGCGGTCGGCGTCAACATCGTGACCCACCCCGTGCTGTATGCCGTGTCGACGGGCTTCGGGTCACCGTGGCAGCTCGTGGGGGCGGAGGTCGCCGTCGCCGCCGGGGAGACGGCGCTCCTCGTCGCGGGGTGGCGGGTGCAGGCGCGCGAGGACGCGATGACGGTGGCGCTGGCGGTCGTCGCCGCCAACGCCGCCTCCACCGCCATCGGTCTGCTCGTCCTCTGAGTCCTGGCCACGGGCCAATGCTTTCGTCGGCTGGTCGGCCCGGCCACCCGAGTAACCCGATCGTTAGGGTCCTGTGGCGTGACCGAGATTCAGGGGGACGGCGCGGAGGGACGCAGCGGCAGCCTGCGCGCCATCGCGCTGTCGGCCTACGGGCCCACTCTCCTGGGCTCGACGGGCGCGGGCGCGGTGTCCCCGATCATCGCGGTGTCGGCACGTGAGCTCGGCGCCTCGGTCGGCGTCGCGGCGCTGCTCGTCGCGATGCTGGGCGTGGGCCAGCTGCTCGGCGACCTGCCGTCCGGTGCCCTCGCGGCCCGCATCGGTGAGCGCCGGGCGCTGCTCGTCGCGGCCGTGATCGAGGCCATGGGCATGCTCGTCGCGGCTCTGGCCGGCGGTCTCGTCTTGCTCTTCGTCGGGGTGCTCGTCATCGGGCTCGCCGGCTCGCTCTTCGGCCTGGCCCGGCAGGCCTACCTCACCGAGGCGGTTCCGGTGGCGATGCGGGCACGGGCCCTGTCGACGTTGGGTGGCGTGCACCGCATCGGCTACTTCGTCGGCCCCTTCATCGGATCGCTCGTCATCGCCAGGTGGGGGACCGAGGCGGCGTATGCCGTCGGCGGCGTCGCGAGCATCGCCGCGTTCGTCCTCGTCCTGCTCGCGCCGGACATCACCGGCTCGGCGCATCGGATCGGGGGCGGCGGACCGCCGCGCAGCGTGGCGTCCGTGCTCCTCCAGCACCGGCACGTCCTCCTGACGCTCGGCACCGGTGCCATGTGCGTGGCCGGGGCGCGCGCCATCCGCGAGGCCCTCGTGCCGCTGTGGGCCGAGTCGGTCGGCTTCTCCCCGGCGCAGACGTCGCTCGTCTTCGGGGTCGCCGGGGCGCTCGACATGGCCCTCTTCTACCCCTCGGGCTGGCTCATGGACCGCCACGGCCGGGTCGCGGCCGCCGTGCCCAGCATGCTCGTGCTCGGCCTCGGCATGATGCTGCTCCCGCTCGCCACGAGCCTCGTCGCCGTGACGGCCGCGGCGACCGTGCTCGGTCTCGGCAACGGCCTCGGGGCGGGGCTCATCATGACCCTCGGCGCCGACGCCTCGCCCGCGGACGGACGGGCGCAGTTCCTCGGCGGTTGGCGGCTCTGCGCGGACGTGGGAAGGGCAGCGGGCCCGCTGGCGTTGTCAGGGCTGAGCGCCATCATGTCGCTCGGCGCCTCCTCCGTCGTGCTCGGCGTGGGTGCCGTGGTCGGGGCGGGCTGGCTGCGCATCTGGGTGCCACGGCACGACCCGACCCGACGCGCGAGGACCGGGCCGACGCCCGGGCCACTCACGGGCGGTCCCTGACCGCTCTACGATTCTGAGAAGGTATGACCGTGACGGACCTGATCGACACCACCGAGATGTACCTGCGCACCATCTTCGAGCTCGAGGAGGAGGGCATCGTGCCCCTCCGCGCGCGCATCGCCGAGCGTCTCGGCCACTCGGGCCCCACCGTGTCGCAGACCGTCGCCCGCATGGAGCGCGACGGGCTCGTCGCGGTCTCGGGCGACCGTCACCTCGAGCTGTCCGACCACGGCCGGCTGCTCGCGACCCGCGTCATGCGCAAGCACCGCCTCGCCGAGCGGCTGCTCGTCGACGTCATCGGCCTCGAGTGGGAGTACGCCCACGACGAGGCCTGCCGCTGGGAGCACGTCATGTCCGAGAAGGTCGAGCGCAAGATCCTCGGCCTCATCGGCGAGGGGCTCGAGTCGCCCTACGGCAACCCCATCCCCGGTCTCGAGGAGCTCGGGGTGCGCCAGGACGAGGACTTCCTCACCGGCCTCAGCACCCTGACCGCCGCCGTGGGGGTCGCGCCGACGGTGGTGACGATCCGTCGCATCGGTGAGCCCGTCCAGGTCGACCCGGAGGCGCTCGCGCTGCTGACGAGTGCCGGCGTCGTGCCCGGCGCCCGCGTCGAAGTCGTCCGTGACGGCGGACGGGTCGTCGCCGTCCGCGAGGGCAGCGAGCCGTCCACGGGCGTCTCCCTGCCCGACGACGTGGCCGTCCACGTCTTCTGCCAGGCCGCCTGAACACGCCGTATCCGGCAGGGTTTGCCCCGGTTTGCCGGGTCGTTTTGGCAGGCCTTGCCACACCTCGTCCGGCCCCTTCCGGAGGTCGCTGAAATTTCTTTGACTTCCGGGAACTCGAAGGTGACAAGGCACTCCTACTTGGGTACGGTGGGCGAACTTGCTCTCCCCGTCGAGTGAGTGCCCCGGGTCGGACCGCCTAGTCCTGCCATCGACCTGAGGCTCAGTACGAACCGCATGGCAGGAGCGGGGGAACCACTTTCTCCGGGCGTCGAGAGACGCCCTCGGGGTGAAGCCCTCCGTGGACCGAGACCGGTCCGAGCGAAGGCCGGGCAGTACCTCCAGCCCGAACCCGACAGCTCACCTCGTAGGCGTCGAGAGGTCAAACGTGGCTCAGAACGTTCCCGGGCGCCACCGCGCCCCCGGTCGCTTCAACGCGATCTCGGAGCTCAAGACGATCGCCAAGGAGTCGGCCCAGCCCGCCGTGAAGGGTGCCGCCATCGTCGCGGCCTCGGGTGGTCTCGTCGCTTCGTTCGCCGGCACCGCGAACGCCGCTGACGGCTCCGCCAGCACGGTCGCCGGTCCCGCGGCCGTCGGCCCCGCCGTCGGCACGCTCAAGGCCGGCAACGCCCTGTCGGCGATCGGCTACGCCAAGCCCGCCCTCAAGCAGGCCTCGGTCAAGCCGGTCGTCATCGAGGACGTCCAGGTCAAGTCCGAGCGCGCCGCGAAGAAGGCCGCCGAGAAGGCCGCGGCCGAGCGTGAGGTTACCCAGCAGCGCGCGTCGCGCTCCGGCTCGACCACCCGGGTGGCCCTCAACGTCGCGCCCAACCCCAGCGCCACCGGCATCATCGGCATCGCCCAGTCGTACTTCGGCGTTCCCTACGTCTACGGCGGCACGACGCCCTCCGGCTTCGACTGCTCCGGCTTCACGTCCTACGTCTACCGCCAGGCCGGCATCTCGATCCCGCGCACCGCGTCCGCGCAGGCCGCGGCCTCGACCCCGGTCAGCAACCCGCGCCCCGGCGACCTCGTCTTCTTCGGCTCGCCGATCTACCACGTGGGCATCTACGTCAGCCCGGGCCGCATGATCGACGCCCAGCGTCCCGGCACCGTCATCGGCAACCACTCCATCTGGACGACGCCGTCGATGTACGGCCGCATCTGAGCGGTCACCTCTCACGCCACACGCTGCGCCCCCACCGGATCCGGTGGGGGCGCAGCGCTTTCCGGCCCTGTCGGCCACCGTGGTTGACTGAGTCGATGACCGATCAGCCTGCTGCCGAGTCCACGACCATGATCGAGCTCGACCTCTGGAGCGACCTGGTCTGCCCTTACTCGTGGGTCGCCAAGCGCCGTGTCGAGGCTGCCGTCGCCGCCTTCGAGCGGCCGCACGACGTCACGGTGCGCCTGCGCTCCTTCGAGCTCGACCCGGACGTCCCGGTCGGTGGCTCCGTGCCCGTCAGCGACCACCTCTCGGTGCGCCACGGCGGCGACGCGGGCGCTGGCCGGCTCATGAACGCCAAGGCCAGCGAGGTGGCCGAGGCCGACGACCTCGTCTTCGACTGGGACCGCGCGGTGCGCGCCAACACCTTCGACGCGCACCGGCTCTGCGCCCTCGCCGGCGAGATGGGAGGCCCCGCGCTGCGCTCCGCGGCGGTCGAGCGCTTCCACTCCGCGCACTTCGGCGAGGGCCTCGCCATCGACGACCGTGAGGTCCTGCAGCGCCTCGCCGGCGAGTGCGGTCTCGACGAGCGGCGGGTGTCGGCCGTGCTCGCCTCCGACGAGTACGCCGAGCAGGTGCGTGAGGACGAGCAGCAGGCGCGCTCCATGGGCGTGATGTCGACGCCGTTCGTCGTCGCCAACGGGTATGCCGCCGTGACCGGAGCGCACCCGGTCGAGGACTACCTCGCGCTGCTGCGCGGGGTGGCCACGCAGACCCTCTGAGCGCGGACTCGCAGGCAGGGTGCCCGGCCCGACGGGCCGGGCGGACGGCATACGCCCTCGGTCAGGAGGGCTGGTCCGCGGCCGGGCGGCCGAAGGAGACCGCGTCGTCCACGGCGGGTGGGGCGTCGGCGCGCAGCTGGTGGTCGGGGAGCGGGCCGAGGGCGTCGTTGACGGTCGAGAAGGCCCGGCGCAGCGCGACGAAGACCGTGATCGCGAAGATCTGCCGGTCGTCGAAGCCGGCGGCGCGCAAGGGCTCGAGGTCGGCAGGGGTGGTGGCGTTCGGGGTGCTCGCCACGGTCCGGGCCCAGGTCGCCAGGGCGGCGTCGGCGGCGTCGAGGGGCTCGTCGTCTCCGCGGAGCACGGCGCCTGCGACCTCCTCGCCGGCAGCGGTGGCGAGGCGGCCACCCCACGCGAGCGCGCAGTAGGAGTCGCCGATGGTCGAGGCGGTCGCGGCGATGAGGATGCCGCGCTGCCGGAAGCTCAGGCCGGCGACGGAGACCATGTCGGCCAGGAGCGCGAAGAGCGTGTCGTGGGCCGCTGGCGACTGCGCCCAGACGCGGCTGAGGTTCATGACGTAGCCGTGGTCGGTGACGTCGCTCGCGAAGTAGGCCTCGAGCTCCGGTGTCAGAGCCGGTTCGCTGAGGAAGCCGTGGCTCGGGTCGGTCGCCGTCATGTGCTGCTCCTGGGGTGACGGGTCGTGGAGTCTCTATGGTCGCACGCAGGTCCGGGTCGGATCCGGCTCTTGGGCAAGCCCGCCCGGGCGTCGGTAGGTGTGTCGCAAACGCACGCAAATCACCCGGCACGCCGCCAACCCTGTACATCCGAGGGCATGTCGCGCCATGATTCGGTCCCTCGCGCGTCTCCAGGGGAAGGATGCGTGAGGTGCGTTGCTGACGCGCCGACAGGCCGGGGACGGGACCCGGCGCCCGGTCACGCACCCTGCTGGAGCTTGGGTCGAGACAGCCGACGAGACGTCGGGGTACGGGTGGGGGACAGAAGAACGTGGAGCGGGCGCACGACGAGCACGGCGGCGAGTCCGTGGCTGGGGCGGACGAGGGCGTACGCGTCGACGGACCCGAGAGCGACGCGGCGCTCGTCGACCGGGTTCGGGCGGGCGACGCCGCCGCCTACTCCGTGCTGTGGTCGCGGCACGAGCCCGCGGCCCGACGGCTCGCCTCCCGGGTCGCGTCGCCGAGCGACGTCGACGACCTCGTCAGCGAGAGCTTCACCCGCACCCTCGATGCCCTCCGTGGTGGGGGCGGGCCCGACACCGCCTTCCGGCCCTACCTGCTCAGCACGCTGCGCCGGGCCAACATCGACGTGGCGCGGCGCTACACGAACCGGGTCGTGCTGACCGACGACGAGACGACCGTCGACACCCGCGCGGCTGCCTCGGCGGAGGACGAGGCCGTCGACGCCGAGGAGCGCGACGCCGTCTGGGCGGCCTGGCGTTCGCTGCCCGACGAGTCCCGGTCGCTGCTCTGGCGTCTGGTCGTGCACGAGGAGAAGCCGCACCAGATCGCTCCCGGGCTGGGCACGACGCCGAACGGCGTCGCGAGCCGGAGCAAGCGGGCGCGAGAGCGGCTGCGCCAGACCTTCCTCTCCGAGCTCGTCGCGAACGCCGGCGACGCGGACTGCCGGGCGGTGCGACGCCAGCTCGGTGGCTACGTGCGCGACTCCCTCCCGGTCAAGGCTCGCGAGCGCGTCGACGAGCACCTCGACAGCTGCGCCCGGTGCCGGGCTGCGGTGCTCGACGTCGTCGACGTCGACGAGGCGATCCGGCTGCGCGTCGCGCCGGTGCTCCTGCCAGGGGCGTTCGCGGTGGCGTCGGGGCTCGGTGCCGCCGACGCGGTGGGCGACGACGCGGTGGGCGACGGCACGGTCGTCGCCGGTGCAGCGGGCGCGGGCGCGGTCGCAGCGACGGGCGGCGCCACGATCCCGGTCGCCGTGGGCGTGGCCTCGCTCATGGACGGGGCCGACGACCTGTCAGAGTTCGCCGCCGACGTCAGCGGAGGTGGGCCCGGAGGTGGCTCGGGCGGGGTCAACGGTCGCGTGCTGTCGGTGCCGGGTCGCTCGGCGGCCGCGGTGCTGGCTGCGGCTGCACTCGTCGTCGCGACCGCCCTCTTCCTGCTCCAACTCCAGCCGACCGGACGCGTCTCGGCCGACGCGCCGGTGGGCCGGGACTCGTCGGCCGGACCGGTGGACGGGACGGAGTCGCCCTACCCGGCCGAGACGACGAGCTCGTCGGTGCCGACGTCGACCGCGCCGCGACCCGTGATCGGGGTCGCGACGGCCGAGGGCGTCTCTCGTTTCCGGTCGTCGGGCGGCCGGAGCGGGAGCGCCGACCGGCAGTCGAGGCCGCCGTCGCGCCCCGCGCCGAACTCCACCGGCACGAGCGCCACCTCGTCGAGCCGCCCGAGCCCGAGCCCGAGCCCGAGCCCGACGACGACGCCGACGCCGACGAGCAGCCGGCCGACCCCGACGACCAATGTCGCGCCGCCTCCCGCTCCGGTCGGCACGGTGACGAGCCTGACGTTCACGCCGAGCGACCGCGGCTACCTCGCACACCTGACGGCGCCGGCCGGCTGGCTCCTCACCTCGGTGCGCGACGTGCACGGCGCCCGGGTCGTCGAGCACGTGAGCCAGCCGACCGCGCAGTTCGACGGGCGGCTGCGCGCCGGGGAGCTCGTCGTCGAGGTCACCCGCGTGCAGCCCCGTCTCTCGGGGGACCTCGTGGCCCGCTTCACCGACCGCGCCGGAGCGACGCTGCCCGGGTCGGGCAGCTACCCGTTGCGCTGATCGCCCTCGGGCTCGGCCAGGTCAGGGTCCCCGGGCTCGGGCACGTCTGTGGTGGGTGGGGGCTGGGAGGGGGCGGGCGCGCCGTCGGGCGGGAGGGCGGCATACGCCATCTGGCCGGGGAGGTCGGGGACACTCTCGTCGACGGGGATCACCTGGCTCAGCCGGGTCAGCTCGACGACGGCGCGGATGGGCGAGGCGTGGGGGACGACGAGCCGGAGATCCTGTCGGCGGTCCCGCAGTCGCTGGGAGAGGCGGAAGAACGCGGCGATGCCACCGCTGTCGAGGTAGGTCGTGCCGCTGAGGTCGACGACGACGAGCGTGACGTCGTCGGGGACCGCGTGTCCGAGGGCGTCGGTGAGCTCGCGCGCGTTGGACAGGTCGAGCTCGCCGGTGATGCGGACGAGCTGGGTGGTGCCGGCGCGGCGCGTGTCGACGCGGGCGAGGTCGCTCATGCCTCGACCGTCACGTGGACGCGACGGCGCAGGCGGACGTCGGTGCCACCGGGGGTGTGCTCGACGTCGACGTCGTCCATGAGGGCATCCATGAGCTGGAGTCCCCAGCCGCCGCCGCGGTCGGCGGCTGGGCGCCAGTGGCCGTGGTCGCGGATGCGCACCTCGAGGGCGCCGCCGTCGAGCCGGGCCTCGACGACGAGCTCGCCGGCCGACCCCTGCCCGCTGTAGGCGTGCTGGACGACGTTGGCGCAGGCCTCCCCGCAGGCGACGAGGACCTCGTTGACGTCGGCCTCGGAGACGGAGGCCTCCTTGAGCCAGCGGCGCAGGGCGCTGCGGACCTGCACGAGGTTGCGGGCCTCGGCGGGCAGCCGGACGTCGAGCTCGCCGTCGACCGACGGCAGGGGGCGCATGGCGAGGATCGCGACGTCGTCCTCGATGTGCTCCTCGTCGAGGAAGGTGTCGAGAAGTCGCTCGCAGAGGGCCTCGATGTCGTCGTCGGGGACGGCGGAGGCCTCGCGGTCGAGCCGGTCGAGGCCGGCGGTGAGGGAGACACCGCGCCGCTCGACGAGCCCGTCGGTGTAGAGCAGGAGGGTTGCCCCCGGTGGCAGGACCTGGGTGGCCTCGGTGAACGAGCCGTCGACGGTGACGCCGACGGGAGGGGAGAGGGCGCCCTGGAGGTAGGTGCCCTGACCGCCCGCGAAAGCGAGTGCAGGTGGGTGGCCCGCGTTGGTCCAGCGGATGCGGCGCGTGGCCGGGTCGAAGACGAGATAGATGAGGGTGACCATCTCGGGGACCGGGAGCTGGGCGACGAGCTCGTGGACGCCGCGCATGACGGCGGGCGGCGAGGGGTCCTGAAGGGCGTACGCGCGCAGGGCCATCCGGACCTGGACCATCGTCGCGGCGGCGGTGAGGCCGTGGCCCGCGACGTCGCCGATCGCGAGCCCGAGGAGGCCGCCGGGGAGCTGGACGACGTCGTACCAGTCGCCGCCGACCTGCACGTCGGCCGTCGCGGGCACGTAGCGCGCGGCGAGGGCGACCCCGGGCACGTCGGGGAGACGGTCGGGCAGGAGGCTGCGCTGCAGGGTCTCGGCGATCTGGTGCTCGCGCTGCGCCCGGGCCTCCTCGTGGCTCAGCAGCTCCTGGGCCTCGGAGCGCTCTTGGATCTCCTGGACGAGCCGGGCGTTGGCTGCCGACAGCTGGGCGGTGCGCTGCTCGACCCGTCGCTCGAGCTCGGATGCGGCCTTCTCGAGGGCGGCGGCGGTCTGCATGCGCTCGCTGACGAGGGCGGCGAGGAAGAAGGAGGTGAGCGCGACGCAGGCGTTGAAGGCCTGGAGCGTCACCATCTGCTCGAGCAGCGTCTTGCCCTCGAAGGGACCGCGCTGCCGGGCGGCGGCCGCCGTGGCGAGGAGGGTGGCGATGAGCGCAGCAGGGGCGGCTCCCCGCAGCTGGAGGCGCCAGGCGGCCCAGCCCAGCAGCGGGAGGGTGAGGAAGAAGATGTGCAGCCCCGTGGTCACGGCGGTAGCCACGACGAGGGTCGCGACGACGAGGATCATCACGGCCTCGAGCCACAGCCGGAGCGGCCAGCGGCGCTGCTCCCAGAAGAGCGGCAGGCACAGCAGGAACGGCGCGACGGCGAGGACGCCCATCGCGTCACCGGTCCACCACACCGCCCACGCGGCCGGCAGCTGGGCAGTCGTGATAGAGCCCGAGGCGAGGAGGGTCGCCGCGCCGATCGTCGCGCTGACGAGCATGCTGGCGAGGGCGCCGAGGAAGACGATTGCGAGGGCGTCGCGCTGGCGGTCGAGCTGGCGGCGGAAGCCCACCCGCTGGAGGAGGGTGACCGCGACGACGGGTGCGAGGGTGTTGCCGACGGCCGTGACCGCCGCGGCCAGCGGGTTGGCGCTGATCGGCAGGTTGACCGCAAGGGCCGCGACGGCGACGGCCGGCCAGTAGGACCGCCCGAAGACGATGAGCGCAGCGACGGCGACACCAGTCGGCGGCCAGAACGGGGTCACGTCGTTGCCGACGAGCGAGAGGCTCAGGCCGAGGCGGGCGCCGAGGTAGTAGGCGATGGCGATGGCGGCCAGGCGGACGAGGCGTCTCGTCCGGGTGGTGGCGGTGGAGATGTCCGGTGTGTCCTTGCCGTCCGAATCCCGGGTGACGCGGGAGGGCAGGGGAGCAGGGCCCGAGGTCTCCACCGCCCCCACGCCTGTCGTCATCGTCGGGAGCAGTCCAGCCGCCCACGCCCCGCCATGGCAGTGACTCTAGGAGCACCGAGTGTGGTGTGACGAGCGTTTCGTCCACCCAGTTGGGAGCCGTTGATGCTCGGCTGGGAGGTGACCGAGTCGCGCCAGTGCGCGGGGCTGTCCACGAGGAGCGCATGATGGGCTGGTGGACGTGCGGCTGCTCTACTTCGACGGGTGCCCGAACTGGGTGGTGGCCGAGGAGAGGCTCCGCTCGGCTCTGGCCGAAGTGGACCACGGGGACGAGCCGATTCTGCGAGTGCGGGTCGAGACCACCGAGCACGCCGAGCGACTCGACTTCATCGGCTCGCCCACGATCCTCATCGACGGCACGGACCCGTTCGCCTCGGGGACCGAGCAGCCGGCCCTGGCCTGTCGCGTGTTCACGACGCCGGACGGGCGGGACGGTTCGCCGACCGTGGCGCAGCTGGTCGAGGTGCTGTCGTGAGGGTGGATCCATGGATTCGCGGTCGCTTGGTCGCTCGGTGACGAGAGAGCTGGTCGATGTCCGCTCGGTCGCGAATTTCGTTGTGGTGCCCCCGGCAGGATTCGAACCTGCGACACCCGCTTTAGGAGAGCGGTGCTCTATCCCCTGAGCTACGAGGGCGGGGCATGGCTGAAACCCTCGCTGGGAACCTCGCTGCAAGGGTCGCTGTAACCCTGGCTGTCGCGAGGCCCTGTCGGGCCGACCAACGGGGACAGGCTACTGGACCCGCGCGGCGGTCCCGCGCAGGGCTGCCACCGGCACCATGACACGCACCATCAGTGGCATGACCGCGAGCCGCCGCGGACCGCTACGCTGCCCCACGCGCCCATGAGGGCTGAATGTTGAGCAGGGGTCACCTGTGGGGCTCATCGGTTCCGTCATGCTCATGCTTGCAGTCGCGGGCCTCGGGATCGTCGCCGGCTACTACTTTCTGACAGCGCGAGCTTGTTCGTCGGCCTCAGCTGATTCTCTGTGGCGCAGTTGCCGGGGGTACTTCCGTTCAAGGAGAAACGCGGATCTCTGCCGCCAAATCTGCGAAGAATGCCCAACCGGACCATCCGCCTGAGGACAGCACGCGCGTGCCGGCGCCATTCCGGGAGTCCGCGGCACACTTGACGGATGGTCGTACCGTCCCGGCCAAGCCGGCAGACCAACCTCGCCCTGCTTCTGCTGCTGGCGGGAGCCTTCGTGACCGGCTGGTTGGCGTTCGGGATCGAGGGTTCGCCGCAGTCCAGGACCGTGAGCGTGGTGCACGGCATCCTGGGCCTGGGGATCCTGGTGCTTGCCCCGTGGAAGAGCGTGATCGTGCGACGTGGCCTCCGTCGTCGGCGTCGGCACACTGTCGCGGTCGCCTTGGCGGGGGTCGTCACTGTCAGCCTGGCTGCCGGGGTGGTGCATGCCACGCTCGGTCCCCTCGAGGTCGGCGGCGTCCGTGTGCTCGCCGTGCACATCGCCTCCGCCGTCGCGGTCGCGCCGCTCGTGCTGCTCCACGTGGCGCGTCGAGCGCAGCGACCGCGCCAGACCGATATGTCCCGGCGAACCGCGTTGAGAGCCATGGTGGTCGGTGGCGCCGCGGCACTGGCCTACGGCGCGACGGAGTCCGTCACGTCGGTCGCAGGTCTCCCAGGTCGACATCGTCGAGCGACCGGGTCCTACGAGGTGGGGTCTGGCGTCCCCTCCACCATGCCGGTCACGCAGTGGTTCACCGACGACGTGGCCCGTATCGACCTGGACACGTACGCACTGCAGGTCAGCCGACTCGGAGAGCCGACGATTGCACTTTCACACGGCGAGCTCTTGGCGATGAGTAGCACGACGCAGGTGGCGGTCCTGGACTGCACGGGCGGCTGGTGGGCCGAGCAGACTTGGCGCGGCGTGCGTCTCGACACCCTGCTCGGCACCCCGGACCGGGGATCAATCGCCGTCCGCTCGGCGACCGGCTACACGAGACGCTTCCCACCCGAGGACACGTCCGTGCTGCTGCTGGCCACCCACGTGGGCGGCGCACTGCTCTCGTCCGGCCACGGCGCGCCAGTCCGGTTGGTCGCACCCGGACGCAGGGGTTTCTGGTGGGTCAAGTGGGTCGACCACGTCAGCGTCGAACCGCAACCCTGGTGGTCGCAGCCACCGTTTCCCCTCCAGTAGGCGCAGGGGCTGACTCGTTTCGAGGGCGGGGTCCTGAATCGACCGACCCTCGAGGCCGCCGCGCCACGTCGGCCGCGCCGCTCACCCTCGCGCTGACGAGCCGCGTACGACCCGGACCGCCGTCCCGCTCACACCCGTTCGACGCGGTCGGCCTGTGGTCCTCGATCGCTCTGTCGCACCTGGTACCGGACCCGATCGCCCTGGTGCAGCGCCTCGGCGTCTCTGAGGACAGACACGTGCACGAACAGGTCCGGGCCTCCCGCGTCGGGGGCGATGAAGCCGAACCCCCGCTCCGCGTCGTAGCGTGCCACCACTCCCTCGCCGCCTCGCGCCGGCACGTCGGATGCCTCCAGGTGTCGCGACCGAGGGCGGGCCGTCGATGCCGCGGGTGCGCCCCGCGGTGTCGAGCTGCGTGCGAGGCGCACGTCGCGAGCCTGCGGGCCCCTCTCGCTCACGACGATGTCGTACGTCACCCGGTCACCCTCGCCCAGGTCGGGGAGGCCGTCGGCCAGCGCCCGGACGTGGACGAAGACATCGGAGCCGCCCGACTCGGGTGTGATGAACCCGAAGCCCTTGTCCGCGTCGTACCAGGACACGGTGCCGTCCGCCCCGTCGGATGCCACGGCCTGCTGGGCGGCCTCGGCACCCAAGGGCAGCAGATGGTCAGCCTGCGGTCCCTTCTCCCCGTCGACAACGAGGAACGCCACCCGCTGCCCCTCCGAGACCACGCCGCCCGCCACGATGGCCGAACTGTGCACGAAGATCTCGGCACCACCGCCATCGGGCGTGATGAACCCGTACCCCTTGGCAGGCTCGTACCAGGCGACGGTGCCGAGCACGCCCAGCGGTGTATCGGCGGCCTGGTCGGCCGTGACCCGGACGCGGCGTGCCTGCGGGCCGCGGTCCCCCTCGCCGATCTCGAACTCGACCACCTGCCCCTCCCGGAGCAGCTTCATCGCGTCGTCGCTGATGATCTCGGACGCATGCACGTACAGGTCCTCTGCGTCCTGCCCGAGGGCGATGAAGCCAAACCCCCGGTCGGCATCGAACCAGCGGACGGTTCCCTCGGTCACGGCTGACTCCTTGTCGAAGCTACGGTCGGTGTTCCCCTAGTGTCCCCCGACGGGACCGCGACAAGCGCCCGGCGCCCGGCGCCCGGCGGTGCTCGCAGTGCCGTGGCAGGTGCCCGACGGCGACATGCACGGCACCCGGCGACGCGCCGACAGCGGCCCGACCGGACGTAGGCAGACCGTCGCCGCCATACACCTTGGAATGCCGAAACCAGTACTGCACAGGCGCGGTCAGGTGGATGATCGAGTATGCGCTTGAGGAACTTCCCGTGCTGGGTCATGGGCCACATGTACCTCCACAAGCCCGGAGACAAGGACTTGGAGACTGTCCGAGTAACGGTGTAACTGGCCCAACGCGCTGACTGGTTCAGCGGGAAGGGTCGGATGATGACCGACACACTGGTGGGCGTGAGCCCGCTTGAGAGAGCAGCGAAGAAGTCGCTCACACCTGCTGAGGTGGAGCGCGCGG
>NZ_JBFRFZ010000012.1:0-143983 GCF_052115065.1 Terrabacter sp. 2TAF16
CGGCCAGCGGGCCCCGCCGGCGGCGAGCATGTGCGTCATGCAGCGCACCATTGCCGCACACGCTGCGGCCCAGCTGGGCCTCGTCACACGCAGCCAGGCCCTCGGGGCGGGCCTGACCGAGGCAGCGGTCAGATGGCGTGTCGAGTCCGGACGCTGGGTCGCCGTGCAGCGCGGCGTCTACTCCACGACGCCGGGCCGTGACGACTGGGAGTCGCGGGCCCTGGCCGCCCTGCTGAGGATCGGCATCCCCGCAGCCCTGTGCGGACCGAGCGCCGGTTTCCTCTGGGGACTCATCCCGCACCCGGGACCGGACATCCACGTCGCCGTCCCGGTCGACCGAAGGCCGGAGGCAACCGAAGGGATCGTCGTGACCCGGAGCCAGTACGCCTACCAACGTACCGACGAGCGTGCGTGGCCCCACCGCATCAGCCTCGACCACACGGTGTTTGACCTGGCCGCGGGCCGGCCGGTGGACCGCGCCGTCGGCCTCATCGCCAAGGCCGTCCAGACGCGCCGCACGACCCTGCGCAACCTCCGAAACACGCTGGAGCAACGGCCCGGCCAGGCGCACAGGACCCTCTTGCTCGAGGTCTTGGGCGATGTCGAGGACGGGGCCGAGAGCCCCGCCGAACGTCGCTACACCCGCGACGTGGAGCAGGCGCACGGGCTCCCGTCAGCGCACCGACAGGCCGCCGGTCGCGGAGACACACGGTGCGACAACGACTATGAGCCGTTTCGCGTCAAGGTCGAGGTCGACGGCAGACTCGGTCACGCCGGCTGGGCGAACCAGCAGCGTGACGGCCGCCGGGACCGACGCAACGCCGCCGACGACTGGCTGACAGCGCGGGTCTATTGGACCGACGTCGCGGTGACGCCGTGCGAGACGGCACTCGAGCTCGAGGCGATCTTCCGCAGCCGCGGATGGCCCGGACGAGCGCGTCCGTGCCGCCGTCGGGACTGCGCGGTCCGACGGCGCATGGAGGGTTGAAGTTGCCGGAGCAGCGCCAACCCTCCAGGCAGGCAGAGGCTTGGGCGGGTCAGCGGCCCTGGTTGGCGACGGCCTCCGCGGCGGCGCGAGCGGCCTCGGGGTCGAGGTAGCGCCCACCCTGCGTGACGGGGCGGAACGACTCGTCGAGCTCGTAGACGAGCGGCATGCCGGTCGGGATGTTGAGGCCGGCGATGTCGTCGTCGGAGATGCCGTCGAGCGTCTTGACGAGGGCACGCAGCGAGTTGCCGTGGGCGGCGACCATGACGGTCAGGCCGTCGGCGAGGTCGGTCTGGATCTCATTCTCCCAGTAGGGCATCAGACGGGTCACGACGTCCTTGAGGCACTCGGTCGCGGGCATCGCGGCGCCGAGGCCGGCGTAGCGCGCGTCACCGTGCTGCGAGAACTCGTCGTCCTGCTCGATGGGCGGCGGCGGCACGTCGTAGGAGCGGCGCCACAGCATGAACTGCTCCTCGCCGTACTGCTCGAGGGTCTGCTTCTTGTCCTTGCCCTGGAGCGCGCCGTAGTGGCGCTCGTTGAGGCGCCAGTCGCGCTTGACGGGGATCCAGTGGCGGTCCGCGGCGTCGAGCGAGAGGTTCGCGGTCGTGATGGCCCGGCGCAGGAGCGAGGTGTGCACGATGTCGGGCAGGATGCCGGCCGCCTTGAGCTGCTCGCCGGCGCGCACGCCCTCGGCACGGCCCTTGTCGGTGAGGTCGACGTCGACCCACCCGGTGAAGAGGTTCTTGGCGTTCCAGTCGCTTTCGCCGTGGCGGACGAGGACGAGCGTGTAGGTCATGGCGCCAGCCTAGCGACGGCCGATCACGCGTCCGAGCCGTCGTCCAGCAGGTGACGGAAGGCGTCGAGGTTGCGCGTCGACTCGCCGCGCGAGACCCGCCAGGCCCACTCCTTGCGCATCGAGCCGAGGAAGCCGAGCGCGAGGAGCTCGTTGAAGACGTCGTCGCTCGCCGACAGGACGATCCCGAAGAGCTGGTCGAGGTGCTCGGGCTCCACCGCGACCGTCGGCACCTCGCCGCGCAGGTAGACATCGCCGTCGGTGTCGACGGCGTAGGCGACGCCCTGCAACCGGAGGTTCTTGCGCAGGAGGGTGCGGTAGAACGCCTCGTGGTTCTCGTCCGGGTTGCGGATGACGAAGGCGCTGACGCTCGTCGTCCGGTCGCGCACGAGCACCGACACGACGGTCTTGAGCTTCTTCTCGCCGGGCAGGGTGACGACGTACTCCCCCGGGCGCCCGCCGAGCTCCCACTCGAGCCCGACCGAGTCGAGGTATGCCGTGAGGCGGGCCTCGGCGGCCGTGCCCGGTGAGTCGTCTGCCGGGGTGGTCTCCTGCGGCTCGGCGCTCACGGGATCACCGCCGTCGGGACGCCGACGAGGCTCTGGCCCTCGTCGATGGGCGACTCGTTGCCGCCGTCGGCCCGTTCACGGATCGCCTGCCGGTAGACCTCGAGGAGCCGGTCGGTGGTCGCTCCCCAGCCGAACTGCGCCGCGTGCGCGACCGCCGCAGAGCCCAGCGCGAGACGGCGGTCGTCGTCGCGCAGCAGGGACTCCACGGCATCGGTCCAGTCGGGGGTCGCGTGACCGTCGACGAGGACGCCGGCGTCTCCGACGGCGGTCGGGAGGCCGCCGACGTGCGCCGCGACGACGGGGGTGCCACAGGCCTGCGCCTCGATGGCGACGAGACCGAAGGACTCGGAGTGGCTCGGCACGAGGACGAGGTCGGCGGCGCGATACCACTGCGCGAGCACCTGGCGGTCGACCGGTGACACGAAGCGGACGACGTCGTCGATGCCGAGCGAGCGGGCCAGCTCCTCGAGCTCGTGGGGCCGGGTGAGGCCGCTGCCGCTGGGGCCGCCGAGGACGGCGACCGTGAGACGCTCGCGGCGGGAGGGGTCGCGGCGGAGCAGCTCGCCGGCGACCCGGAGCAGCACGTCGGGTGCCTTGAGCGGCTGGATGCGGCCCACGAACAGGAGCAGCTGACCCTCGACGGGCAGCCCCAGGGCGCGCCGGGCGTCGCCGCGGTCCCCGGGGGTGAAGGTCGTCAGGTCGACGCCCGGGGGGACGACGGACACCTTGGCCGGCGGGGCGGCATACAGCTCGATGAGCTCGCGGGCCTCGTCCTCGGTGTTGGCGATGAGGCGGTCGGCCGCCTCGACGACCTGGACCTCACCGATCTCGCGCCCGCGGGGCTCCGGCGGGTCGCCCTCGGCGAGGTGGAGGTTCTTGACGCGCGCCATCGTGTGCATCGTGTGGACGAGCGCGACGCGCCAGCGGTCGGCCGCGAGCCAGCCGACTTGACCCGAGAGCCAGTAGTGCGAGTGGACGAGGTCGTAGTGGTCCTCGGGGACCGAGAGCCCGGCCTGCATGATGCCGGCGGAGAAGGCGCAGAGCTGGCCCGGCAGGTCCTCCTTGGCGAGGCCCTCGTAGGGGCCCGCGGTCACGTGGCGCACGCGCACGCCCGGCACGAGGTCGGACTCGATCGGCGTCGCGCCGGTGGTGCGGCGGGTGAAGATGTCGACCTCGATCCCGCGCGCGGCGAGCTCCTTCGCGGTCTCGGCGACGTAGACGTTGAGGCCCCCGGCGTCACCCGTACCGGGCTGCTCGAGGGGCGAGGTGTGGACGCTGATCATCGCCACCCGTCTCGGATCGGCCGCCATCGGCATCCCTTCGTCCTGCGCGTCGTTCGTCGTCATGCTCTTCCTCGACTCAACCACACGCGCGATTCGATGTATTCCACGGTCGCCGGTGACCCCGGAGCACCTCCGACCGGCGCTGGCTAGGCTGCGGAGGTGCCCCCACGCCAGCGCCCCGTCGGCACCGTGACCCGTGGCACGACGAACCCGAACCGGCTGAGGCGGTGCGACCGGTGGATCGCGGGACCGCAGGCGTGGCGCCTCCGGCGCAGCCCGACACCGCCGGTCGTCGTCGACCTCGGCTACGGCGCCTCGCCCATCACGGCGGTCGAGCTGCACGACCGGCTGCGGCAGGTGCGCGCCGACGTCAGGGTCGTCGGCATCGAGATCGAGCCGGCCCGGGTGGCCGCCGGCAAGCCGCTCGAGCGGGACGGCCTGACCTTCCGGCTCGGCGGCTTCGAGGTGCCGCTCGACGACGGCGAGCGTCCCACGGTGGTGCGCGCCTTCAACGTGCTGCGACAGTACGCCGAGGACGAGGTGCCGGCCGCCTGGGCCCTCGTCCAGGAACGCCTCGCGCCGGACGGCCTTCTCGTCGACGGCACGTGCGACGAGATCGGCCGCCGCGCGTCCTGGGTCGCGGTCGACAAGGCCGGTCCCGTCAGCCTGACGATCTCGCTGCGCATGGGCGGCCTCGGGCGCCCGTCCGACGTCGCCGAGCGCCTGCCCAAGTCGCTCATCCACCGCAACGTGCGGGGCGAGCCCGTCCACGCCTTCCTCGCCGACCTCGATCGGGCGTGGGCCCGTAGCGCGCCCCAGTCGTCGTGGGGCGCACGTCAGCGCTTCCTCGCCGCCGCGACGGAGGTCCGCGAGCGCTGGCCGCTGCTCGACGGCCCCTCGCGCTGGCGGCTCGGCGAGCTGACTGTGGACTGGACAGCGGTGGCGCCGCTCGGCCGCTGAGGCGGTTCGGGAGGTTTGCGCCCGTTTGGCCGTGGCGCCGCGCCCCGCCGGGGACTCACAGGAAACGCAGCCACCGACGGCCGTGCCGTCGGCGTACGCTCGGCACCATGTCGCACGGCGGCATGACCGCGTGGGGGCGAGGTCATGCAGTGAGTTTCTACACGCTCGACAGTGAGGGTTTCGGCGCCGTCGCGCGATTCGTCGCGGACGGGTGGGACCGGGACGATTGCGTCGTCGTCGTCGCCACCGCTCCGCACCGCGTCGCCGTCGAGGCGCTCCTGGTGGGGATGGGCCACGACCCCGCCGCGCGGGAGACCGCCGGCCGCTACCTCACGCTCGACGCCGAGGAGACCCTGGCCGAGCTGGTCGTCGACGGCCACCTGGACGCGGACCACTTCATGCGACGTGTCGGCGAGGTCGTCACCGAGGCCTCGGTCGCGGGGCGGCCGATCCGCGCCTTCGGCGAGATGGTCGCACTGCTCTGGCAGCGCGGACAGGTCGAGGTGGCCATCGACCTCGAGCTGCTGTGGAACCAGCTGCTCCGCGAGTACGACTTCTCGCTCCTGTGCGCCTACCCCACCGGGGTCTTCCAGCACGCGGAGCTCGTCGACGTGCGCCGGGTCTGCGACCTGCACACCGACCTCATGCCCGTCGGCGGCGCGTCCTCGACCGATGGCGCCCAGCTCGCGGCCGGCCACGCGTGCTCGCGCGTCTACCTGCCGACGGCCGAGTCGGTGCCGGCGGCCCGTCACTTCGTCGTCGACGTGCTGCGGGCCTGGGGCCACGAGAGCCTCACGGCCGACGCCGCGCTCATCGTCTCGGAGCTCGCGACCAACGCCCTCACGCACGCGGCCTCCCCGTTCCGAGCGATCGTCGACCGGCGTCGGGGCGGCCTGCGGATCGGTGTCGAGGACGCGGCCCTCACCCCGCTCCAGCGACGCGCCGCCGACGTCGACGACGTCAGCGGACGCGGCGTCGACATCGTGGCGGCGCTGTCCGAGCGGTGGGGCTACAGCCCCGTGCCCGGCGGCAAGGTCGTGTGGGCCGAGCTGCTGCTCGACCCGAGCCGGTCACGCGCCGGCTGAGCCCGCCGGACAGCGGCGTCCGTCGCTGCCGACCGTCCGCGGACAGCGGCATGCCGCCGGGCCGGGCCCGGCGGCATACGTTCGTCCGTGTGTCGTGCTGCGTGCATCCTCAGCGGACGTAGTCGTCCTCGAGGCGCTCGATGTCCGACTCGTCGAAGTGGCCGAAGCCGACCTCGAGGAGGCGGCCCGGGTGCTCGCCGGAGTTGCCCATGCGGTGGATCGAGTTGCGCGGGACCCAGACCGTCTCGCCCGGCTTGGCGCTCCACGTCCGGTCACCCACGGTGACGTCGATCGGCACGTCGAGGACCTGCCACATCTCACCGCGGTGGTCGTGGCGCTGGAGGGAGAGCCGGTGACCGGGCTGCACCGTGATGATCTTGACGGTGACCTGCTCGTTGGAGACGAACTGCTGGAACTCGCCCCACGGCCGCTCGGCGACGAAGATGTCCTCGGTCGGGTTGCGGTTGCCCAGGTCGTACTCGTCCGCGGTGTGACGCGGCGACGAGACGTTCTGGTGCTGGTGGGCGTCGAGCTCGTGGTCGACGACGGCAGCAGCAGGCTGCTGGTCGGACATGGTTCTCCTATCGGTTGTGAGTGCACCAGTGTGCCGTACGCGGAGGGCCCGGTGTCCCGAGCGGGCGCGTGAGGGTCACCACCCGGTGTTCGAGCGCCCCCCGATGCCCCTGACCTGCCGCAGCGCGGGGCGCACGTCGGCGAGGTAGACGGCGGCACCCACGAAGGCGAGCAGACCGAAGATGCTGAGCGGGTTGAAGAGCGTGACGAAGCCGATCGCGAGCGCGGCCCCGAGCAGCACGAGCCAGAAGGTCCGCGTGCGCTTGCCGGCGGCGACGTAGGCCTTCTCGGGGTGGCGCAGGGCGTCGACGAACGCGAAGACCTCGCACCCGAGCGCGACGACTCCCAGCACGAGGAGGACGACGTTCTGGAACCCCGAGTACAGCTGCATGGTGGAAGCGTAACCCGGCGACCGTCGCGCGACCCCTCCCAGCCGATTCCCAGACTCCCGCGAGGTCGGGTGCTGCGGTGCGCCGGTCAGGCGTCGACGACGAGGGTGAACGGGCCGTCGTTGACGAGCGACACCTGCATCATCGCGCCGAACCGACCCGTCTCGACCTCGATGCCCCTCCCCCGGAGCGCCGCCACGAGGTCGGCCACGAGCGGCTCGGCCACGGTCCCCGGTGCGGCCGCGCTCCACGAGGGACGGCGACCCTTGCGGGTGTCTGCGTGCAGCGTGAACTGGCTGACGACGAGGACGGGCGCCCCGGCGTCGGTGAGGCTCGCCTCGTCGCGCAGGATGCGCAGCTCGGCGATCTTGCGGGCCATCCGCTCTACCTGCTCGGGCCCGTCGTCGTGGGTGACACCGACGAGGGCCAGCAGGCCGGGGCGGTCGATGGCGCCGACGACCTCGCCGTCGACCTCGACCCGCGCGCTCGTGACGCGCTGGAGCACCGCCCTCATCTCGACCTCACGGGCCCGTCTCGATCCGGCTCAGACGCCGACGGCGACGACGGACCCGACGGGCTGGCCGTGGCCGAGCACCGGCTGGTGCTCGAGCACGGCGAGGACGTCGTCGCTGCCGACGCCGATGCGCCGCATCACCGCGGCGAGCAGCACGCTGCGGGCGCGCGACGAGCCGTCGGCGACCTTGACGGCGATGCCGCGGCCGTCGGGCAGGCCCACGGCGTAGACGGCCTCGGCGCCGTCCTTGGCGATGAGGCCGTCGACGCCGCGGATCAGGGCGGTGACGTCGCGGTGCGTGCCGCCGAGGTACTCCGGGAAGTCCCGGATGGCCGTTGCGATCCGGGCCTCCGGCCCCTCGGTGGCCGCGGCGAGCCGGCCGAACGACAGCGCGAGGGCGCGGAGCGGGACGGCATGGATCGGCGCGCCGCACCCGTCGACGGCGACGGCGCTCGGCTCGGCGCCGGTCAGCTCACGCACCGTCTCGGTGACGGCCACCTGGAGCGGGTGCTCGGGATCGCGGTAGGTCGCGAGGTCCCACCCGTTGACGACGCACGTCGCGAGCATCGAGACGTGCTTGCCCGAGCAGTTCTGCGCGATCGACTGTCGCGGGCGGCCGCTCGAGATCCAGCCGATGCGGGCGGCCTCGTCGTAGGGGTAGTCGGGGGTGTTCTGCAGGTCGGCCTCGGTGAGGCCTGCGCCGGCGAGGATCTCGCGGGCCGCCTCGACGTGGAAGTCCTCGCCGGAGTGGCTGGCGCACGCGAGCGACAGGAGGCGGCCGTCGTTCGCGAGCCCGTTGCGGACCATCGCGAGCGCCTGCAGGGGCTTGCTCGAGCTGCGCGGGAAGACCGCACCGCTCGCGTCGCCGACCTCGAGCTCGACCGTGCCGTCGGGAGCCGTGACGACGGCCGTGCCGTGGTGCACCGACTCGACGAAACCGGCCCGCACGACGTGCGCGACGACCGGGGCGTCGGCGAGCGCCGCGCTGACATGGGTGGAGGACGGGGCCAGGAGATGGGACACGCCCCGCAGTATGCCGGAGCGACGCAGCAGGGCCGCCACCCCGGGTGCGGGGTGGCGGCCCTGTCGTGCCTGTGGCGCCGGGGGGACCCAGCTGGGGGCGCGGCCGGTCAGGCGCTCGGAGCCGTGGTCGACGTCGTGCTCGTGGCGGTCGACGCCTTCTGGGCCGTCTTCTTGGCCGGCGTGGCCTTCTTGGCGGCGGTCTTCGTCGCGCTCTTGGTCGCCGCAGCCGTCTTGGTGGCCGTCTTGGTGGCCGTCTTCCTGGCCGCATTCTTGGCCGGGGCGACCTTGCGGGCCACCGTGGCCTGCGGGTCGTCGGTCGTGGCCGCGCTGCGGGCAGCGACCTTGCGGGTCGTCGTGGCCTCGACGTCGTTGGCCTTGCGCGTCGCGGCGGACTTCTGGGCAGCCGACTTGCGGATCGCCGTCTGGTGCGCGGCGGTGCGCTTGGCCGGGACCGGCGCGGCGGCCGACTCGACGGCGTCGACCGAGGCCGAGACCTGCGAGCCCAGCTTCGAGGCGTCCTTGACGACGGCGCCCTTGAGGGTCTTGGCGACCTTCTCACCCTCGCTCACGGCGGTCTCGGCGACGCGGCGACCCCGGGTCACCGTGGCGGTGCCGCGCTCGGCGAGGCCGAAGGCCGTGCGCTCACCCTGGGCGCGCAGGTCGGTGACGACCTTCTCGCCACGAGCCGCGGCGGCGTCGTACTGGTCCTTGGCGTTGCTCGCGATGACGAGGCCCTCGTTGAGGACGCGCGCCGGGAGGTCCTGGGCCCCCGTGACGAAGCGTTCGGCATACGTCGTTGCGAGCTTCTGGAGCGCGGTCGTGCGGCCCTGGAGGTCGATGATGCGCTTCTGGAGGTCCTTCTGCATCTGGTCGGCCTCCTTCTTGGCACCCTTGCGCAGGTCGACGGACTTGGCCTGCTTGCGTGCGACCTCGAGCTGCTCGCCCGCCGTGCGGACGGTGTCGATCGCGATGTTCGCGGCGCCGACGACGGCGTAGAACGGCGTCGGGTCGACCTGGACCTCGGGCATCCGGCCCTCGACCTGGACGAGCTGGCCGCGCACGTCGGCGACAGCGGCCTCGGCCTGCTTCTGGGCGTCCTTGACGGCCTTGGTGATCTTCTTGCTGAGTGCCATCTCAGTTCTCCTTCTCGTTGAGCTCGGGGGTCGCGGCAGCGGTCGTGCTGCGCGACGGGCGCCGGCGAGGTGCTGCAGCCGGCGTAGGTGGTGGGCTGGGTGGGCGTCGCGTAGGAGGCGTGGTCTCGGGCGTCGTCTCGTCATCGCCGACGAACGACAGGTAGATGTCGACGAGCACCGCGCGCTGCCGGTCGGTCAGGACCGGGTCGACCGCGATGGCGGAGAGGACGTCGGGCACGGCGGCAGGGTCGTCGGCGACCCGCTCGTCGAGGATGCCGGCCCGGACGTAGAGCGACTCGGCCGAGACCTGCAGCCCCTTGGCGATCTGCTGCAGGATCTCGGCGCTCGGGCGTTTGAGCCCGCGCTCGATCTGCGACAGGTAGGGGTTGGAGACGCCGGCCATCTCGGCAAGCTGCCGCAGCGACAGCTGGGCACTCTCGCGCTGTTCGCGCAAGTAGGCCCCGAGGTCGGGTAGCGGAAGCTTGCTCATGTCTCCATTGTGCTAACTACAGCAAGCAGATTGCAAACTCTGGGCAGCGTGAGACGTCCCACACCGTTTCGCGCGCTCCGACCAGAATCGCGAGACCAGAGCACCGGGCGCGGGAAGGAGTGCGCGCTGAAGGGACATGTCGCGCGCTCGGATCAGGAGCGCGCGAAACGAGGCAGCCCGCGCGTCGCGGCGTCAGCGGGTGCGGCGGTCCTTGATCGACAGGGCCTCGCGGGCCTCGGTGGTCGACATAGGGGGGCGCTGCATGACCGTGGCGATCTCGGCCGCCCGGGCCACGAGCTCGCTGTTGTGCGCGACCGGGCGACCCTTGGCATAGATGAGGTTGTCCTCCATGCCGACGCGGAGGTGACCGCCGGCCGACAACGCGGCCGCGACGATCGGCAGGTGCGCGCGCCCGATGCCGGTGGCCGACCAGCTCGTCACCTCGGGCGGGAGCATCGCGACGCCCGCGAGCAGCGCCTGCGGCGTGCCCGGCATCGAGCCCGGCACGCCCGTGACGAAGTCGACGTGGACCTTGCCGCCGAAGGGCAGGCCGCACTCGTCGATGAGCCGGCGCAGCGCGTGCACGTGGCCGAGCTCGAAGAGCTCGAACTCCGGCACGACCTCGCGCTCCTGGGCCTGGCGGTAGAGGTCGACCATGAAGCCCCACGGGTTGAGGAAGACGCCGTCGCCGAAGTTCGTCGTGCCGCACGTGAGCGAGCACGAGTCGGGGTCGGCGTCGAGGACGGTGAGGCGCTTCTCGAGCGGGTCGGTGATGGAGCCGCCGGTCGAGAGCTGGACGATGAGGTCGGTGGCCTCACGGACGCCGTCGACGGCCTCCTTGAGGAAGGCCGGCTCGAGCGTCGGCTGGTGCTCGCGGTCGCGCACGTGGATGTGGATGAGGGCCGCGCCCGCACGCTCGCACGCGACGGCGGTCTCGACGAGCTCCTCCGGTGTCGTCGGCAGCGCGGCGACGTCCGACTTGGCAGTCTCGGCGCCCGTGGGCGCGACGGTGATCAGGGTGCTCGCGGCGGCGCGTGCGGTGCTCATGCCGCACATCCTGCCAGCGCCCGGAGCGCCGTCGGTCAGGGGGCGACGATCGTCGTCTGCGCGGCCGACAGGTCGTCGACGAGCAGCTCGAGGGTGGGGTCGGTGTTGCGCTTGATGACGGCGAGGGCGATGGGCCCGTCGACGTGGTGGCGCCCGACGGAGGTGACACGTCCGACGACGCGGTCGCCAGCCCGGACCTCGCTCCCCTGGGCCGGCAGGACGTGGCCCGAGCCGTCGAGGTGGAGGAAGACGATGCGGCGCGGCGGTCGCCCGAGGTTGTGCACGCGGGCCACGGTCTCCTGGCCGCGGTAGCACCCCTTCTGCAGGTGCACCGCGGTGCGCAGCCAGTCGAGCTCGTGGACGATCGTGCGGTGGTCGGTCTCGAGGCCGAGCCGGGGACGCCAGGCGGCGATGCGGAGCGCCTCGGCTGCCCACAGTCCGGCCAGCGGCCGATCTCCCACGGCCGCAACGAGATCGGCGCGCGGGACGAGAACCTCGCGCCACGCGCGGTCGGTGCCGGGGTGCCCGTCGACCGGGCCGTATGCCGTCGTGTCGCCGACGAGGTCGGGCCACGGGTCTCGCCAGGCGAGGGGCTCGCCGCCGACGGACTCGCTGGAATGCGGCTCACCGAGCACGGCCCAGTCGTCGGTGACGAGAGCGACCTCGACGCGCAGCATGAAGCGCATCTTGTCGAGCCACTCGACGAGGGCCGGACCGGCGCCGGGCTCGGTCGTGATCCACGTCGTCGTGCCGTCGTCGACGAGGTGCAGCGAGTGCTCGACGTGGCCCTTGGGGCTGAGGATGAGGGCCTCGCGCGACTGGCGCGGCTCGAGGCCGAGGAGGTGCTGGGTCGTCAGCGAGTGGAGCCAGCTGAGCCGGTCGGGCCCGGTGACGGTGACGACGTCGCGGTGCGAGAGATCGACGACCGCGAGGCCCTCCTCGAGGAGGCGCTGCTCGCGCATGGGGTCACCGTGGTGCAGGGCGACCCCCGCCTCGAGACCCTCGCCGGCCACGGCACCCGGGCGCGACAGGAGCGGGCTCCTCGTCGTCGGGCGGGTCGGCAGCTCCAGGTCGCTCATGCCCGGTGGAACGCTCACGGCGTGCACCTCATTCCACGCGCTTGAGGGTGGCTGACACGTGGCTCTGGAGCTCCTGACCCACGGCGGCCATGTCCATGACCCAGAGGAGGTTGGACTCGACGAGGCCGTACATGCGGGTCGCGGCGTTGTACTCCTTGGCTCCCGGGGCGCGCAGGACGCCGTCGGTCTTGAGCTGGATCTTGGCCGGCTCGATCTTGCCGTAGTACAGCTCGAGGATGCCGGTGGGGTGCGCGAGGAGCAGCTCGACCTCACCGTTCTCGAGCGGACGCCAGAAGCCGGACTCGACCGCCGCCGGGCGCACCTTGGCTCCGTTCTCGGAGTCGAGGATCCAGGCCCGGCTCTCCCACTTGAGGAAGCCACGCCCGTCGTGCGTCACCTCGACCTCCTGGCCGAAGTGCGCGGACTCGATCGTCGGGTAGCCGACGACGCCCGCGCCCTCCCAGCGTCCGATGAGCCAGGCGAGGGGTCGCAGCGGCTCCGGGATGTCCTGGTCGAGGTTGAACATGCGCCCGATCGTAGCCTGATCCCATGGACACCCCCGCGCGCTCGCTCGTCGTCAAGGTCACCGCCGGCACCGAGGCTCCCGAGCGCCTCTCGCAGGCCTTCACCGTCGCCGCGACGGC
Source organism: Terrabacter sp. 2TAF16 (assembly GCF_052115065.1). Lineage (NCBI taxonomy): Bacteria > Bacillati > Actinomycetota > Actinomycetes > Micrococcales > Intrasporangiaceae > Terrabacter > Terrabacter sp. 2TAF16. The sequence continues at coordinate 12,568 of NZ_JBFRFZ010000012.1, forward strand.
CGTCGCGAGCGGCCTCGACGTGTCGCTGTGGCTCACGGGCGAGTCCACGTGGATGGCCGTCCCCGGACGCGCCGAGGAGTTCGAGCTGCCGTATGCCGCCCCGCTCGTCGACCTGCGCGACGCCGTGCTCCAGGGTGGCCGGCTCACCGTCTGCACGCAGTGCGCGGCCCGGCGCGACCTGACGCAGGACCAGCTCGTCGACGGTGCGGTGATCAAGGGCGCGGCGGTCTTCGTCGAGGAGGTCATGACCCCGGGTGCGCAGGCCCTCGTCTACTGACCCGAGGGCTCCGGCCTCTCGATTCACGTGACGCGGCCGGACGTGGCCTCTCGATGGTTGGCAGGGGCTGACGTGGCCTCTCGACGGTTGGGGATGGGGAGTCAGGTGAGGACGGAGAAGAGGTGGACGACGGCGCCGACGGCGAGCACCGACCCGGCACCGGCGCCGACCTGGCCCCGGACCGTCAGCATCGCCGGTTGCAGCGCGAGCACCCGGCGGAACGACCACGACACGGTGCCGACGGCGGCGCCGATCCCCAGCGCCTCGAGCGAGCCGACCTCGGAGCCGCGTGAGGCGACGACGGCCGCCAGCACCGCGGCCGCGAGCGCCACGAACCCGAGGAACGGCGTCGCGCCACGCACCCCGACGAGCAGGTCGGTGACGACGGCCGCCCCGACAGCCGCCATGGCCACGACCGCGACCGCCTGGCCCCGGTCGCTGTTGGCGGCGACGACCGCCGTGGTGCCGGACGTGACGACGACGAGGCCGCCGAACGACGAGAGCAGAGTCAGGACAAGCCCTTCACGGCCCGTCCGACGGACGAGCTGACCGGAGAAGGCGAGCAGGATGCCGAACGCGACCGCGGCCGGGACCCAGAGCAGGTCCTGGCGCAGCGCGCTGAGCACGATCGCGACGGAGGCCACGGCGAGCACGACGGTCGTCGCCGTCGGGGTCCACGACCCGGTGAGGAGCGGCCAGCCCCAGGCCACCGCGAGAGCGAGCGCGAGCGTCACACCGAGCGTCTCGGCATACCCCGTGCCCTGGGCGACGAGGAGGGCCACGGCGGCCACGAGCGTCGCGACGACGCTGACCCAGCGGATGCGGTCGGCGCCGGCGGGCGACAGCGGGAGGCGGAGCGACCCGGCGGCCACCGAGGAGTCGGAGGCGTCGGGACCGGGCTCGCGGAGGGCCGCGTTGTCCTCAGGCACGGGGGCCATTGTGCATCACCCGCCGGCGAAGGGCGGCAGGACCTCGACGGTGCCGCCGTCGGTCACCCGCGCCTCGCGACCGACCTTGCGCCCGTCGAGCAGGAAGCTCGCGACGCGCGCCACCCGGGCGAGGTCGGGGTGGTCGGCGACGGCCGCGTCGACGACCTCGCCCACCGTCGCGCCGGTGCGCGCCTCGCTGTCGACGCCGGCGGCGGCACGGGCCGCGGCCCAGTAGCGCACGGTGACGGTCGCGAGGGCCGGCCCGGTCGTCCCGACCGTGCGCGACTCGGGTCCACTCGGGGCCATCTCACTCCGTCTCATCGTTGGTGCGGTCTCATCCGCTGGTGACCAGTCTCGCCTATCCTGCATGAGATGGCCCGACTGCTGCTGCTCACCAACGCGCTGGCCCCCAGCGCCGAGGTGCTGCCTGCCCTCGGGCTGCTGAGCCACACGGTGCGCATCCTGCCCGCCGAGGCCACCGCTCTCGTCGACTCGCCCGACTGCGACGTCGTCATCATCGATGCGCGACGGGAGCTGGCGAGCGCACGCTCCCTGTGCCGGGTGCTGCGTACGACGGGGATCGGCACTCCCCTGCTGGCCGTCCTCACCGAGGGCGGCCTCGCTGGTCTGACGGCCGAGTGGGGCCTCGACGACGTGCTGCTCGACACCGCCGGGCCCGCCGAGGTCGACGCCCGCCTGCGCCTCGCCATGACGAAGGGTCAGGACGACGACGCCGACCTCGACCTGCCCATCACCTCGGGCGAGCTCGTCATCGACGAGTCGTCCTACTCCGCGAAGTTCCGCGGCAGCCCACTCGACCTGACGTACAAGGAGTTCGAGCTCATCAAGTACCTCGCGCAGCACCCGGGACGCGTCTTCACCCGCGCCCAGCTGCTCCAGGAGGTCTGGGGCTACGACTACTACGGCGGCACCCGCACCGTCGACGTGCACGTGCGGCGCCTCCGCGCCAAGCTCGGGCCCGACCACGAGGCGCTCATCGGGACGGTCCGCAACGTCGGCTATCGCCTCGTGCCCGACCGCGCCGAGGCCCCGGCCACGCAGCCCGCCGACGCCTGAGCCGACCCCCCGCACGGGACGCACCACCCGGCATACGCCCAGGGGGACGAGAGACGGCCCGGCTCCACCAGGAGCCGGGCATCTTGACGTTGCTGACCGACACGCGATTGTGCGTGTAGGTCAGACCGGCGCTCGTCGCGAGGACGTACGGACGGGTCGGTGCACCCGCGGAGTTGACGAACTGCTGGTTCAGCACGGCGACGAGCTGCTGGCCGGTCAGGCTCAGCGACACGAGGTAGTTGTTGAACGGCTGCACTGTGAAGGCTGCCTCGTAGGTCACGTCGCCCGCGGAGTTCTCCTGCAGGTCGGCGCGGATGCCGCCCGCGTTCATGAACGACACGACCGGCGCGACGCCACCCGGGGGGATCGTCGAAGGGTCCGCCAGCTGGGCGTCCGCGATGAGGTCACCGAGAGGGGACTCGCCTGCGTCGTTGGCCGTGCGGCTGACCGAGGAGCCTGCCACCTGACCGATGACCTTGTTGGCGATGGTGGCCACCAGCGTCTTGTACTTGGCGATGAGCGCGGTCTCTCCGGCGTCCTTCGCCACGTCCCGCGAGACGATCCGGTTGACCGAGTCGGCCACCGTCGGGCGGATGATGTCGGACGTGCGGCGGTCGTACTTGACGTTGGTCTCGGTGTAGAGGCGACCGAACGACGAGGCCGAGGTGACGAGGCGCGGCTTGTTGGCCTTGTCGGGGAGTGCACAGACGTAGGGCTGGTGCGTGTGGCCGGAGACAATCATGTCGATGGCCGGGTCGAGTCGACTGTTGATGTCGAGGAGCGGGCCCGAGAGCGTGCCTCCGCGACCGCACACGTAGTCGTAGTCGGCGCTGACCTGCGACGTGACACCGGTCGCCGGGTCGGTCCACGGCATCCGGCTGAGGTTGCCACCCTCGTGCAGCAGCACGACGATCGCGTTGACGCCCTGCGCCTTGAGGACCGGCACGAGCGCGTTGGCCGTGTCGGCCTCGTCCTTGAAGGAGAGCCCGGCGACGCCGGCGGCCGTGACGATGCTCGGGGTGCCCTCGAGCGTCATGCCGATGAAGGCGACCTTGGCACCGTTGAACTTCTTGATCGTGTAGGCCGGCAGGATCGGCTTGCCCGTGGCGGTCTCGATGACGTTGGCAGCGAGGTAGGGGAAGGACGCGCCGGCAAAGGAGCCGTCGGGGCACGAGTTCTGGTTGTTGAGGCCGTCACCGTCGTCTATGCAGCCGCCCGCGTCGAGGCGCTGGAGCTCGCGGTAGCCCTCGTCGAACTCGTGGTTGCCCACGGCCGCGACGTCGAGGCCGAGCTCGTTCATCGCCTCGATCGACGGTTCATCGTGGAAGGCCGCCGACAGCAGTGGCGTGGCACCCACGAGGTCGCCCGCGGCGACGGTCACGGTGTTCGCGTGCCCGACACGAGCCGCCTTGAGGTGGGTCGCGAGGTACTCCACACCTCCGGCATTCGGCCCGGACTCGAGGATCTCAGTCACGTTGCCGTCTTTGTCGGTGTCGGCCGAGTCGACGAAGTGTCCGGTGACGACACGAGCACTGGAGCCGCTCGGCGTCTCGAGGTTCCCGTGAAAATCGTTGAACGACAGGATCTGGATGTCGATCTGCGTCTTGCCCGGTGCGTTGCTCGCGTCCGGTGCGGCGGCGAGGGCCGGTGCCGCGAGGGCCGCGGCGCAGATCCCTGCGACGGCGACGCCCATGGTGCGGCGGGTGGTACGGGACATGTCTTCCCCTTGATCAGCGGTGTGGATCGCGTGCCCATCGGCACCCACGGGAGGCTAGTGCCAGGAAGGTGCCGGGAGGGGCTTGCTGCGTAACGGTGTTGTGAACTGCTGGCACTGCGCCGACCCCGGACCGACGTGAATGCCGGACCGGTGCCGTGAGTTGCGTGCTGGGCCCCCGAGCCCTGACCGGACCCTAGCCGGAGCGGGCGACGGGCGGGAGTCCCCCGCCGGGTCGTTGTGGTGGAATCGCCGTATGCCGCGCCCCACCGTCGCCCCGCGCGACACGACGAACCCGCTCACCCCGGACGAGTCCGCCGCCGTCCTCGCGCTGGCCGCGGAGGCTGCCGACGCCGACGGGTCGGAGCCGCTGTCGGAGCAGTTCCGGCTGTCCGTGCGGGCCCGCGAGCACGACGGGGTCGGTCACCTCCTCGCGCTCGGGTCCGACGGGACGCTCGTCGGCTACGCCCAGTCGCGCTCGGGTGAGGGACCACCGTCAGGCGAGCTCGTCGTGGCGCCGGGGTCGCGCCGGTCCGGCGTGGGCACGGCGCTGCTCGCGAGCCTGCCTGACGGCATACGCCTGTGGAGCCACGCGACGGGAGCGGCGGCCGACGCCGCCACGGCGTTCGCCCGCGCCACCGGGCTCGTGCCGGTGCGATCGCTCCACGTCATGGGCCGCTCGCTCCGCGACGGGACCCCTTGGCCGGCCGCGTCGCTCGAACCGAGGTATGCCGTCCGCTCCTTCGAGCCCGGACGTGACGAGGACGCGTGGCTGGCCCTCAACGCGGCGGCGTTCGCGCACCACCCGGAGCAGGGCTCGCTGCGTCGGGCCGACCTCGATCAGCGGATGGCTGAGCCATGGTGGGACCCGGCCGGGCTCGTCCTCGTCGTCGAGGCCGCCGACCCCGACGTGCTCGCCGCCTCCCACTGGACCAAGGTCGACCCGCCGGACGGTGACGTCGGCGAGGTCTACGTCGTGGCCGTCGCACCCGACCGGCAAGGCCAGGGGCTGGGGCGCGCGGTCACGGTGCTGGGCCTGGACCACCTGCGCTCGCTCGGCCTGGCGCGCGTCGTGCTCTACGTCGACGAGGACAACGTCGCGGCCGTGCGCACCTACGCCGCCCTCGGCTTCGAGGACGTCGAGGTGCACCGGCAGTTCGCTCGGGAGGGCGAGGCGGGCGACGCGGCGGACCAGGTGGGTGGGGTCTCCTCGCCCGCCGTCGGCTGAGACGAGTTCACCCCCACGTCGCCTTTCGGTGCCACGATGGTCGCATGAGCACCGGCAGCCTCACCTCCACCGACCTGGACGAGCAGGACGTCGCCTCGGCGGACGCCCGCGACGCGAGACCGGACGAGGCCCCCACCGAGGGCGCGACCGAGTCGGCCGGCGAGTCGGCCGGCGAGTCGGCCAGCGAGTCGGCCGAGGTCAGCTCGTTCACGAGCACCGTCCCCAACCGGCGCATCCCGGCCCGCGCCCCGAACGGACGGTTCGTCGGCGCCGGAACGCAGGGCGACGACGAGGACGACCTGCCGGCAGACCGCTACCTCGAGCGCGAGCTGTCCTGGCTGCAGTTCAACGAGCGGGTGCTCCAGCTCGCCATGGACCCCGCCGTGCCGCTCCTCGAGCGCACCCGCTTCCTCGCGATCTTCGCCAACAACCTCGACGAGTACTTCATGGTCCGCGTCGCGGGTCTCAAGCGCCGCATCGCCACCGGGCTGGCCGTGCGCACCGCAGCCGGCCTCGAGCCGCGCGAGCTCATCGAGCGCATCGCCCGGCTCGCGCACGAGCTGATGCAGCAGCACGCCGGCGTCTTCCAGCACGACGTGCGGCCGTCGCTCGAGGAGCAGGGCATCACCGTCGTGCGCTGGGACGACCTCGACGAGGACGACCGCGAGCCCCTCCACTACTTCTTCGCCGAGCGCGTCTTCCCCGTGCTCACGCCGCTCGCCGTCGACCCGGCGCACCCGTTCCCCTACATCTCCGGCCTGTCGCTCAACCTCGCCGTGCTGCTCCAGAACCCCAAGACGGGCAGCGAGCACTTCGCCCGGGTCAAGGTGCCGCCGAGCCTGCCGCGCTTCATCCTCGTCGAGGAGGACCTCGACGCCGACGTGGTGCGCAAGCGCTTCGTGCCGCTCGAGGACGTCATCGCGAGCCACCTCGACCAGCTCTTCCCCGGGATGCTCGTGCAGGAGCACTTCAGCTTCCGCGTCACGCGCAACGAGGACCTCGAGGTCGAGGAGGACGACGCCGAGAACCTCCTCACCGCCCTCGAGAAGGAGCTGACCCGGCGTCGCTTCGGTCCGCCCATCCGGCTCGAGGTCGAGGACGACATCGACCCCAAGGTCCTCGACATGCTCGCCCGCGAGCTCCAGATCAGCGACCGCGAGATCTATCGCCTGCCGACGCCGCTCGACCTGCGCGGCCTCTTCACCATCGCCGACGTCGACCGCAGCGACCTCGAGTTCCCGAAGTTCTTCCCGCGCACCCACCCGGACTTCGCGCCGACCGAGAGCGCCAAGGCGATCGACCTGCTCACCGCCGTGCGCCAGAAGGACGTGCTCGTCCAGCACCCCTACAACTCGTTCTCGACGTCGGTGCAGGCCTTCATCGAGCAGGCCGCGAACGACCCGAAGGTCCTCGCGATCAAGCAGACGCTCTACCGCACGTCAGGTGACTCCCCGATCATCGACGCCCTCATCGACGCCGCCGAGGCCGGCAAGCAGGTCCTCGCCGTCGTCGAGATCAAGGCCCGCTTCGACGAGGTCAACAACATCTCGTGGGCCCGTCAGCTCGAGCAGGCCGGTGTCCACGTCGTCTACGGCGTCGTCGGCCTCAAGACCCACGCGAAGCTGTGCCTCGTCGTGCGCCAGGAGTCCGAGGGGCTCGTGCGCTACTGCCACATCGGCACCGGCAACTACAACCCGAAGACGGCCCGCGTCTACGAGGACTTCGGTCTCTTCACCACCGACCCGCAGGTCGGCGAGGACCTGTCGCGCCTCTTCAACCTCCTCTCGGGCTTCGCGCCCCGGAGCAAGTTCAAGCGACTCCTCGTCGCCCCGCGGTCGGTGCGCTCGGGCCTCATCGACCTCGTCGACGAGGAGATCGAGCTGCACCAGTCGCGCCGCGACGGCGCGCCTGACGGCCGGATCGTCATCAAGGCCAACTCGATCGTCGACGAGGCACTCATCGACGCGCTCTACCGGGCGAGCATCGCCGGGGTCAGGGTGGACATCTGGGTGCGCGGCATCTGCGCGCTGCGTCCCGGCGTCACGGGCCTGTCCGAGAACATCCGGGTGCGCTCCATCCTCGGCCGCTTCCTCGAGCACTCGCGCGTCTTCTGGTTCGACCACGGGGGCGACCCGCAGGTCTACATCGGCAGCGCCGACATGATGCACCGCAACCTCGACCGCCGCGTCGAGGCGCTCGTGCGCATCGTCGAGCCGAGTCACGTCGTCGAGCTCGCCGACCTCATCGACCTCGCCTTCGCCGAGACCACCTCGCGCTGGGACCTCGGCTCCGACGGCCGCTGGGTGCGCCACCACCTGTCCGAGGCCGGCGAGCCGCTCGACGACCTCCAGGAGAGGCTCATCGAGCGCCACGACAAGCGCCGCCGCAAGGCCCGCCGCCGCTGAGCACCACTGACTCGACGGCTCGACGGCTCGACGGCGCGGGAGTCAGCCCGCGTGGCTGTGCAGAACCGGCGCGCCGCTCAGCCGGTCACGGTGTCACCGTGGCGATGGGCGACGCGCCACTGGCCGTCCTCGAGTCGGTACACCTGTGTCGCTCGGAGGGTGTATGTCCGCGGCTGCCCGTCGACGCAGGCCGACGTGTGCTCGAAGCCTGCGGTGTAGGCCATGTCGCCCGCGACGTCGTGTGCGACGAGCTCGAACGCGTACGACGTGCAGTCGGAGAACGACCTGCCGAGCGATGCGAACAGCTCGTCCAGCTCATGCTGGCCCTGTGCATTCCCCCAGGCACCGAGCACGCTCACCGGCTCTCGGCGCGACCACAGCGCCCGTCGAGGGGCGGGGTCACCCTGGTGCAGGGCCAGCTCGGCGTCGTACAGCTCGGTCCTCACCCATGTCAGAAACCCGTCGTCGTCGCTCATCCATCCATGATGCGCCGGACACGCGCCGGCGCGCCGCGCGGCGGCCGCCTCGCAGACCTGCTGGGCCGACGCGCCTGCGGGCGGGTTGTGGCGCTCGGGCTGCCCACCGGCGCCTCATCAGGCAGACTGGCGCGCGTGGCCTCAGTGATCCCCGCCGCCGGCACGCTGCCCTGGCGGCGTCGCGACGGACGTCTTGAGGTCGCCCTCGTGCATCGTCCGAAGTACGACGACTGGTCCTGGGCCAAGGGCAAGCTCGACCCCGGCGAGCATCCCTGCGTCGCCGCGGCCCGCGAGACCCTCGAGGAGACCGGACTCGTCGTGCGCCTCGGGGTCCCGCTGCCCTCGGCCGAGTACCCCGTCCTCGACCCGACCGGAGGCCCGGCCACGAAGCAGGTGCACTACTGGTCGGCCCGCGTCACCGGCGGCACCGGCGTGCTCGAGCACGAGATCGACGAGGTCGCCTGGGTCGACGTGCGCACGGCACACGACCGGCTCGACTACGCCCGCGACCGTGAGCAGCTGCTCGCCCTCGTGCGCGCCGAGCGTGCCGACGAGCTGCGCACGTGGCCGCTCGTGTTCGTCCGGCACGCCAAGGCGACACCGCGGGGCAAGTGGCAGGGCGACGACCGGCGACGGCCGCTCGACGCCGTGGGGCGCGCCCAGGCGGACACCGTCGCCGCCGTGCTCGGGGCCTACGGCGTCACCCGTGTCGTCTCGTCGTCGTCCGCGCGCTGCGTCTCGACCGTCGAGCCGTATGCCGCCGGGCGGGGACTGCGCCTGCGCACCCGTGACGTGCTGTCCGAGGAGGGCTTCGCGGAGAGCCAGGTCGGGGCCGTCGGCCAGGTGCAGCGTCTGCTCGAGCGCGGTGACCCGGCCGCGCTCTGCAGCCACGGGCCCGTGCTGCCGACCCTCCTTGGCCTGCTCCACACCCGAGTCGCGCACTCCCTGGAGCGCGTCGGCGTCGCGGAGCTGCTGCACGCCGCGGCGGAGGAGGCCATGCACAAGGGCGAGGTGCTCGTCTGCCACCTCGTCGGGCGAGGAGAGGACGCGCGCGTCGTCGACGTCGAGCGCATCGACACCTGACGCGCCGGCCGGACCTCGGGGACCCCTCTCGGCCCGTTTCGGGCCTGCCGAACCCTTCATCGTCGGTCGGCTCGGGCCGCCCCGCATCTCGAGCCGGCACCGCACCCCAAGACGTCGCCCGGCGTTCACCCTGCGTTAACCGCACGTGGACGACTCGTCATCCGGCCCACCTATGTTCGCGGTGGATCAACGTCCAGCAACGTCGCTCGGATCTGACCGAACGACCACCAGGTACACCCCATCGAGAGGGATCACACTCGTGTCTGTTTCGCGTATCAGCGCTCTCGGCGCCATCGCCCTGTCCGGCGCTCTTGCGCTCTCGGCCTGCGCGTCCGAGAACAACGGCGCCACCCCCGGTGCCGGCTCGACCGCTGCTGGCTCGACCGCCGCCGGCGACTGCTTCAGCGGCGACCTCAAGGCCGAGGGATCCTCGGCCCAGAAGAACGCCATCGACGAGGCCATCAAGGCGTACCAGACGGCCTGCCCCGACGCCAACATCGACTACCAGCCCACCGGCTCCGGTGCCGGCATCAAGCAGTTCATCGCCAAGCAGGTCGACTTCGCCGGGTCCGACTCGGCGCTCAAGACCGAGCCCAAGGACGGCAAGATCGAGGCCGACGACGCCAAGGCGTCCTGCGGCACCGAGGCCTGGAACCTGCCCATGGTCACCGGCCCCATCGCCATCGCCTACAACGTCAAGGGCGTCGACAAGCTCGTGCTCAACGCCGAGGTGGCCGCGAAGATCTTCGACGGCAAGATCACGACCTGGAACGACCCGGCCATCGCCGCGCTCAACAAGGGCGTCACGCTTCCCGCGACGCCGATCAAGGTCTTCTTCCGCTCCGACGAGTCGGGCACGACCGAGAACTTCACGAAATACCTCAAGGCCGCCGCTCCCGACGCCTGGTCCTACGAGACCGGCAAGAAGTGGACCGGCAAGGGCGAGGGCAAGGAGAAGTCGGCCGGCGTCGCCACCGCGACGAAGGGCCAGGACGGCGGCATCACCTACGTCGAGCTCTCCTACGCCCAGCAGAACCAGCTCCCCATGGCCCAGATCGACACGGGTTCCGGTCCCGTCGAGCTGACCGCCGAGTCGGCCGGCAAGACGATCGCCACGGCCAAGCAGACGGGCATGGGCAACAACCTCGCGCTCAAGATCGACTACGCCACCAAGGAGGCCGGGGCCTACCCGATCGTCCTCGTCACCTACGAGATCGTCTGCTCGAAGTACGCCGACGCCGAGACGGGCAAGAAGGTCAAGAGCTTCCTCAAGACCTTCGCCTCGGACGAGGTCCAGAAGGGCCTCGAGGCCAAGGGCTACGCCCCGCTGCCGACCGAGGTCGCGACCAAGGTCCAGGCCGCGGTCGACGCGATCTCCTGAACCGCCTGACCCGGCCGGAGCGATCCGGCAGGGTCGTCCACGCAGGGGTGGGCGCCACACTCGGCGCCCGCCCCTGTGCCAGTACCCCGCAACCGAAGGAAGAGGCCTCCACGTGTCGACAGTGACGGGTGTGTCCGCCGCGGACCAGACTCCCGGGCCCGACGGGCGCCGACCCCTGCAGGCGGACCAGGCCTCCACGGGTCGCGTCGGCGACCGGCTCTTCGGCGGAGCCGCCACCGTCTCCGGCGTCCTCGTCATCGTGCTCGTGTCACTCATCGCGATCTTCCTCATCGTCCAGGCCGTGCCGGCGCTGATGGACAACTCGGCGAACTTCTTCACGAGCCGCGTCTGGGCGCCGGGTGGTGAGCAGCCCGCCTTCGGCATCCTCGAGTTCCTCTGGACGACGGTGACCGCCTCGACGATCGCCATGGCCCTCTCGGTCCCGGTCGGCGTCGCGGTGGCGCTCTTCCTGACGCAGTACGCGCCGTCGTGGATGCGTCGGCCCGCGGCGGGCCTCGTCGACCTGTTGGCCGCCGTGCCCTCGATCGTCTACGGCCTCTGGGGTCTCATCGCCTTCGCACCCGTGTTCAAGCCGGTGCAGTCGTTCATCCAGGACAAGCTCGGCTGGTTCCCGCTCTTCGCGCCGACCGGCATCAGCGGCGGGACGATCTGCTTCATCGGCGTCGTCCTCGCGATCATGGTCCTGCCCATCGTCACGGCGCTCTCGCGCGAGGTCTTCGACCAGACGCCCACGGCCCACAAGGAGGGCGCTCTCGCGCTGGGCGCGACCCAGTGGGAGATGATCCGCACGGCTGTGCTGCCCTTCGGCCGACCCGGTGTCATCTCCGCCTCGATGCTGGCCCTGGGCCGGGCCCTCGGCGAGACGATCGCCGTCACGTTCCTCGTGTCGGCCCTCGCCGACGGCAACCCGTGGTCGTGGTCGCTCTTCAACGGCGGCGAGACCTTCGCGTCGAAGATCGCGAACAACGCCTCTGAGTTCAGCAACCCGAACAAAACCGGTGCCTACATCGCCGCCGGGCTCGTCCTCTTCGTGCTGACCTTCGTCGTCAACAGCATCGCCCGCGTGGTCATCGAGCGCAGGAAGGCCTTCACCGAATGAGCACCGCCACCGACCGCCGCGTCCCCGACGACCAGGTCGTCCCCGGGGAGACGTCGACGCCCCCCGGCGGCCGTTCGGGCCGCGACGCCCTGTCGGAGATGAGCAACCCCCACCGGGCTCGCGCCGTCAAGGACGTCGTCGCCAAGGTCGTCATGTGGGCCGCCTTCTTCCTCGCCATGGTCCCGCTCGTGTGGATCCTCGGCACGGTCGTCGCCAAGGGCTTCCACATGCTCACGACGGCGACGTGGTGGACCGGCAACCAGCGCAACGTCAACTCCGACGACTTCGGTGGCGGAGCGCGGCACGCGATCGAGGGCACCCTCCAGATGGTCGGCTTCACCGCCCTCATCGCCGTGCCCATCGGCATCCTCACCGCCGTCTACCTCGTCGAGTACGGCCGCGGGCGCCTCGCCAAGGCGATCAGCTTCACCGTCGACATCCTCTCGGGCGTCCCGTCCATCGTCGCGGCGCTGTTCATCTACGCCGTGTGGGTGACCGCCTTCGGCTTCAGCCGCTCGGGGTTCGCCGCGGCGCTCGCGCTCGTGCTGCTCATGATCCCGGTCATCGTGCGGTCCACCGAGGAGATGCTCAAGCTCGTGCCCAACGAGCTGCGGGAGGCGGCGTACGCCCTCGGCGTGCCTAAGTGGGCCACGGTCGTCAAGATCGTGCTGCGCACGGCGTTCTCCGGCATCGTCACCGGGGTGCTCCTCGGCATCGCCCGCGTCATGGGTGAGACGGCGCCACTGCTGATCCTCGCCCCGTACACGAAGAACTTCCAGCGCGACCTGTTCAACGGCAACTTCCCGACGCTGCCGATGATGATCAACCAGGACCGTGGCGACTTCGCGCTCGCGACCGCGGCCGAGCGGATGTGGGGCGCGGCCCTCACGCTCATCCTGCTCGTCCTCCTCCTCAACGTCATCGGCCGTGCCATTGCGCACTTCGGTGCCGTCAAGAAGTAAGAGAAAGCGAAATCTGAACGATGGCCAAGCGAATCGACGTCACCGACCTCAACGTCTACTACGGCTCCTTCAAGGCCGTAGAGGGCGTCTCGATGACGGTCGAGCCCCGTTCCGTCACGGCCTTCATCGGGCCGTCCGGCTGCGGCAAGTCGACCTTCCTGCGCACCCTCAACCGGATGCACGAGGTGATCCCCGGCGGTCGCGTCGAGGGCAAGGTCATGCTCGACGACCAGGACCTCTACGCCAGCTCGATGGACCCCGTGACCGTGCGGCGCACGGTCGGCATGGTCTTCCAGCGGCCGAACCCCTTCCCGACGATGTCGATCTACGACAACGTCGCGGCGGGCCTGCGGCTCAACGGTGTCAAGAACAAGAAGACCCTCGACGGCATCGTCGAGCAGTCGCTCAAGGGAGCGAACCTCTGGACCGAGGTCAAGGACCGCCTGAGCAAGCCGGGTGCCGGCCTCTCCGGTGGCCAGCAGCAGCGCCTGTGCATCGCCAGGGCGATCGCCGTGCAGCCGCAGGTGCTCCTCATGGACGAGCCGTGCTCGGCCCTCGACCCGATCTCGACGCTCGCCATCGAGGACCTCGTCAACGAGCTGAAGAACGACTTCACCATCGTCATCGTCACGCACAACATGCAGCAGGCGGCGCGGGTGTCCGACCGCACGGCCTTCTTCAACCTCAAGGCCACCGGGGAGCCGGGCCGGCTCGTCGAGATCGACGACACGACGCGGATCTTCAACAACCCGACCGAGCAGGCCACGGAGGACTACATCTCCGGCCGCTTCGGCTGAGCCGCAGGACCTCCGGCCCGCTTCCGCCGGACCCGTCCACGTACGACCGTGCCCACCTGACCGTCGAGGTCAGGTGGGCACGGTCGTATGCCGTGGGCGCGGTCGTGTGCCGTGGGCGCGGTCGCGCGGCGGTCAGCGGAAGATCGAGCTGGCGTACCAGGCGAGGACGGCCACGAGACCGGCGCCCGGGAAGGTGAGCACCCACGCGCCGACGATGTTGCCCGCCACGCTCCACCGCACGGCCGAGAGCCGCTTGGTCGCTCCGACGCCCATGATCGCCGAGGTGATCGTGTGCGTCGTCGAGATCGGGGCCCCGAGCGCAAGCCCCGCGACGTAGAGGATCGAGGCGGCCGTCGTCTCGGCCGCGAACCCCTGGGGCGGCGTGAGGTCGATGATGCGCCGCCCCAGCGTGCGCATGATGCGCCAGCCACCGGCGTACGTGCCGGCGGAGATCACGAGGGCCGACAGCACGAGGACCCAGATCGGGACGGTGGTGCTGTTGTGGTAGCCCGAGATGTTGAGGGCGAGCAGCACGACGCCGGCGGTCTTGGCGGCGTCCTGGAGGCCGTGGCCGAAGGCCATCGCGGCAGCGGACGCGGTCTGCGCCAGGCGGAAGCCGCGCGTGACCCGGCCCGGGTTGGCGTTGCGGAAGATCCAGAAGATCGCCGTCATGAAGAGGTAGCCGACGACGAGCCCGATGAGTGGTGAGGCGATCATCGGGATGATGACCTTCTCCCAGATGACGGCCCACTTCACTGCGACGCCGGCCACGAGCGCGGCGCCAGCGAGACCGCCGATGAGGGCGTGCGACGAGGACGAGGGTAGGCCGAACCACCAGGTCAGCAGGTTCCAGCCGATGGCGCCGATGAGGGCGGCCGCGACGAGCCAGAGCCCGTCGACGCCCTCGGGCTGCTCGATGATGCCCGAGCCGATGGTCGCCGCCACCTTGGAGCCGAAGAAGGCTCCGAAGAGGTTGGCGATGGCCGCCATGGCCAGCGCCACGCGGGGCGTCAGGGCCCGGGTCGAGACCGAGGTCGCGATCGCGTTGGCGGCGTCGTGGAAGCCGTTGGTGTAGTTGAAGCCCATGGCCAGTGCGATGACCGCAGCGACCCCGAGGACGGGGATGGTGGTGTCCATCAGCGGGTCAGGACTCCTTGACCGCGATGCCCTCGACCACGTGGGCGACCTTCTCGAACGCGTCGGCGGCGTCCTCGAAGCCGTCCACGATGGCCTTGACCTTGATCACGTTGATCGGGTCGGGCGTGTTGACGAAGAGAGCGGCCACCATCTTGCGGTGGAGGGAGTCGGCCTGGTTCTCTAGGCGGTTGATCTCGATCCAGTAGCTCTTGAGGTCCTTCATCGACCGGAGGCGCGGCATCGCCTCCGCCGTGACCTCGGCCATCCGGGCCAGGATCTCGAACTGCTCCGCGAGACCCTCGGGGATCTCACCCATGCGGTAGAGCACGATGAGGTCAGCGGTCTCCTCGATGTAGTCCATGCAGTCGTCGAGCGACGCGGCGAGGTTGTGGATGTCCTCGCGGTCGAAGGGCGTGATGAACGAGCTGTTGACCTTGTTGATGACCTCGTGCGTCGCGTCGTCGGCAGCGTGCTCGAGCTCCTTGAGCCGGTCGGCCACCGCCTGCCGCTTGGAGGGCTCGACCTCGAGGAACCGGGTCAGCTCCCGGGTCGCCTCGACGAGGAGTTGGGCGGAAGAGGTGAAGAGGGAGAAAAAGCTCGTGTCCTGGGGTGTGAGGCGAAAACCCACGGGGGCGCTCCGGTCGATCGAGGTCTGGTCCGGGGAAGATGCTACGGCGTAGAAGTCACTCCGGCGCAACCCGGCCTCGATCCGGTGTTCATCCGGACCTGCCTGGCTGCTTCCGGGGCGACGAGCCGGGAGCATGCCGCTGCATCCGGTCGTGCGTGCGGACGGGAACGGTCACTCCGCCGGCGGCGTCGCCGGGGCGTCCGACCGGGTGCCGGAGACGCCCTCCGGGATGCCGAGCAGCTCGTCGACCTCGTCGGGAGTGAAATGGCGCGGGCTTGAGGAGGCAGCCACCACGAGGTCGCTCACGAGCTCGATCTCGTCGGCGAGTGCGACATCGAGCAAGTCACCGGACCGCTCCTCCTCGGGCGTCATGGGTCCAATCTAGGCGGCTGCCTGGTGGTCGGTGGGCCGAAGGCCCGAACGAGATGGGACGTGGACCCCTTGCCATGGGCCGACACCGAGCGCGCTGGGCCGAAGAGGTTGCGTCGGGTCGGGAGCGCCTCTCGGCACTGGGCCGCTCGTAGCGGCTGAATTTGGGACCCGGGGCTACCACGACCCGACGCGCGTCAAGGATAAAGCCGCCCGAACGGATCACCAAAGATGCATCGGCGCAAGACCCGTCGGTCGCCTGGTCAATCGAGCGCGTCGGCGCGCCACAGGCGAGCGCAGACGGTGAGATCCTCGGCCATGACGAGGACGTTCGCCGCCTGCTCGGCGGACTCGTCGCCCGAGGAGATGTCGGCGCGGCCGGCGGAGACGACGCGGCAGAAGGCCGAGGCCCGCTCGAGGGCGACGGCGAGGTCACCCTCGAAGACGCCGCGCAGCACCTCGTCGATGACGCGCCCCATCTCCTGGGGTCCGGGCGGCTCGGCGGCACCGGCCACGGCGTGGTTGGGGCCGGTGAAACGGATGCCGGCGGCATACTCCCGGCTCGCCTCGTCGGGCGCCCGCTGCACCCACTCACGGAGCACGTAGAGGCGCCACAGGGCGCCCGGGAGGGAGCGGGCAGGGCGCTGGGACCACAGCTCGGCGAGCGTCGACAGACCGATGTCGTCGACGAGCGCGACGAGCTTCTGCGTCACGACCGGGTCGGACGCCGCGCGGCCGGCGTGGACGAGCGCCAGCGCCGTCTCGTGGGCGACGTGGATCTGCTCGGTGGGGTCGTAGGCAGGACCGTGCGCCTCGAGGGCCGCCTCGCTGAAGAAGGCGGGCCGCCTGGGGGCGCGGTGGTCGCTCTCACTCATCCCAGCAGGCTAGCCCCCGGCACCCACGGCGCCGGTCTGGCACGCTGCGCTCGTGAGCTCCCTCATGCCGCGCCTCGACCGCGTCACCCGCACGTTCTGGCGCACGACGGGTCGGCCCGTCGAGCTGGCGGGCGCGCAGGCCTGGCTGGACGCGCCGGTCCACGACGGTGCCGTCGTCGGCGACGCGTGGCTGGCGAGCGCCGCGGCACGCTGGGGCGGTGAGGTGCGTGAGGACGTCGACGGCGCCGGCCTGCTCCCCGACCTGTCGGTGCTCGACGGGCCGGGTTTCCGCGCCGCAGCCCTGCATCCCGACGTCCGCGACTTCTACGAGCACACGTCGCGCTGGCGGATGGAGGTGTGGACGCAGTGGACCGCGGCCTTCCAGCCCGGCGGCGAGCTCGTGTCGCGCTTCTTCGGTCGACGCGTCCAGCAGCTGGCGCTGCCCATGCGCCCCCTCGACGTCGCCCACGGGATGGACAGCCGGGTCGCCGTCATCTCCGACGACAGCGGCCGGCAGCGGGCCGCGGGCTGGATCCGCTCGTTGCGCTCGACCGGCGAGTACGTCTACAGCGGGTGCTACGCGAGCCGGGTGCTGCCGGGCGCGGACCGCCCGAGCGTCCACGTGACCTTCCCGCTCGAGGCCGGCAACGTCCAGGTGTTCCTGCGCCCCACGGCTCTCCCGGACGGGTCGCTGCAGCTCGACTCGCCCCCGGGGCCGTTCGGCAGCGACGGCGCGTACGTCGTCGTGACCGACGACCGCCGCGCCCACGCCTCACGGGCGCCCGTCCACGAGCGCTTCCGCGTCTACGTCGACGGCGAGGGCGTTCTCCGCACCGACCACGAGCTGCGGATGTGGTCGGCCACCGCGGTTCGCCTGCACTACAAGCTCACCCGCGTCAGCTGACACCGTCAGCCGGGGGTATGCCGTCCGCCCCGCTGACGAGGACGACGTGGAGGGTCCGTGGGCCGTGGACGCCCTCGACGCGGCTCAGCTCGATGTCGCTCGTCGCCGACGGCCCGCTGATCCACGTCGTCGGGCTCGCCGGGTCGAGTCGCCTGACGGCGGCCGGGACGTCGTCGACGACCTGGTCGGCGCGGACGACGCAGACGTGGAGGTCGGGCACCAGTGTCAGCACCCGCCGCCCCTCCCCGGGACCGTGTGAGAGCACGATCGTCCCCGTCGTCGCGATCGCGACGGTCGCCGTGGTGACCACGGCCGTCGTCGCGTCGAGGTCCGCCGCGCTGAGGGCCGCATCCGGGACCGCGCCGGGGACGGCATAGGGCATCCCGTCGGGGACCACGACGGTGGCGCCCTCGGGAAGGGCTGCCTCGATGGCGGCGTCGACACCGTCCGGGCCGCACCGCACGACGGTGGCGCGATAGTCGGCCACCCGCTCGGCGAAGAGGTCGACGTCACCGTCGCGCTCGGCCCGGTCGAGCGCAGGTATGTCGACGGGACGCCGCGCCGACGCGATGGCGTCGCGGACCGCACCGAGGATCTCGTCGCGCGCGCTCACCGCGTGCCTCCGTCGGTGCGCTTCCACCAGGCGCGGAACGACTCCGCGGGCGGCGCGGGCAGGTCGCGCGCGTCGGTCCAGGCGGCGCCGGGGCCGGGCAGGCGACCGAGGAGCCGTCGGCCACCGGCACGCCTGTCACGACGGGCGATCCGCGAGATCGCGTCGAGGGCTCGACCGGCCAGGCCCGAGGCACGCTCGGCGGCGGCGAGACGCTCCCCGGACCCGAAGGTCGCGGCGGCCGCGCGCATGGCAAGGGCTTCGGGCTTGGGGACCCCCGACCGGTGGGCGTCGACGACCTGAGCGCGCAGGTCGACGAGCACGCTGGGGATGTCGATGCGCACGGGGCAGGCCTCGAAGCACGCCCCGCAGAGCGACGATGCATACGGCAGGGAGTCGGTCTGGTCGTCGTGGCCGACGCCCTTGAGGAGCGGGTTGAGGATGGCGCCGATGGGGCCGGGGTAGACGGAGCCGTAGGCGTGGCCGCCGGTGCGCTCGTAGACCGGGCACACGTTGAGGCACGCGGAGCACCGGATGCAGCGCAGGGCCTGGCGGCCGACCTCGTCGGCGAGCGCTCGCGTGCGGCCGTTGTCGAGGAGGACGACGTGCACCTCTTGCGGACCGTCGCCGGGCGTCACGCCCGACCACGTCGAGGTGTAGGGGTTCATCCGCTCCCCCGTCGACGACCGCGGCAGCAGGGTGAGGAAGACGTCGAGGTCGGTCCACGTGGGGACGACCTTCTCGATGCCGACGACCGACACGAGCACCTCGGGGAGGGTCAGGCACATGCGGCCGTTGCCCTCGGACTCGACGACGACGAGGGTGCCCGAGTCGGCGACGGCGAAGTTGGCGCCGCTGACGCCGACCTTCGCGCGGAGGAACTTCTCGCGCAGGTGCAGGCGGGCCGCCTCGGCCAGGCGTGCCGGGTCGTCGGTGAGGTCGACCGGCGCCGGCCGCCCGACTCGGCCCATCTCGCGCTCGAAGACGGCGCGGATCTCTGCTCGGTTGCGGTGGATGGCGGGCACGAGGATGTGGCTCGGGAGGTCGTCGCCCAGCTGGACGATGAGCTCGGCGAGGTCGGTCTCCCACGCCGAGATCCCTTGTGCCGCAAGGTACTCGTTGAGCTCGACCTCCTGCGTCGCCATCGACTTGACCTTGACCACCTCGTCGACCCCGTGGGCCCGGGCGACCTGCGCCACGACCTCGGACGCCTCATTGGCGGTGCGTGCCCAGTGCACGATGGCGCCTCGTGCGGTGAGTGACTCCTCGAGCCGGACGAGATGCTCGTCGAGGTGGAGCAGGACGTCGTCCTTGATCGCGGCGGCCCGGAGGCGCAGCGCCTCCCAGTCGTCGACCTCGGCGACGACGGCCGCGCGCTTGGCCCGGATCGTCGTCGTCGCATGGGCGAGGTTGGCCCGCAGCTGCGTGTCGGCGAGGGCGGCGCGAGCGGCGGTGGGGAACGGCGGCATACCGACGAAGGTGCGGCTCATCGGGCGCCCCCGGGCGTCGCACCCTCCGTCGACGCGAGCACCTCGGCGAGGTGCATGACGCGGACCCCGGCTCGTTGCCGCGTCAGCAGGCCACCGATGTGCATGAGGCACGAGCTGTCGCCGGCGACGAGGACCTCGGCTCCCGACTCACGCACGTGCCGAGCCTTGTCGGCGCCCATGGCGACGGAGGTGTCGGCGTTCTTGAGCGCGAAGGTGCCTCCGAAGCCGCAGCACTCCTCGGCCCGCGGGAGGTCGAGGAGCCGGAGGCCGCGCACCGCGCGCAGCAACCGCTCGGGGCGGTCACCGACGCCGAGCATCCGCAGCGAGTGGCACGTCGGGTGGTACGTGACGGAGTGCGGGAAGGAGGCGCCGACGTCGTCCACCCCGAGGTCGTCGACGAGGAACTCGGACAGCTCACGCACCCGCGGCGAGATCTCGGCGACGGCGGCCACGAGGCCCTCGTCGCCCGAACGGCGCGCGACGACGGAGTGCTGGTGGCGGGCAGAACCGGCGCAGGACCCGGACGGCGTGACGATCGCGTCGTAGCCCTCGAACGCCCGCACGAAGGTGCGCACGACCGGGACGGCCTCGTCGAGGTAGCCCGTGTTGACCATCGGCTGGCCGCAACAAGTCTGGGCCGCGGGGAACTCGACGTCGACGCCCAGGCGGCGCAGCAGCGTCACGACGGCCTTGCCGGCGTCCGGGAACATCGCGTCGTTGAGGCAGGTCACCATCAACGCCACTCGCATACCCACACCCTCGCACAGCGCAGGTGGACGATGAGGTGAGTCGTCCGCGCCACCTGGGCGCGCGGACCCGGACGGTGGAGGTCGTCATGAGCGTCAAGGTGGAGCTTTCGGAGCTGGGCGAGGCGATGGGGCACCACGACTACGCGTTCCTCGTGTGTCTCGGCGATGAGCGGCCACACGTGCTCGGGGTGCGGCCACGTCTCGACGGCGACCGTCTGCTCGTCGACCGCATCGGCTCGACGGCCACGCGCCTCGTCGGCGAGCACCGCGGCGTCACGCTCGTCTTCCCGCCGCGGGAGGCCGGCGACCGGTCGCTCCTCGTCGACGGCACGGTCGCCGAGATCGGGGACGGAGAGCTCGTCGTGACGCCCGAGGCAGCCGTGCTCCACCGCCCCGCCTGAGGGCCTGCCCCGCCCGGTCCGGCCGGGCTGATCTGTTCAGCCCTTGTGCAATGTTGAGACTTTGTCTAAGGTTCCTCACGTCGGTCAAGCAAGCGCCGCCACCCACATCCCTGGATGGAGCAGACATGACCGACCCTTCGCGCGGTCCCCGCAAGGACGCCCGCACCCGTGACCTCATCACCACCGTCCGCACCTCGCACTCCGAGACCGAGAAGGCGCAGGCCCTCGAGACGGTGACCCGGCTGCACATGCCACTGGCCCGGTCCCTCGCGCACCGCTACGCCGGGAAGGGCCTCGACCGGGACGACCTCGAACAGGTCGCATTCCTCGCTCTGCTCAAGGCGATCCAGCGTTTCGACCTCTCCCAGGAGACCGAGTTCGGCGCCTACGCGACGCCCACCATCACCGGTGAGCTGCGCCGCCACTTCCGCGACCACGGCTGGCTCGTCCGACCCCCGCGCGGCCTGCAGGAGCGGCGGCAGCTCGTCACCGACGCCCGCACGCGCCTCGAGCAGACGCTCGGCCACGAGCCCACCCAGGACGACCTCGCCACGGCCCTCGAGCTGACCCTCGAGCAGGTCAAGGAGGCGCAGGTCGCCTCGACAAACCTTCGACCGGCCTCGCTCGACGCCACGACGACCGAGGGCGGCCGTCCGGTCCTCGACCTCGTCGACGCCCGCGCGGAGCACCACACGGACCCGGGCCTCGACGACGGGATCGTCGTGCGGACAGCGCTCAAGCGGCTGCCCCCGCGCGACCAGGAGATCGTCGAGCTGCGCTTCGCCCACGACATGACGCAGGCCGAGATCGCCCAGACCATGGGCCTCAGCGCCATGCAGGTGAGCCGGCTGCTGCGTCGGGTCCTCGCCGAGCTGCGCGTCCACCTCGAGTCCGCGGAGCTCATGAGCGCCTGACGGGCGGACCACCCGGTCCCGGAGCACGCAGCACGCAGCCCGCACCGCAGACGACGGCGGTGCGGGCTGCGCCGTCGTCCGGCGCCGCCGGGCGTCAGTGCTGGTAGGTGCCGTGGATGACGGCTCGGGCGAGCGTCTTGAAGGCGAGGTTGAACGAGACGACGGCCGGCGACGCCGAGTCGTCGACGCCGAGCGTCGGCTCCGAGACGGCGTGGACGACGAAGAAGTAGCGGTGCGGCATGTCCCCCTCGGGCGGGGCAGCGCCCATGAAGCCCGCCTCACCACCGTCGTTGCGCACGTGGAATGCCCTGCCCGGCAAGGCTGCCGACGCCGCACCCGTGTCGAGTGAGGTGACGTCGGCGGGCACGTCGACCAGCACCCAGTGCCAGAAGCCCGATGGGGTGGGGGCATCGGGGTCGAAGCACGTCACGACGTAGCTCTGCGTCCCTTCCGGTGCACCGCTCCAGGACAGCTGCGGGGACGTGTTGCCCTCCGCTGCCACCTGGTCGTCCTCGAGGGGCTGCCCATCGATGACGTCGGTGCTCGTCACCGTGAAGGAGGGCACCTGCGGCAGCAGGTCGTACGGGTTCGGGGCGACCGGTCGGTCCAGGCTCATGCGGTCCTCCTGCTCAGTCGTTGACGTCTGCACCATACCCACCGAGTCCGTATGCCGTCCCGGTCGGAGCGCGCACCCGTGGCCACCGCGGGCTGGCGCCATCTCACCCCGCGCGGGTGACGCCCGCGCCATGGGTCGTGCGCGGACAATCGGCCATGAGACGCATTCCTGCCCTGGTCAGCGCGTTGGCCACCCTCGTCGTGATCGCGGTTCTCGCCGCGTGCTCCGGCAGCGGGTCGGTGACCCTGCCGACGACGCTGCCGAGCATCAGCCGCTCGGCGCTGCCCTCCGCGAGCGAGCCGGCCGCCAGCGCGCCGGCAGAAGCGCCGACCTCCAGCGCGCCGGCCGTCACGCTCCCGGAGCTGCCGACCCGGACCGTCCCGGCCGAGACCCAGACCGTGACACAGACGCAGACGCAGACCAAGACGCAGACCCAGACGCAGACCCAAACGCAGACGCAGACGGAGACGAGGACCCAGACGGCCACGGTGACCCGGACCGAGACGGCCACGGTGACCGAGACACCGTCGGAGAGCGAGTCCCCCACGCCGGCCCCGACCGAGGCCGCGCCGGCGGCGCCCACCTCGGAGCAGGGGACGACCTGGTGGCCGTGGCTGCTGCTGCTCGTCCTGCTCGGCGCCCTCGCCTGGTTCCTGATCCGGCGGCGCCAGGCACAGGCGGAGCTCCAGGCCTGGGACGACCGACTGGCTGCCGCGGAGAAGGAGGCGTCCTGGGTCGAGGACTCGCTCACCACCCAGGTCCTCGAGCGGCGGAGTGCCGCCGAGGCGCTGCCGATCTGGACGGCCGCCCAGCCCCGACTGCTGGAGATCGACGAAGCCTTCCACACCCTGGCCACGGAAGCGCCGGACGGATCCCGCGCCGAACGGGTCACCGACGTCCGCGGGCTCCTGCGGGGCCTCGTGGAGGCCGTCGGCGCCGACCTCGCGACCGCCCCGACGGCCGACCCGGACCAGTTCCGGGCCCGTCGGGCCGTCATCGACTCGGCCCGGCGCGAGCTGCGCGCCACCCTCGGCCCCGTCGAGAGTCCGGCCGCCGCAGCGGGAACGGACCGGCCCGACACCAGCGCCTGACGCGCTCCGACGGCGCTGGCGCCGCGAAGACAGGGAGCCCGCCCCGCGTGGACGTCCCACGTACGACGCGATCCCTCGTTACGCTGAAGCTCACGAAACGTGACAAAGCAGACAGGGGTCCGATGCGCGAGCAGCGAGAAGCGCACAGCACCGACTCGGTGCGACCTGGGCCCACGCACCGGATGACGGGGCCGACGGCTCCGCCGTCCACGGGCGACGCCGCGCCGCAGGACGCGTGCGGCTTCCCGGTCTTCGCCGTGCGCGAGTGGGCCTCGCGTTACTACGAGCAGGAGCGGCTCGAGCGAGACGCCGCCTGGGGGCGCCTCGCCTGGCCCTTCGCGGTCGCACTCGTGCTCGCGGCCGGGGCCACCGCCGTGGCGTGGCGCTGGCCGGTCGGCGAGTCCGACCTCGGGCTGGGTCTGGCTGTCGTGCTGGCCGCCGCCGCCGTCGGCGTGACGACCGGCGGTCTGCTCCGGGTGAGGGCGATCCGCGCGCGGCGCGCCGTGGCCGCGGCCCGACCGGCCACCGTCGAGAGCCTCCCCGAGAGCGCCCGCGCGGTGGTGCTCGACTCCCCGCGCCTGCGCTTCCGTCGGCCTGCCGACGGTCCGGGCTTCGCGGCGCTGCGTGACGACGTCGCCGCCGCCGCGCCCATCGGGGAGTTCGCGGCCTCCGTGCTCGTGTGGTCCCTCGTGATGCGCGACCACGTCGACGGGACCCTCGAGGACTGGGTGCGCGGCCGCCACACCTGACACCCGCACCCGACACCGGGGCCGGGCGATCGCGCCTCGGCGGGTCGCGGGTTCGGCTGGGGTCGGGCGGTCGGGCATACTGACGGCGGGTTCGGAACGGTGCGAACGCGCCGAGTCGGACCACGGGCCTCTAGCTCAGTCGGTAGAGCATCGGACTTTTAATCCGCCGGTCGTCGGTTCGAGCCCGACGGGGCCCACGAGCGTGACGCCACGGCATACGACAGGCGTGCGCCTGCTGTGTGCCGTCCGCTCCGACAGGAAGTCACGACCGTGAACGACGCGTTCGTCTACGACGCCGTCCGCACCCCGTTCGGCCGCTTCGGTGGCGCCCTCGCGGCGACCCGGCCCGACGACCTCGGGGCGCTCGTCGTGCGGGCGGTCGTCGACCGGTCCCCCGGCCTCACCACCGACGCGGGTCTCGTCGACGAGGTCGTCTTCGGCAACGCGAACGGCGCCGGCGAGGAGAACCGAAACGTCGCGCGCATGGCGACCCTGCTCGCCGGCCTGCCGACGAGCGTCCCGGGCACGACGGTCAACCGCCTCTGCGGCTCGAGCCTCGACGCGGCGATCATCGCATCGCGGCAGATCGAGACGGGTGACGCCGACGTCGTGCTCGTCGGCGGCGTCGAATCCATGACGCGAGCACCGTGGGTGATGCCGAAGACCGAGAAGCCGTATCCCGTGGGCAATCTCGAGCTCTCGTCGACGACGCTCGGCTGGCGCCTCGTCAACCCGAGGATGCCGTCGGAGTGGACGGTGTCGCTCGGTGAGGCCACCGAGCAGCTGCGCGAGCGGCACGGCGTGACCCGTGAGCGCCAGGACGCGTTCGCCGCGCGGTCGCACCGACTCGCGGACGCAGCGTGGACCGAGGGCTTCTACGACGACCTCGTCGTGCCGGTCCCCGGTGTCGAGCTCGCCCGCGACGAGTCGATCCGCGCCGACACGACGGCCGAGCGCCTCGCCGGCCTGCGCACCTCGTTCCGCACCGAGGGTGGCACCGTCACCGCCGGCAACGCCTCGCCGCTCAACGACGGCGCCTCCGCGGTGCTGCTCGGGAGTGCCGGCGCCCAGGAGCGCCTCGGGCTCGCCCCGATCGCACGCATCGCCGGTCGCGGCGCGAGCGCCCTCGACCCGCAGTACTTCGGCTTCGCGCCCGTCGAGGCCGCCGAGCGAGCCCTCTCCCGTGCCGGTATCACCTGGACCGACGTGTCGGCCGTCGAGCTCAACGAGGCCTTCGCCGCGCAGTCGCTCGCCTGCGTCGACGCGTGGGACATCGACCCCGACATCGTCAACCGTCACGGCGGCGCCATCGCCATCGGCCACCCGCTCGGCGCGTCCGGAGGGCGCATCCTCGGCACGCTCGCCCGTGACCTGCAGCGCTCCGGGTGTCGCTGGGGCGTGGCGTGCATCTGCATCGGCGTCGGTCAGGGACTCGCCGTCGTCCTCGAGAACGTCACCTCCTGAGCTCTCGCAGCCCTGCCGGACCCGCCAGCCGGACCCGGCCACGCGGCATATGCCCGGGACGCGCGACCTGCGGACGCGCGGAGTGCGGCCCCTACCCGGGAGTGCGCCCTCACCTCGGTGGTGCGGGTTGCAGCGCGCACCCCTGCGGGGAACGTGCACGCGTGCGCGACCCGCGGACGCCCGCCAGACGCGCCGGCGCGGTTCACGGCAGGGACGCGCCGCCGCACATGACGATGGTCTGACCCGTCACCATCGCGCCGGTCGGCTCGAGCAGGAAGCGGGTCAGGGCGGCGACCTCCGACGGCTCGACCAGCCGGCCGAGGGGCGGCACGACGGGTGGCACCGACGCCCGGTTGGGGTCATCGAGCATCGCCGTCCGCGTCGGCCCCGGCGCGACGACGTTGACGGTGATCCGTCGCGGGGCGAGCTCCGACGCCCATGCCCGCGCCATCGCCGCGAGGGCGGCCTTCGTCGCGGCGTACTGGCTCTTGCCGGGGACCCCTGTCATGGTCCGGCTACCGACGAGGACGACCCGGCCCTCGTCGCCGAGGACGCCGATGAGCCCGCCCACGACGAGCTCGGCGCCGCGAACGTGCACGGCCCACATGCGCTCTCCCTGCTCGGGTCGCAGGTCGCCGACGCCGGCGGAGTACTGCAGACCGGCGGCGTGGACGATGGCGTCCACGCCGCCGGTCGCGGTCCCACGCACCGCGCGCACGGCCTCGTCGGCCGAGATCACGTCGGCCAGGTCGCACGGCACCCACGTGGCGGCGTCCGACAGCGCACCGCGCGAGCGGCTGAGCCCGAGGACGCGCCACCCGGCACCGACGAGGTCGTGGGCGATGGCGAGACCGATGCCCGAGCTGGCCCCTGTGACGACCGCGGTGCGTGTCGCGCGCCCGTCGCGTGGGGTGGCGGCCGGCTCGGACCGCGTCGGCGCTGTCACCGGCCCCGGCGGAGGCGGTCGACGACGTCGGCCGGCAGGTGCACGTGCTTGATGGCACGCCGGTGGTGGGTGTAGGCCACGTGCAGGTCACCGTCCGGGCCGGGCAGCACCGAGGGGTAGGACAGCTCGCGGTTGAGCCCGTCACGTGAGTTGTTGGACATGCAGTAGCCGTCGCCGGTCTCGAGGTCCACCTGAACGGGCCAGCTGCGCCCGTCGTCGGGGCTGAGGCCCAGCGTCATGGGCGCCCTCGGTGCACCCCAGAAGGCCGTCCGTCGACCTGCGACCTCGGCCGCCTCGGGCGACGGCTCCGCGACGACCGGACCGTCGAGTCCGTCGACGACACCCTCGTCGTCGATCTCGTCGTAGAGGGACACGCGGCGTTCGGTGGCGTCGAGCGCCGAGCTCCGGTTGAAGACGAGCGCGACCTCGCCGCCACCGACGGCGACGGCCTGGATCGAGGAGTTGTTGTTGGGCAGCGCGGTCGGAGTCGGCTCGGCCCACGTCAGGCCGGCGTCGGTCGACGTCGTCTCCCACACGTGGTCGGCCCAGCGGCTCCGGAAGCAGGCCCAGAGCGAACCGTCCTGTCGTGCAACGAGGTTCATGTGCACGCAGCCGAGCGACCCCGGCACCGGCGCCTCGGTCCACGAGTCGCCGCCGTCGTCGTTCCACCACACGCTCGACGTGTCCTCGTTGCCGACCCACTTCTCGCCGGGCACGGTGACGCAGTTGAAGACGGGCAGCAGGATGCGGCCGCCAGCGGTCACGACGGGCGGCTGGCGCACGAAGACGCCACGGGCCCCCGTCGCGGGGAGCAGCACCGTCGGCGGCTCCCACGTGTCACCACCGTCGTGCGAGACCCGTCGCCGCACCTCGGACGTGTCCTGGTTGCCGGCGAGCTGCGCGGTGTAGAGCAGCCAGACGTCGCCGTCGGGCGCCGTGAACAGGACCGGGTTCTGCTCCGATCGCGTCGGGTCGTCGCTCAGCGGCACGGGGGGGAGCCATGTGTCCGCGCCGGACGGCATACGACTGAGGTAGGCGGTGATGTCGCTGACGCCCTCCTGGGTGCCGCCGAACCACACGCACGCGAGGTCGCCGTTCGGCAGCCACGCGAGGTTGGCGGCGTGGCACTGCACCGTCGGGGTGGGGAGGTATGCCGTGTGGCCGCCTCCGTCGCGCGGGCGCAGCACGCCGTCGGTCGGGAGCGCCTCGGCGGACGCACTGGAGACGCTCACGACTCTCCCCGCGCCGCCTTGAGGTGGGCCGTCGCGGCCTGCTCGAGGTGGATGAGGTCCGACGAGACGGTGGCGAGGGTGAAGCCCTGCCCGAGGCGCTTGGCGGCGACCTCACCGCTCGGCGTGTGGAAGCCTGCGGCGATGCCGGCAGCCTTGGCAGCGCCCAGGATCCGGTCGACAGCGGCCTCGAAGGCCTCATCGACGGCGGGGTCGGTCGACGTCGCCCCACCCACGGCGATGCGCAGGTCGGAGGGGCCGATGTAGAGCCCGTCGATCCCCGGTGTCGCCGCGATGGCCTCGACGTTCTCGAGGCCCTGGGGCGTCTCGATCATGGCGAGCACGACGGTCGCCGCGTTGGAGTCTGCCGGGTTCGGGCCGATCCGCAGCTGCGACCGCATCGGGCCGTAGGAGCGGATGCCCAGCGGCGGGTACTTCGCGAACGACACCGCGCGGGCCGCGTCCTCGGCCGTGTTGACGAGGGGCACGATGATGCCGGCTGCGCCTGAGTCGAGGGCCTGCCCGATGAGGAAGGGGTCGTTGGCGCCGACCCGGACCATGCCGACGGACTCGCCGCCCGCGTCGATGGCCGTCATGCCGGCGAGGATGCCCTTGTAGTCGAGCAGACCGTGCTGGGCATCGAAGCAGACGTAGTCGTAGCCGAGCCGGGCGAGCCGCTCCGTCGACACGGGAGAGTCGATGATGACCCAGTAGCCGAGGATCGTCTCGCGGGCCCGGACCCGCCGGGCGTAGTCGAGCACCCGCTCGCGGCTGCGCTCGATCGCCGTGCCTCCGCCGCTCATCGGTTGTACCCCGGCATGGACCCGGCGATCGCCAGGCCTGCCTCGTCGCACGCGGCGATGACGTCATCGGGGAGCGGACCGGCTTGTGCAGCAGTGATGTTGGCCTCCAACTGGTGTGGTTTAGATCCCCCGAGCAGCACCGACGTCACGACCGGCTTGCTCAGCAGCCAGCGCAGCGACAGCTCGGGGAGGGTGATTCCGGCCTCCGACGCGATGGCGCCGAGGGCCTCGATGACCGCGAACGTCTCGGCGTTCCAGTAGCGGTCCTTGTACATCGCCGCGAGTGCCGACGAGCCGAAACGCCCCTCGCCCGGCGGCTCGGTGAAGGAGTGGCGTCCGGTGAGCAGGCCGCCGCCGAGCGGGTTGTAGACGATGGTCGCCAGGCCCTTGCTCGTCGCGAACTCGGAGTACTCCGCCTCGATGCGACGGGCGACGAGGTTGTAGAGCTGCTGGGCCAGGATCGGTCGTGGCGTGCCGAGGGCGTCGCACGCCGCGAAGACGTCGCCGACCTGCCAGGCCGAGAAGTTCGAGACACCGATCGCGCGGACCGTGCCCTCCTTGACGAACTCGCCCAGGGCAGCGACGGTCTCGTCGATCGGCACCGAGCGGTCGGGCTGGTGGAGGTAGTAGACGTCGACGTGGTCGGTGCGCAGCCGGCGCAGGCTGGCCTCGAGCGAGGCCCGCAGGCCTGCGGCCGAGAGGAGCGGGGCGTCACCCGCGTCGCCGGGGTAGATGCCGGCCTTGGTCGCGATCGTCGCGGCGTCACGCCGGCCGACGAGGATCTCGGCGAGCATCTCCTCACTGCGCCCGGCGGCATACCCGTTGGCGGTGTCGATCGAGGTGATGCCGGCGTCGAGCGCGGTGTCGACCATGGTGCGGGCCGTGTCGACGTCGACGGTGTCGCCGAACGTCATGGTCCCGAGGACGAGTCGCGAGAGCGGTCGGTCGAGACCCGGCAGGTCGGTGGTCGGGAGGGCTGCGGTCGTCATGAGGCCTTCTCGGTCTCGGCCGTGCGGGAGGCGGCGATGTGGCGGATGAGGTGACGCGGCTTGATGCCGGTCATGAGGCCCGGCTCGAGCGCGGAGCGGCGCAGGCGCTGGGTGTACTCCTCCTGCGGCCGCGAGAGGAGGTCGTCGGTGCGCCCGCTCTCGACGATCCGGCCGGCGCGCATGACGACCGTGTCCTGCGAGATGGCACGGACGACGCCGAGGTTGTGCGAGATGAAGAGGTAGGTCAGGCCCGTCTCGGCCTGGATGTCGGCGAGCAGCTCGAGGACCTGTGCCTGGACGGAGACGTCGAGCGCACTCGTCGCCTCGTCGCAGACGAGCAGCTCCGGACCGGACGCGAGCGCCCGGGCGATGCCGATGCGCTGGCGCTGCCCGCCGGAGAACTCGGGGGGCTTGCGTTCGAGGGCCGTGCGCGGCAGTCCGACCCGCTCGATGAGCGCAGCCGCCTTGTCGCGCTGGGCCCGGCGCGACTTCTCCCCGCGCACCCGGATCGGCTCGGCGACGATCTCCTGCGCCGTCAGGTGGGGGTCGAGCGAGCCGTACGGGTCCTGGAAGACCATCTGCACCCGGTGGCGGATCGGGCGCAGCTGCTTCTCGGAGAGCCGGGCGAGGTCGGTGCCGTCGAGGTCGATGACACCGGAGGTCGGCGTCAGCAGCCGGACGAGCGCCTTGGCGATCGTCGACTTGCCGCAGCCGGACTCCCCGACGATGGCGAGGGTGCCGCCGCGCGGGACGCTGAAGGACACGTCGTCGACGGCGCGGAAGACGTCCTTGCCGGTGCCGTACTCGACGACGAGGTTGCTGACGGTGAGCAGGTCCTCAGCCATGGCTGGCCTCCTTGACGAGCGGCTCGCTGGCGCCCGGGTCCTCCCAGGGGCCGAGCTCGGGGATCGCTCCGAGCAGCTTCTGGGTGTAGGGGTGCTGGGGGTGGTCGACGACGTCGGTGACCGGGCCGCCCTCGACGAAGGCGCCTGTCTTCATGACGTGGACGCGGTCGCTCATGAGCCTCGCCACGCCGAGGTCGTGGGTGATGAGCAGCAGCGCGATGCCCGTCTGCTCCTGCAGCTCGAGGAGCAGGTCGAGGATGCCCGCCTGCACCGTGACGTCGAGCGCGCTCGTCGGCTCGTCGGCGACGATGAGGTCGGCGTCGGTCGAGACCGCCATCGCGATGAGGACGCGCTGGAGCATGCCGCCCGAGAGCTGGTGCGGGTAGGCGTCGAACTGCTTGGTGGGGTTGCGGATGTGCACCTGCTCCATGAGCGACAGGGCCCGCGCCTTCGCCTCGGCCCGGCCGAGGTCGGGATACTTGATGCGGACGGCTTCGGTCATCTGCCGGCCGATGGTGCGGATCGGGTTGAGGGCCGTCATGGGGTCCTGCGGGATGAGCGCCACGGCCCGGCCGCGGAGCTTGTCGATGACCTTCCGACTGCCAGTGACGTCCTGGCCGCCGATGCGGGCCTCGCCCGAGATGACCGCGAGGTCGTCGGGCAGCAGGCGCAGGATCGCCATCGCCGTCGTCGACTTGCCCGAGCCGGACTCGCCGATGATCGTCACCGTCTCGCCCTGGTCGATGTGGAAGCTGACGCCGTCGACCGCACGCACGACGCTCGTGCCGGTCAGCAGCTCGACCTGCAGGTCCGTGACCTCGAGGACTCTCATGTCTGGTCTCCCTTCGCGCGTCGCACCCGGTCGCGCAGGCCGTCTCCGACGAGGTTGACGCCGACGACGAGCAGCGCGATGGCCACGCCGGGCACGGTGACGAGCCAGGGCTTGCCGGTGACGAAGAGCTCGCGTCCGTCGGAGATGATGCCGCCCCACGTGGGGTACGGCCGCTGGACGCCCGCTCCGAGGAACGACAGGGCGCTCTCGAGCAGCACGGCCTGGGCGAGCAGCAGGAGCACGACGACCAGCACCTGCTGGAGGATGTTGGGGACGACGTGCCGGCTGAGGATCGAGAGCTTCGGCAGTCCGAGCACCCGCGCGGCCGCGACGTACGGCTTCTCCCGCTCGACGAGCACGAGGGCGCGGGTGATGCGCGCCGGCTCCGGCCACTGGGCGAAGGCGATGACGAGCGTGATCACGGGGATCGACGGGCCGAAGAGGGCGACGACGAGGAGCAGCATGAGCAGCAGCGGAAGTGCCATCTGCGCCTCGAGCAACCGCGAGATGATCGTGTCGACCCAGCCGCCGAAGTAGCCGGCTGCTGCGCCGGCGACGATGCCGAAGAGCCCCGAGACGAAGATCGCGAGGAAGCCGATCACGAGGGACGTCTGACCGCCGTGGAGGATGCGCGAGAGCAGGTCGCGTCCGTTGGGGTCGGTGCCGAGCAGGTGGCCCGCGCTGAACGGTGGCAGCGACGACTCACTCAGCCGGCCGACGATCGGGTCGGGCAGCGGGAGGACGTTGGCCAGGACCACGGGGAGGACGACCACGCCGGCGCAGATCGCCCCGACCCAGATCTTCACGGTGCTGTAGCGGGCCCGGCGGGCCGCCGCCGACCGGCGCAGCAGCACCTTCGTCACGGCCGACTCGCGGCCGAGGATGGAGCCGGGGACCTCGGCGAGGTTCGGCACCTGCGGGTGGCCGGGCAGGTTCGTCGAGGTGGTCATGAGCTGGCCTCTCCGAGTCGGACCCGCGGGTCCATGAGCGGGTAGAGCAGGTCCACGAGCAGCTGCACGGCGAGCGCCAGGAGCACGGTGACGAGGACGGTCGCCTGGATGAGCGGGAAGTCGCGCTGCTTGAGCGCGTTGACGACGAGCTCGCCGACGCCCGGCCAGTTGAAGACGACCTCCACGATGACGACGCCGTTGAGCATCGCCGCGAAGCGTGTGCCCAGCGCGGTCACGACCGGCAGGGCGGCGTTGGCGAAGGCGTAGCGCCAGGTCAGCGCCCGCTCGGACACCCCGCGGGACCGTGCGACGGTCAAGTAGGGCGACGCGAGGTTGACGACCATCTCCCGGCGCACGAGCCGGGAGATGAGCGCGATCTGGAGGATCGCGATCGTGAGGGTCGGCAGGATGATCGAGGCGGCCGAGTCGAACCCCGACGGTGCGAACCAGTGGAGGTTCACGGCGAAGAGGATGAGCAGTACGAAGCCGATCCAGAAGTCCGGCATCGACTGACCGGCGATGGTGCCGATGTTGGCCCCCAGCTCGGGAGCCGTGTTGTTGCGGCGCGCCATCCACACCCCCAACGGGATCGCGACGACCGACGTGACGACGATCGCCGCGACCGCGAGGGTGATCGTGTAGGGCAGGCGTTCCAGGACGACGTCGAGCGCGGGGCGCTTGAAGAAGAACGACGTGCCGACGTCGCCCTGGAACAGGTGCTGCAGGAACGTCCAGAACTGCACGGGGATCGGCTGGTCGAGCCCGAACTGCTGGCGGATCGCCTCGAGCTGTTCCGAGCTCGGGTTCGGCGGCGCATAGTTGGCCGCGGGGTCGCCCGGGGCCATGCGGAGCAGGACGAACACGGTCGCCACGGCCAGGAAGGCCGTCAGGACCGTCTGGCCGACTCGTTTGAGGACGTACGTGAGCATGGGATCACCTTGGTCTGGTCGGCTGGGATCAGCCGGAGACGGTCACGGCGGCGAGGTCGTAGGAGTTCGTCGCCCGGAGGTTGAGGTTCTGGACGCGCTTGCGTTTGGCGAGGACGTTGTTCGGCGTCCAGGCCCACACGGCGGGCCACTGCGCCCAGATCTTCTCCTGGGCCTGCTTGAGCAGGTCGTTGCGCTTGGCCTCGTCGCTCTCGGCGGCGGCCTGGTCGAGCAGTGCGGTGATCTCGGGGACGACGAAGCCGTGGTAGGTGTCGCGCGTCTTCTCCTTCTCCGCCGTGCCGCCGTACTGGCCCTGCAGGTTGGTCAGCGCGAGCCCGGTCTGGTTGCCGTAGCCGTTGGCGAGGATGTCCCAGTCACCGGCCTCGCCGCGACGCCAGGCGTTGATCTCGCCGCCCTTGGGGATCATCTTCAGCTCGGCGGTGACACCGACGGCCGCGAACATCTGCGAGATGGCCTCGAGCACGCGCGAGGCACCGGCGAACTCGGAGTCCTCCCAGATGATCCGCACCTTGAGCCCGGACGCGCCGTTGTCGGCGAGCATCTGCTTGGCCTTGGCGGGGTCGTACGCGTATTCACCGGTCTTCGCGAAGCCCGCGAGCGTCGTCGGGACGACACCCTCGGCCGAGTTGACCTGGCCGTTCATGAGCGCCTTGATGAGCGACTCGTGGTCGACGGCGTAGGAGAGCGCCTCGCGCACCTTGGGGTTGGCGAGCGGGCTGCCGGCCGGCTTGCGGAAGTTGTAGAAGAGGTGGATCAGGCGCGTGCCCGGGGTCTCGATGACGTCGATGTCGGAGTTCGTCTTGAGCGACGTCGCGGACTCGGGCGTGATGGTGTCGATGACGTCGGTCTGGCCGGAGGTGATGGCGATGACGCGCGCGCCCTCCTCCTCCTGGTAGCTGACGTTGACCGTCTCGAGCTTGGCCGGCGTGCCCCAGTAGTTGTCGTTGCGCACGAGGCGGTAGGTGCCGGTGCCGGAGTCGGCACTCGCGATGGTGAACGGTCCGGTGCCGAGGCCGGTGCCGAGCTCCTCGGCCTTGTTGTCCTTGGCCGGCGTGATGAGGATGTTGGACATCAGCGAGTTGAGCGAGACGACGGGGCTCTTGGTCGTCAGGGTGAAGGTCGTGTCGTCGACCTTGGTGAAGGTCGGCTGCTCGGGGAACTGCGAGGCGACGTAGCCGGCCTTGACCTCGAAGTAGAGCTTGAGCGCGGTCTCGACGTCCTCGACCGTGACCTTCGACTTGTCGGAGTAGTGGATGTCGTTGCGCAGCTTGACCGTCCACTCGGTGGGCTTGGTCTGCTCGAACGACTCGGCGAGGACGAGCTCGGGGGTCAGCTTGTCGCCGATCTTCGTCAGGGCCTCACGGACGGCGCGCTGCACGGTGACGGCCGCGTCGTACTGGTTCAGCTTGTTGTCGAGGCTGACCAGGTTGCGGTTGAGCACGATGCTCAGTGTGCCCCCCGCGGCCCCTGCCCCGGCAGTGCTCGCGGTGGTGGCGGACTTGGGCCCGGCGCAGGCGGCGAGCGCGGGAGCGAAGAGCGCTCCGGCGCCGGCCAGCGAGGCGAGCTTGAGGATCGAGCGACGCGAGACCTCCCGCGTCGGCTGGTCAGACGTGGGAAGCAGAGCGGGCTGCTGGGGCATCGGGACTCCTCGTTGAGCGGTGGCCTCCCCGTCGGCGGCGCACGCTGCGCCCCTCGGGTTGGACCACCTTCGCACCATTGCGCGATTCGCGCAATACCTGTAGCGTTTTTTGTGAAGGGGCGGTTGGTCGTATGCCGTCCGGCGCACTCCCGCAGCACACCGCAGCACCCTTCACCACCATCGGCAGGGTCGCCAATCTCCTTGTCGCACAGCACGAAACGCGCAGGAAAGACCGTGAGGAGGAGAACGTGAAGGCACTCGCCCTGGGCATCGTCGCCGATGATCTGAGCGGCGCCGCAGAGTGCGCATCCCACGCTCTCATGCGTGTTTCGCGCAGCACGGTCGTTCTCTCGGACTCGTCCTCGGCCATCGCAGCCGCGTCCGGTCGCCGACCCGACGCGAGCACCCCGGCCGGCGCCGACGACCCACTCGCCGTCCTCACCGTCGACACCGACTCGCGCCGTCTCCCCCACGCGGAGGCCGTGCGCGCGGTTCGCGCAGCCGCAGCCCTCGTCACGACGGCACCGGTCGTCGTCAAGAAGGTCGACTCGCTGCTCCGGGGACACGTCGCCGCGGAGGTCGCCGCCCTCGCCGAGGAGCTGCAGCGCACACCGGTCGTGGCCGTCGCCAACCCCGCGCTCGAGCGTGTCGTCGTCGACGGCGTGCTCCACGTCGGCGGCACGCCGCTGCACCACACCGACCTCTGGGCCGTCGAGCCGACCCCGGCGCCGGACCGGGTGGCCGCGGCCCTGCACCCGCTGGCCACCGTGCTCGTCCCGCACACCACCGTGCTGCGCGGCGTCGAGGCCGTCACGGCGGCCCTCGACGAGGCCGCGGGCACCGGCTTCGTCGCGGTCTGCGACGCCGTGACGGACGCCGACCTCGATGTCGTCCACGCCGCCGCCGTCGCCGCGAGCGCCGGGCAGGACGGCCGCACGCTCCTCGTCGGGTCCGGAGCCCTGGCCGACGCCGCCGTCCGTGCCCTCCCGCCGGACCAGCGCCGGGGCCCTGGGACGGCGGGCCCGGAGACCGACAACACACCCTCTGAGGGCCGCGGCGCCGAAACGGCGGCTGCGATGCGGCCCGCAGCGTCCTTCGGGTCCGTCGGGTCCGTGCGGTCCATGCTGCTCGTGCTCGGCTCGCGCGCGCCGGGACTCCCTGACCAGCTCGAGCGGCTCTCGGCTGCGCGCTCCACGCACACGGTGCTGCTGCAGCCCGACCGCCTCCTGACCGACCCGGGGGCCGTAGGCGTCCAGCTCGCCGAGCACTCCCGTGACGCTGTCGTCGTGGTGGCGCTCGACCCCGCCGCCCCCGCCGACCCGAGTCGGTCACGTGCCCTGACCGAGTCCCTCGCCGCCGCGGTCTCGCCCGTGGTCGACCACTTCGACGCGGCATTCCTCTCCGGCGGTGAGACCGCCCGCGCCGTCCTCGATCGCCTCGACGTGCCCGCCCTCGACGTCGTCGACGAGGTCGAGACCGGCACCGTCGTGAGCCGGCGCCCAGGTGGGCGGTTCATCGTCACGCGCCCGGGCAGCTTCGGCGACCCGACCTCGCTCGTCCGCGTCGTCGAGCACCTGCTGGGGCCCACCACCGTGCCGCCGCAGGCCCCGCACCTCCGCACCTCATCGACCACCACCGCACCCCGCGCCACCCCCGGCGCGACCACCGAGGAGAACTCATGAGCGTCGCCCTTCCCCGCATCGCCGTGACCATGGGAGACGGCGCCGGCATCGGCCCCGAGATCATCGTCAAGGCCTTGGCCGACCCGCACGTGGCGACGATGGCGCGCGTCGTCGTCGTCGGTGACGCGCTGCGTCTCAAGCAGGCTGCTGACATCGCCGACGTCGCCGTCGACATCGTCACCATCGACGACGTCGAGGAGGCGAGCGAGATCCCCGGGCGCATCAACGTCATCGACCTCGCGCTGCTGCCGGCGGACCTCCCCTTCGGGCAGCTGTCGGCCGTCGCCGGCGACGCCGCCTACCACTACATCCGCGTCGCGTCCGAGCTGGCGATGGCCGGCAAGGTCCAGGCGATCTGCACCGCGCCGCTCAACAAGGAGGCGCTGCACGCCGGCGGCCACGTCTTCCCCGGCCACACCGAGCTGCTCGCCCACCTCACCGGCACGCCCGAGGTCTCGATGATGCTCTCGACCGAGAGGGTCAAGGTCATCCACGTGACGACCCACATCGGCCTCATCGATGCCGTCAACCGCATCGAGCCCGGTCTCGTCGAGCGCGTCATCCGTCGGGGCCACCAGGCCCTCGTCGACGCCGGCAACCCGACCCCGAAGATCGGCGTCTGCGGCATCAACCCGCACGCCGGCGAGAACGGCCTCTTCGGCTACGGCGAGGAGGCCGAGAAGATCGACCCCGCCGTGGAGGTCTGCCGCGCCGACGGCATCGACGTGCACGGCGCCCTGCCGGCCGACACGCTCTTCTTCCTCGCCGGTCGCGGCGACTACGACCTCGTCGTCGCGATGTACCACGACCAGGGCCACGGGCCGGTCAAGGTGCTCGGCCTCGAGGCGGGTGTCAACGTGACGATCGGTCTGCCCGTCATCCGCACGTCGGTCGACCACGGCACGGCCTTCGACATCGCCGGTACCGGCATCGCCGACCACCGTTCGATGATCGAGGCGCTGCGCCTCGGCGCGGAGATGGCGCCACGGCCCGTGGACGCCTAAGGTGCCCAGCGTGGCGAAGCACACCGCACAGACACGTCGGGGCGAGATCGTCCGCCTCGCCACCACCAGTGGGCTCGCGAGCGTGGAGGAGCTCTCCGACCAGCTCGGCGTCACCGCGTCGACGATCCGGCGCGACCTCGCCAAGCTGACCGCCCAGGGCAAGCTGGCCCGCACCTACGGCGGAGTGATGAGCCTGGCCCACCATCCCGAGGCCTCACTGCGCCAGCGTCTCGGGGAGGCGCACGCGGCGAAGCGGGACATCGCCCGCTGGGCCGCCGACCAGATCGAGCCCGGGGAGACGGTGCTCCTCGACGCCGGGTCGACGATGGGCGCGCTCGCCGACGCCATCACCAAGACGCCCGAGCTGACCGAGCTGACCGTCGTCACGGCCGGCATCAGCGCCATGGGCACCCTCGCCGACAGCGTCGGCATCGACGTCATCGCCCTGGGCGGCCGGCTGCGGCCGCTGAGCCAGGCCTTCGTCGGGCCGCTCGCCGAGGCCGCCGTCCAGCGCCTCAGCTTCGACCGGGCCTTCATGGGCGCCGACAGCGTGCACGCCGAGCGCGGCATCTGCGAGGCCGACCTCGAGCAGACCCGGCTCAAGGAGCTGATGATGAGCCGGGCCGAGCAGACCTACGTCCTCGCGCACGCCGACAAGCTCGGCCAGTCGCCCTTCCACGCCTGGGCCGTCATGCCACGCACGTGGACGCTCGTCACCGACGAGTCCGCCGATCCCGTGGCCTTGCAAGCCTTCCGCGACAACGGCATCGACGTCGTCATCGCACCCCGGCGCGACTGACGAGTCCACGTATGCCGCCCACCCGAGTGGGCGGCATACGCCCTCTGCCGTCGTGGCGGGCGGTCAGTCCTCGACGACCGTCGTCATGACCCAGTCACGCACCTCGGGCATGTCCTCGAGGTGCTCGACGATGTACTCGTGGTGCCTGTCGAGCTCGGCCTGGCACCAGGCCTTGACCTCGCTCGAGCCACGCACCTGGCGACCGGCGTTGTTGATGGCGTCCATGACGAGGGAGTAGCGGTCGACGCCGTTGCGCACGACCATGTCGAACGGCGTCGTCGTCGTGCCCTCCTCGCTGAAGCCGCGCACGTGGAAGCGGTCGGCGTCGGGCCGCCCGTGGACGAGCTGGTGGATGGCGCCGTGGTAGCCGTGGAAGGCGAAGACGACGTCGACGTGGTCGGTGAAGAGCTCGCCGAAGCGCACGTCGTCCATGCCGTGCGGGTGGCTGCGCACGCGCGGCAGGGTCATGAGGTCGACGACGTTGACGACGCGCACGCGCAGCTGCGGCAGCTTCTCCTTGAGGATCTGGGCCGCGGCGACGACCTCCATCGTCACGACGTCGCCCGCGCAGGCGAGCACGACGTCGGGGTCGCGGTCGCCGTCGTCGGTGCCGGCCCAGTCCCAGATGCCCGCGCCGGCCGCGCAGTGGGCGACGGCCTCCTCCATCGTCAGCCACTGCGGCTGCGGCTGCTTGTCGATGACGACGAGGTTGACGTAGTTCTTTGACCGGAAGCAGTGATCGGCCACGGAGAGAAGGCAGTTCGCGTCCGGCGGGAGGTAGATCCGGGACACCTCGCCGCGCGCGTTGAGCACCGTCTGGATGAGGCCGGGTCCCTGGTGCGAGAAGCCGTTGTGGTCGTTGCGCCACGCCGTCGACGTCAGGAGGATGTTGAGGCTCGGCACCTTGGCCCGCCAGTCGAGCTTGTTGGCCTCCTGCAGCCACTTGCTGTGCTGCACCGTCATCGAGGCGCTCACCATCGCGAAGGCCTCGTACGTCGCGAAGAGCCCGTGCCGGCCGGTCAGCGTGTAGCCCTCGAGCCAGCCGTGGCACGAGTGCTCCGAGAGCACCTCCATGACCCGCCCGTCGTGCGAGAGCTTCTCGTCCTGCTCCAGCACCCGCTCGGCCGTCATCCGGTCGGACACGTCGAAGACGGCGCCGACCCGGTTGCTGTTCGTCTCGTCGGGGCTGAAGAGCCGGAACGTCGTCGGGTTGCGCACGTAGAGCTCGCGCATCAGCTCGCCGAGGGCGCGCGTCGACTCCTCCCGGGCCGCTGCCGGCGAGGGCACGTCCCGTGCGAAGTCGCGGAAGTCGGGGATGTCGAGCTCGGTGCTGAGGACCCCGCCATTCGCGTGCGGCGAGGCGCTCATCCGCAGGTCGCCCTCCGGGTTCGCCTGCAGCACGACATCGGTCGGCCTTCCCGACTCGTCGAAGAGCTCCTCGGGCCGGTAGGAGCGCAGCCAGGTCTCGAGGACCGCGAGGTGCTCGGGGTTGTCCTTGACACCCGAGAGCGGGACCTGGTGGGAGTGCCACGAGCCGGTGACGGCAACGCCGTCGACCTCCGCCGGCCCGGTCCACCCCTTCGGCGTGCGGAGCACGATGAGCGGCCACCGCGGCCGCTCCCCCATCGTCCAGCCATCCTCCCGTGCCTCCTGCTGGATGGCGCGGATCCGACCGTATGCCGTCGCCAGCGTCTCCGCGAAGCGCTCGTGCATGCCCGGGAGGTCGTCACCCTCGACCTCGAGCACGTCGTAGCCGTGCCCTTCGAGGAGGCCGCGCACCTCCGCCGGGTCCTTGCGTCCGAGCACCGTCGGCCCGGCGATCTTGTAGCCGTTGAGGTGCAGGACCGGCAGCACCGCGCCGTCGCGCCGCGGGTTGAGGAACGAGATGCCCTTCCACGAGCCCTCGAGGGGCCCCGTCTCGGCCTCCCCGTCACCGACGACGGCGAGCGCCAGGAGGTCGGGATTGTCCATGACGGCACCGAACGCGTGGACGAGGACGTAGCCGAGCTCGCCACCCTCGTGGATCGACCCGGGCGTCGTGACGGACACGTGGCTCGGGATGCCGCCGGGCGCCGAGAACTGGCGGAAGAGGCGACGCACGCCGTCCTCGTCGCACGTCACCTTCGGGTAGATCTCCGAGTACGTGCCCTCGAGGTAGCCGGCCGCGACGAGCGCGGGGCCACCGTGGCCGGGACCCGTGAGGTAGATCGCCTGCTGACCCGTGTGCCGGATGATGCGCGAGAGGTGCGCGTAGACGAAGGACAGCCCGGGGCTCGTGCCCCAGTGTCCGAGCAGGCGCGGCTTGATGTCGTCCGGCACGAGCGGCCGACGCAGGAGCGCGTTGTCCTTGAGGTAGATCTGCCCGATCGTCAGGTAGTTGCTGGCCCGCCACCACGCGTCCATCGAGGCGATCTCGTCGGCGGTCGGGGCCGGCACGGTGGCGGTCGTCGGGGTCTGGGTCGTCGTCACGGCGGGGCCTCTCGAGGGGTCGGCGATCGTGCGTCCCCACGAGCCTCACCGACGGGCGCCCTGCTGACAAGGGGTCGAAGGTCCCGCGACCGCGCGACCGGGCCGGACGGCATACGCCCTCGTCGACCGGCGCGGCCGGACAGAGCAGTGGGCCGGCCCCCGTCGGGACCGGCCCACCCCGCTCCGGAAGGTCAGCGGTTGAAGGCGTCCTTGACGTCTTCGCCCGCGTCCTTGAGCTGCTCGCCCCGCTGCTTGAGGTCCGCCGAGGCCTGATCAGTCTTGCCTTCGGCCTCGAGTCGCTCGTTGTCGGTGACCTTTCCGGTGGCTTCCTTGGCCTTGCCCTTCAGGTCTTCACCCATGTTCTTGGCCTTGTCTTCGGTACCCATGTCAGGGCTCCTTTCGCCGTCAGTCGGATACCACTCCCCCTACCCGGTCTCTGTCGATCGCCACCAGACCCGGCCCGGCGTCCAGGGATGAGCGCCACCTCGCCGATCGTCGGTGCCCTTTGCGACACTGGGGTCGTGTCAGCGAACGTCGGTCCCACGTCGGACCCGCCCCACGCGCCCGCGCCGTCCGGACGCGCGCCCCAGACCCGCGACCTGAGCCGGTTCGCCTACCTCTCGATCGCGGCTGCGATCGTCACCATCACGCTCAAGGTGATCGCATGGCGCATCACCGGCTCGGTGGGCCTGCTGTCCGACGCGGCCGAGTCGGTCGTCAACCTCGTCGCCGCCATCGCCGTGCTCATCGCGCTCAAGGTCGCGGCGATGCCGGCCGACAAGAACCACCACTTCGGCCACACCAAGGCCGAGTACTTCTCGGCGGCCGTCGAGGGGATGATGATCTTCGTCGCGGCTCTCGTCATCATGTACACCGCGGTCGAGCGCTTCCTGCACCCGCAGCCGATGGAGAACGTCGGTCTCGGTCTCGCCATCTCGGTCGTCGCCTCGGCGGTCAACGGCGTGGTGGCCGTCGTGCTGCTGCGCGCCGGGCGCCGCTACCGCTCGCTGACGCTGACGGCCGACGGCAAGCACCTCATGACCGACGTCTGGACGTCCGCGGGGGTCGTCATCGGGGTCGTCCTCGTCGCCCTCACCGGCATCGCACGCCTCGACCCGGTCATCGCGTTCCTCGTCGGCATCAACATCGTCTGGACGGGCTGGAAGCTCATCCGCGAGTCCACCGAGGGCCTCATGGACATCTCGATGCCCAAGGCGGACAACAGCGCGATCGCCGAGATCCTCGCCCGGTTCGTCACGCGCGAGGTCCACTTCCACGCGCTGCGCACCCGCGTCTCCGGCCACCACCGCTTCGCCGAGGTGCACGTGCTCGTGCCCGGCGCGTGGACGGTGCAGCAGGGGCATGACCTCATGGAGGAGGTCGAGGAGGCCGTCCACCGCGAGTTCGGGGAGATCGCCCTGACCTGCCACCTCGAGCCGTCCGAGGACCCCCGTGCCTACGGCGACTACGCGGCCGAGTTCCCCATCCCGACCCACGACGACATCGTCGCGTCCCACGGGGCGGCGACGCGAGGCGACGGGCAGGGATGAGCCGTGCGCACGTCGTCCTCCCCTCGCCCATCGGCGAGCTGACCGTCGTCGCCGAGGACGGCGCCATCACGCACCTGCTCATGGACGCCGCGAAGTACCGCCCTGACGACCCCGAGGTGCTCGGCGAGGCCGGTGACCCGGCCGACGAGCCGTTCGCGGCCGCGGCGGTCCAGCTCGCGGCGTACTTCACCGGCGCCCTGACCGAGTTCGACCTCCCGCTGGCGCCGCGGGGGGACGTCTTCCACCAGAAGGTGTGGGGGCTGCTGCGCGAGATCCCCTACGGAGAGACGCGCAGCTACGGCGACCTCGCGCGGGCGCTCGGCGACCGCAACCTCGCCCAGGCCGTCGGCACGGCCAACGGCCGCAACCCGATCGCCGTCGTCGTGCCGTGCCACCGCGTCATCGGCGCCGACGGCTCCCTCGTGGGGTATGCCGGCGGGCTGGGTCGCAAGCGCTTCCTCCTCGCGCTCGAGGAGCCCCCCGCCGCCGACTCCGGCCGCCTCTTCTGACCCCTTCCCCTACTCGAGTGAGCGCCCCGCCCCACTCGAGTGAGCGCGCCGCCCCGTCCGTCACACTGGGACCTCACACTTCCGCGGGCCGGAGCGTCTACAGGGCATGAAGCGACCGTTCGAGCAGGCCGTCACCGAGCACGGGGCCGTCGTGCTGCGCGTCTGCCGCGCCGTGCTCGGCCCGATCGAGGCCGACGACGCGTGGTCCGAGACCTTCCTCTCGGCCCTGCGCGCGTGGCCCGACCTGCCCGACGACGCGAACGTCCGGGCGTGGCTCGTCACCATCGCGCACCGCAAGGCCGTCGACGTCGCCCGAGCGGGCGCCCGTCACGCGGTCCCGGTCGCGGCGGTGCCCGACGCCGCGGCCCCACGCGTCGACCAGCCTGAGGAGGCCCTGCCCGACGGGGACCTCTGGACGGCGGTCGCCGCACTCCCCGAGAAGCAGCGCCTCTGCGTGGCCTACCACCACGTCGCCGGCCTGCCCCACCCCGAGGTCGCCCGCATCGTCGGCGGCACGCCCGCGGCAGCGCGCCGCGCGGCAGCCGACGGCATCGCGCGGCTCCGGTCCACGTACGCCACCTACGGAAGGGTGAGCACCCATGTCTGACAACCCGATCCAGCTCCTGACGGGGGCCGGCTCCGGAGAGGCAGAGCGCCTCGCCGTCCTCCACGCAGCCCTCGTCGACCGCGCCTCTGCGGAGTCCGCCGTCGACGTGACCTACCGCCTCGTCGACTCGCCCGTCGGGTCGCTCCTGCTCGCCGCGACCGAGCTCGGGGTCGTACGCGTGGCCTTCGAGATCGAGGACCACGACCGGGTCCTCGAGTCGCTCGGGTCGTCGGTCGGCTCGCGGATCCTCCG
Source organism: Terrabacter sp. 2TAF16 (assembly GCF_052115065.1). Taxonomy (NCBI): domain Bacteria; kingdom Bacillati; phylum Actinomycetota; class Actinomycetes; order Micrococcales; family Intrasporangiaceae; genus Terrabacter; species Terrabacter sp. 2TAF16. Next base: position 56,066 of record NZ_JBFRFZ010000012.1, read on the forward strand.
CGGCGGCGACCGACTCGATCCGCTGGCGCGCGAGCTCGACGACTACTTCACGGGACGACGGCGGGGCTTCGACGTCCCGCTGGACCTGCGGCTGGCACGCGGCTTCCGGCTCACCGTGCTGCGGCACCTGAGCGAGATCCCGTACGGCTCGACCGAGAGCTACGGCGAGGTCGCGGTGGCGTCCGGCAGCCCACGGGCCGTGCGGGCCGTCGGGTCGGCATGTGCGACGAACCCGTTGCCCATCGTCGTGCCGTGTCACCGCGTCCTCCGGTCGGACGGGTCCCTCGGCGGCTACCTGGGCGGTCTCCAGACGAAGGAGCGCCTCCTCGCCCTCGAGCACGCCGCCTGACCTGCGTCTGCGTGACCGGGCGCTCACTCGAGTGGGACGGGGCGCTCACTCGAGTGGGTTGGGGGCGGGTTCGGCGATCGGCCTCGCCGTCGGCTTCCGCGGTGTCATGCTGGGGCCGTGACCGACACGACGAAGCCCGCGGTCGAGGAGGCCCTGGCCCCCGCTGCGATGGTCAAGATCGTCAACCCGGTGCTGCGCTGGCTCCTGTCGTCTCCGCTGCACGGCATCGCGAGCAAGGGCCTGCTCGTGCTGCACGTGACCGGACGGCGTTCTGGCCGCGTCTACGACGTCCCCGTCGGCCGCCACGAGCTCGACGGGCAGCTGATGACCTACGGGGGCGGCGCCTGGCGCGCCAACCTGCGCGGCGGGGCCGACCTCGAGGTGACGATCGACGGGCGTCGACGCCGGGCGCACGCGGTCCTCGAGGAGGACCCGGACCGCGTGGCGGAGATCTTCGACCGGCTCCTCAAGGAGCTCGGACCCAAGCGCGCCAACCGCGTCGCCCTCAAGGTCAACGTCGACCGGCCCCCGACGCTCGACGAGGTGCGCGCGGGCACGGCGGGCCGCGCCGTCGTGCTCATCACGCTCCTCGACTGACCGTCGACCCCCACCCGTCCGGGACGGGGCGCTCACTCGTGTGGGACGGGGCGCTCACTCGAGGGGAACGGGTGGCACGATCGGGGCATGCGCCTCGGAGACCCGTCGTGAGCTGGCCCGTGCGAGCGACGACGGTCGTCTACGAGAACCCGTGGATCCGGGTCCGGGAGGACGCCGTGACCCGGCCGGACGGCACCGACGGCATCTACGGGGTCGTCGAGCTGCAACGCCCCGCCGTCTTCGTCGTCGCCCTCACCGAGGCCGACGAGGTCGTCCTCGTCACGGTCGACCGGCACACCGTCGGCACCTCCGTCGAGGTGCCCGCCGGCGGCACCGACGGTGAGGACCCGCTCGTGGCCGCCCGGCGGGAGCTGGCCGAGGAGACCGGGCTCGTGGCCCGGGACTGGAGGGAGATCGGCACGATGAACGCCCTCAACGGCGTGTGCCGCGCGCCCGAGGTCGTCTACCTCGCCACCGGCCTCGCGCGGGTCCCCGGCGCCCCCGCCAGCGCGGCCCGCGCCGAGGAGGGCATCCGCGACGTCCGGCGCGTCCCGTTCCGCGAGGTCATCGGTCTCGTCCGGGACGGCGCGATCACCGACGGCGAGACGATCGCCGCGCTCATGCTCACGCTCGTCGCCCTCGGGCGGGTCTCCTGAGCCCGCCCGGAGCCCGCGACGCCCCGACGACCGGGCCACCCGGCATACGCCATCGCGGTGGATCGAGACCCGAGTGCAACGGTTCGCCGCGACTTGGTGTCTAGGGGGTGTACGACACTGACAGCCAGACGATCGGCACCACCGATGACGACCGGGACCGGCGGGAGCACATGAGACGGAGGGACGAGGCGGCGTTCCGCAGCTTCGTGGAGGAGCGGCAGACGATGCTGCGCCGACGCGCCTACCTGCTCTGCGGCAACTGGGCCGACGGCGACGAGCTCGTCCAGGAGGCCTTGGCCCGGGTCTACGTCGCCTGGCCTCGCATCGCCACGGGGGCCGAGACCGCCTACACGAGACGCACGATGATGAACCTCTACCTCAACGACCAGCGCAAACGGCGGCGCGAGGTCCTCACCGACGAGGCGCCCGAGCCGGAGACGACCGACCACGACCGCGAGCTCGCGATGACCCTCACCGACCTGCTGCGCGACCTCCCGGAGAAGCAGCGTGCCGTGCTCGTCCTCCGCTTCTGGGAGGACCTCACGGTGCCCCAGATCGCCGAGTGCACCGGCGTGGCCGAGGGCACCATCAAGAGCCAGATCTCGCGCGGGCTCGCCGCCCTTCGCGACCGGCTCGCCGAACCACCACTGACCGGGGCGGGAGCGTTTCCATGAGCGACGACACCACGAGCGGACCCGGCGCTGCGCCGGAGGAAGGCGAGCTGCAGCTGCGAAAGGCGCTGTCCACGATGAACGACCTCGAACCACCCCGCGACGACCTCTTCGCCCAGCGCGCCCTGATGCGCGGACGGGCGCGCACCTCACGCCGGCGCTCGACGCTCCTCGGCGCCGCTGCCGCACTCGTCGTCGTCGGTGCCGTCGGCGCCTCCTGGGCGGCCGGCAACCACGGCGCGTCGTCGAGCACCGCGAGCGCCGGCTCGGCCCCCGAGGTCATGAAGGACGCGACCGGGAGCGCCAGTGCCGACAACGGCGCTCGCGGACCCGGGACCCTCAGCGGCAGCCTGCCTCCGACGGCCGTCGACCTCGTGCCGTCGGCGCCGCCCGCCCGCGACACCACGCGCTGGTTCGGCACCCTCTCGACGCGGCAGACGAACGCCTTCACCGCCGTCGAGCCCACCGTGGCCGCGCGCTGGCCCGACGTCTTCTCGGGGGCGTATGCCGCCGACGCCCCCGGTGCCCGCGTGGCCGTCGTCGTCACCCGGCACGACCCCGACCTCGAGGCCTTCGTGGCCGCCGCGATGCCGTCACCGACCGATGTGGAGTTCGTCGTCATGAAGCACACCCTGGCCGAGAAGGAGAAGGTCGCCAAGGAGATCGTCGAGCAGCGAATGCTCTGGCGTTCCAAGGGGATCGAGATCATCGCCGTCACCCAGGACGCCCGCACCGACCGGGTGCTCGTGATGGCCGACGAGGGCTCCTCGGCCGGCCTCATCGCGCAGCAGTACGGCGACATCGTCCGGGTCGTCCCGGCGACCCAGACGCCCCCGGGCAAGTTCCCCGACGGGAGCACGCTGCCGCCCCTGCAGCAGTAGCAGGCGCCGCGTCGGCCGCCGCGGTTAGGCTGCTCGACATGGAGCAGCCGACCCCTCCGCAGGCACCGATCAGCCCGCTCGACGCGCTGCGACGCATCTGCTTCCTCCTCGAGCGCGGCCGCGAGAGCAGCTACCGCGTCGACGCGTTCCGCAAGACCATCGAGGCGATCACACTCATCAGCGACGATGAGCTGAAGGAGCGCGTCGAGGCCGGAACCCTCAAGCAGATCAAGGGAATCGGCGACTCGAGCGCCGCGATCATCGGCCAGGCGGTGCGCGGCGTCCTACCGGCCTACCTCGTCTCCGCCGAGGAGAAGCACGGCGCGCCGCTGACGACCGGGGGCGCCGAGCTCTACGCCGCCCTCCGCGGAGACCTCCACGCGCACTCCAACTGGAGCGACGGCGGCAGCCCCATCGAGGAGATGGTGCTCGCCGCCGTCGAGCTCGGGCAGGAGTGGATGGCGCTGACCGACCACTCGCCGCGCCTCACCGTCGCCAACGGCCTGAGCCGGGCCCGCCTCACCGACCAGCTGAAGCGTGTCGACGCCATCAACGCGAGCCTCGGCGACGCGTTCACGCTCCTTCGGGGCATCGAGGTCGACATCCACCTCGACGGCACGCTCGACCAGGACGACGACATGCTCGACCAGCTCGACGTCGTCACCGCCTCGATCCACTCCAAGCTGCGGCAGCCCTCGTTCGAGATGACACCCCGCATGGTGGCCGCCGTGCGCAACCCGCACACCAACGTCCTCGCCCACTGCACCGGCCAGCTCGTGACGGGCAACCGCGGCAAGCGTCCGCCGTCGCAGTTCGACGCCGAGAAGGTCTTCCGCGCTTGCCTCGAGCACGACGTGGCCGTCGAGATCAACTCGCGTCCCGAGCGGTGCGACCCGCCCGACGAGCTCATCGAGCTGGCGCGCGACCTCGGCTGCCTCTTCACCATCGACTCCGACGCGCACGCCCCGGGGCAGCTCGACATGAAGTCGTTCGGCTGCGAGCGCGCCGAGCGCCTCGGCATCCCGGCCGAGCGCATCGTCACGACGTGGCCCGTCGACGAGGTCCGGGCGTGGGCCAAGGGCTGATCCGAGAGACCGCCCCGGAGGCGATCCGGCCGCCCCCGGACGGGGGTTCGGAGCCGATTTGGACGGTGCCAGAATCTCCCATATAGTTTCGACGTCCCAACGGATAGGTCGGGCAGGTCCCCATCGTCTAGCGGCCTAGGACTCCGCCCTTTCACGGCGGCAGCACGGGTTCGAATCCCGTTGGGGATACGCAGTACAGTTCGACACGCACCACCCAGTAAGGCCCCGTAGCGCAGTTGGTTAGCGCGCCGCCCTGTCACGGCGGAGGTCGCCGGTTCGAGCCCGGTCGGGGTCGCAAGACACCAGAAGCGCCGCTCTCATCAGAGAGCGGCGCTTCTCGCAGGTGAGGGTCCTCGTAGGCTGGGGTCCGTGCGGATCGCGGTGCTCGACGACTACCAGGGCGTCGCCCTGTCCAGCGCCGACTGGTCTCCGGTCACGGACCACGCCAGCACTCCGTCCACCGTCGACGTCTTCCGCGACCACGTCAGCGAGGTCGGCGCCCTCGTCGAGCGACTGGCCGGCTACGACGCCGTCGTCGTCATGCGCGAGCGCACCCCGCTCCCGGCCGCCGTGCTCGCCTCGCTCCCCCGCCTGCGGCTGGTGGTGACGACCGGCCGTCGCAACCCGAGCATCGACGTCGCCGCGGCCACCGCCGCCGGCATCACCGTCTGCGGCACCGAGAGCCTCGCCACCGCCCCCGCCGAGCTGACGTGGGCCCTCGTCCTCGGGCTCGCGCGGCAGCTCGTCCCCGAGGCCACCGCCGTGCGCGAGGGCGGCTGGCAGACGACGGTCGGCCGCGACCTCGCGGGGCACACGCTCGGTCTGTTCGGGCTCGGCCGCATCGGCACGCAGGTCGCCTCCGTGGGCCGCGCGTTCGGGATGGACGTCGTCGCCTGGAGCCGGAGCCTCACGGCGGAGCGCGCCGAGCAGGCGGGAGTCCGGGCGGCCTCCCTCGACGACGTGCTCTCCGGGTCCGACGTGGTCTCGATCCACCTCGTCCTGGCCGAGGGGACCCGCGGCCTCCTCGGCGAGCGCGAGCTGGCGCTCCTGCGCCCGGACGCTCTGCTCGTCAACACCTCCCGTGGCCCGATCGTCGATGAGCGGGCCCTGCTCGCGGCCCTCCGGCGCGGTCACCTCGGGGGCGTCGGCCTCGACGTCTTCGACGAAGAGCCTCTCCCCGTCGACCACCCGCTGCGCACCGCACCGCGCACGCTCCTGACGCCCCACCTCGGCTACGTGACGCGTGACGTCTACGCGACGTTCTGGGCCGGCGTCGTCGAGGACGTGACGGCATACCTCGACGGCTCCCCCATCCGCACGCTCTGACCGCTCATCGGGCGCGAGGTCGCGCGGCGGCTGCGCCCCGGCGACCCGAGCCGCGCGATCTCGCGCGCGACCTGCCCACGGGCGTATGCCGTCCGGCCGGCCCGAGCGCGCCCGTGGCCTCAGCGGTGGCCGGCGCGCAGCACGAGCTCGAGCTCGAAGCGGACCTCGGGGTCGTCGAGCGCCTCGCCGAAGAGCTCCTTGAGCTGCGCCACGCGGTAGCCGACGGTCTGCTGGTGGACGAAGAGCTCTGCCGCGATCGGGGCACGCTGGCCCTGGTGGCGCAGCCAGGACAGGAGCGTCTCGGTGAGGCGCTCGCGCACGGCCGGTCGCAGGCCGTCCAACGGCGCGAGGCGGGTGCGGGCGAGGTCGTCGGTGGCGAGCGGCTCGGCGAGGACGACGAGCTCGGCGAGGTGGTCCTCGACCCACACGGGGGCGCCGTCGGCGTCCGGCCGGTCCGGTCCGGGCGCGACGCCGTGGGCCCCCGCCGCCGTCGCGAGGTGCAGCGACTCACCCGCCTGCTGCCACGGGCGCGCCGGCCCGACGATGGCGCGCCGGCCCCTCAGGGCGCGCTCGAGGTCGCGACGGCGGGCCTTGCGGCTGAGGAACGGGAAGACGATGAGGACGTCCGTGCCTCGCTCGGTGACGAGGCCGTCGGGACCGAGCGCACCGCGCAGCCCGTCGACGTGCGGGAAGGGCACGAGGGCGACGACGACGACCTCGGGGAGGGTCCAGCCGACGGCCGCCGCGAGACGTGCCACGCCCCCGTCGCTCGAGTCGCCGCGCAGGATCATCTCGAGCAGCTCGCCGCGCAGCCGCAGCTGCTCACCGGCGCGTTCGGACTGCTCCTGAGCGTAGCCCTGCGCGCTGGCCGCGGACAGCTCGTCGATGTAGGCGAAGAGGGACTCGCCGAGGGAGAGGAGCACGTCGGGCGGCAGCTGCGACACGTCGACGGTGCGCGAGATCGCGCGGAAGGTGACCCGCGCGCCGTAGCGGTAGGCGGCGAGGAGGGACTCCAGGCTCCGCCCGGAGCGCACCTCCCCACGACCGAGGTTCTCGTAGACCCACTTGCCGTCCTCGGACAGCGCCTGGAGGCGGGTGCCCGGCAGGTCGAGGAAGCGGTTGAGGGCGACCGTGACACCCCGCCGGACGCCCTGACCGAAGCGGCCCTCCATCGGCATCGCGTAGACCGGGACGTCGCGCGGGATGCCCTCGATGATCGCCTCGACGATGTCGGTCACGACGGGACGCAGCACGGTCGTCACTTCGGCGGGGAGAGACAACCACGGCGGGTCGGACGTGGCGTACGCCACTTCGGCCTCCTGCCTTTTGTCGTCACGCAACAGTTTCCTACCCCAAAGAGTACGCGCCACCCCAAGATCCGGAAGCCCCTCGGCGAGGACCATAGGAGGATGACCCAGATCAGAGCTCTCCGGCGTGTGGCGTCGATCCTGACGACCCCGCTCGCGCCCGAGGACATCATCAATCTGGTCAACCCGCTGGCCTCGGCCCGGCAGCTGCGCGGGGTCGTCACGAAGGTGGTCCGCGAGACCCCCGACTCGACGACGATCCACTTCCGTCCCGGCCGCGGCTGGAACCCCCACGCCGCCGGCCAGTGGGCCCGCATCGGCGTCGAGATCGACGGCGTGCGCCAGTGGCGCAGCTACTCGCTGTCGGCCGCCGTCGGCCACGACCCCGCCATCACCGTCACCGCGATCGGCTTCGTCTCGACGGCCCTGGCCCGCAGCACCAAGGTCGGCGACATCCTCTTCCTCGACACCCCGCAGGGCGACTTCGTGCTCCCCGAGCACCCCCGCCCGCTCCTCATGCTGACGGCCGGCAGCGGCCTGACCCCCGTCATGTCGATGATCCGCACGCTCGTGCCCCGCCGACCCGACGCCGACGTCGTCCTCGTCCACTCGGCGCGCACCCGCGACGACGCGCTCTTCCACGACGAGCTGCTCGAGCTCGCCGACCAGTTCCCCGGCCTCACGGTCCGTCACTGGTTCACGCGCGAGGAGGGCGGCCGCCGCCTCGACCTGTCGGACGTCACCGACCTCGAGACGCTCTGTCCCGACTGGCGCGAGCGGGCGGCATACGCCTGCGGACCCACCGATTTCCTCGACGCGGCCACCGAGCTGTGGGAGCGCGACGGCGACGACGCGACGCACGCGGGCCTCACGATCGAGCGCTTCGCGCCCGTCCTGCTCGAAGGCTCCGGCGGCGAGGGCGGGCTGCTGACGTTCGAGAAGTCCGACAAGGAAGTGGAGGCGGGCGGCGACGTCCCCCTCCTCGAAGCCGGCGAGGACTGCGGCGTCGTCATGCCGAGCGGATGCCGCATGGGCATCTGCCGCAGCTGCCTCGTCCCGCTCGTCGCGGGCAAGGTCCGCGACCTGCGCACCGGCGAGGTCCACGGTGACGAGGGCGAGCTCATCCAGACCTGTGTCAACGCGGCCGCCGGACCCGTCCACCTGGACATCTGAGAAGGGAACCACCATGACAGCCACCACGAACCGACCGACGACGACGACCCTCGAGGCCGCCGCCACCGGCGTCGCCGAGGGCACCGCCCCGACGACCCGGAACCGGAAGCCGGTCCTCGCGGCGTCCGGCGGACCCGCCAAGCGGCCGAGCGCCGCCGCGCACCTCAGCGACGCCGACGTCGAGCAGCTCGGCAAGGAGCTCGACGCCCTGCGCGACCGCGTCATCGCGACGCGTGGTGCTGCCGACGCCGCCTACATCCGCCGCGTCATCCGCGTCCAGCGCACCCTCGAGGTCGCCGGCCGCGCCACGCTGCTCTTCTCGAAGAAGCGCACGGCGTTCGTCGCCGGCACCGCGATGCTCAGCGTCGCGAAGATCCTCGAGAACATGGAGATCGGCCACAACGTCCTGCACGGCCAGTGGGACTGGATGCGCGACCCCGACATCCACTCCACGACGTGGGAGTGGGACTTCGTCACCCCGGCGGCCGCCTGGAAGCACACGCACAACGACCTGCACCACACGTGGACCAACGTGCTGGGCAAGGACAAGGACGTCGGCTACTCGATCCTGCGCATGGACGAGGACCAACCGTGGCACCCCGGCAACCTCGGCAACCCGCTCTACAACATGATCCTCGCGCCGTTCTTCGAGTGGGGCATCGCCATCTACGACCTCGAGCTCGAAGCGGTCAAGGACGGGGAGAAGTCCAAGGACGACCTCAAGAAGGATCTCAAGGCCATGGGCCGCAAGGTCGTTCGCCAGTTCACGAAGGACTACGCCGCGACCCCGCTCGCCGCGGTCCCCTTCGGCTCGGGCAAGCAGGCGCTCATCGGCACCTTCACGGCCAACGCCATCCGCAACGTCTGGGCGCACTCGGTCATCTTCTGCGGCCACTTTCCCGACGGCGTCGACACGTTCACCGAGGAGGAGATCGAGGGCGAGACCCGCGGAGACTGGTACATCCGCCAGATGCTCGGCTCGGCCAACATCTCGGGCAGCAAGCTCATGCACCTCATGACCGGCAACCTCAGCCACCAGATCGAGCACCACTGCTTCCCCGACCTGCCGAGCAACCGCTACCACGAGGTCGCGGTCGAGATGCGTGAGATCTGCGAGCGCTACGGCCTGCCGTACACGACCGGCCCGCTGCCCAAGCAGGTCTACCAGGCGTGGGCCAAGGTCTTCCGCCTCGCCCTGCCGAACCGGCCGCGACCGCTGCCGAAGAACGCCGCCCGCGCCGTCAACGCCCCGGTCCCGCCGCGGCGTCCCGCCCAGCCGATGGTGGCCCGTGTCGGCTGAGGCGGGGGCACGACCGGTGCCGACGGCCGCCTTCTTCGACCTCGACCGCACCCTGATCCGAGGTTCCGCCAACTACCCGCTCGCGATCGCCGCCTTCCGCGGCGGTCACGTGCCGTGGAAGGACCTCGTCAAGGACACCGTCAACGCGATCTCCTTCCACCGCAAGGGATCCACCGACGAGGGCTCGGAGGCCCTGCGTGAGCGCATCCTCCGGGCGGTGGCCGGCATCCCGCAGTCGGACATCATCCATCTCACCGACGCGATCACGCCGGGCATCGTGCGCAAGGCCATCCCGGCCTCGATGGGCCTGCTCGCCGAGGCGCGCGCCACCGGCCACGACCGCATCGTCGTGTCGGCCTCCCCCATCGAGCTCGTCAGCCGCATCGCGGCCGCGCTAGGGCTCGAGGGCGCCGTCGCCACGCGCAGCGAGCTCGACGAGGAGGGCCGCTACACCGGGCACCTCAGCGGCGAGTTCTGTTACGGCGCAGGCAAGGTCATCGAGATCGAGAAACTGGCAGCCGAGCGCGGCTACGACCTCGCGCGGTGCGTCGCCTACAGCGACTCGGTCAGCGACCTGCCGATGATGGAGCGCGTCGGCGAGGCCGTCGCGGTCAACCCGGATCGTGAGCTGCGCGAGCTCGCCCGCGAGCGCGGCTGGCGCATCGTCGAGGTCGGCCGCAAGCGCCACTGATCGTGTATGCCGTCGCCTCCCGAGCGGTGACCGCGTGACGATCCGCGCTTCGGTGGGGTGATCACCGCACTGGACGGCGGATCATGCGGCAGGTCCCGTGCCGATCGTCCGCCGCTGACACGGGCCGCCGTCGGGCGCCGTCGGCCGCCGTCGGGCGCCGGCGTCACCAGGAGGTGTGGAGTGGGCGCCCTTCGGCGAACCCGGCCGTGCTCTGGAGCCCGACGACGGCCCGCTCGTGGAACTCCTCGAGCGTGCGCGCACCGGCATACGTGCAGCTGCTGCGCAGCCCGGCGACGATCTCGTCGATGACGTCCTCGACGGAGGGGCGTGCGGGGTCGATGTACATCCGGGCCGTGCTGATGCCCTCCTCGAAGAGGGACTTGCGGGCGCGGTCGTAGTCCGTGTCGGTCGCGGTGCGGTTGCGCACGGCCCGGCTGCTCGCCATGCCGAACGACTCCTTGTACTGGCGCCCGTCGTTGTCGGTGTAGAGGTCCCCGGGCGACTCGAGCGTGCCTGCGAACCACGAACCGATCATGACGTTGGACGCGCCTGCCGCGAGCGCGAGGGCGACGTCGCGCGGGTGCCGCACTCCACCGTCAGCCCAGACGTGCTTGCCGAGCTCCCTTGCGGCCGCGGCACATTCGAGCACGGCCGAGAACTGTGGCCGACCGACCGCAGTCATCATCCGGGTCGTGCACATCGCCCCCGGGCCCACCCCGACCTTGACGACGTCGGCACCGGCCTCGATCAGCTCACGCGTGCCGGCAGCAGACACGACGTTGCCGGCGACGACCGGCACCTGCGGGTCGAGCGCGCGCACCGCACGCAACGCGTCGATCATCTTGTCCTGGTGCCCGTGGGCGGTGTCGATGACGAGGACGTCGGCGCCGGTGTCGAGCACCTCGGCGGCCTTGGCCGCGACGTCTCCGTTGATGCCGACCGCGGCGGCCACGCGCAGGCGCTGCCTGGCGTCGACGGCCGGCTGGTAGAGACCGGCTCGGATCGCACCACCCCGGGTCAGGATGCCGACGAGCTCGCCGTGCTCGGAGACGACGGGGGCGACCTTGCGCCGCGCAGCCGAGAGCCGCTCGAAGGCCTCCTGCGGGTCGATGGAGTCGGGCAGCACGACCATGTCCTCGTGCATGACGTCGTGCACCTGTGTGTAGCGGTCGACGCCGGTCAGGTCCTTCTCGGTGACGATGCCCACGGGCTTCGGACCGTCGACGACGACTGCGGCACCGTGGGCCCGCTTGCCGATGAGGACGAGCGCCTCCCCGGCGGTCATGTGCCGCTCTAGGGTGATCGCCGTGTCGTGGACGAGGTGGCGCTGCTTGACCCAGCCGACGACGTCGCGGACCACCTCGACGGGGATGTCCTGCGGGATGACGGCGATGCCGCCACGTCGGGCGACGGTCTCGGCCATGCGCCGACCGGCGATGGCGGTCATGTTGGCGACGACGAGCGGGATCGTCGTGCCCGAGCCGTCGACCGACGACAGGTCGACGTCGAGGCGGCTCGTGACCGACGAGCGGCTGGGCACCATGAAGACGTCGTCGTAGGTGAGGTCGAGCTGGGGCTGGAGACCGTTGAGGAACTGCACGGGAACCCATGGTAGGCGGTTCCGGGGCGAGCAGCGGTCAGCACCCGGCCCTGACGGGGCCCCGAGGTCAGGGTCCTCCCCCACCTGACCCTGACGTGGACCCCCAACCTGGCCCCAACCCCTGTTCGCGCGGCCGTCGGCGGCCCTAGCGTTGATGGGGCTGCGACTGCGCGGCAGACTCCGGTAGGGGGCAAATGCCATGAATGACAACAGGATCGGCGATGTCGGGCGGCTTGCGCGCATCCCGTCCTCCCGGGTGACGAAGTGGCTCGTCGTCGGCTTCTGGATCGTCGTGGTCGCCTTCCTCGCCGGCCCGTCGTCGAAGCTGCAGTCGGTCCTCAACAACGAGGCCGCGTCCTGGCTTCCCGCGGACGCCCAGTCGACCCAGGTCGTCGACCAGATCTCGGCGTTCCAGAGCACCAACGAGTTCCCCGCCGTCATCGTCTACGAGCGGCCGAGCGGCGTCACGCCGGCCGACCTCGCCGCCGTGACCGCGCAGGTCGCGCGCTTCAACGCCCTCGAGCCGGTCAAGCGCGACTCGGTCGGCCCGATCCCGTCCGCCGACGGCCAGGCGCTCCAGGTCATCGTCCCGGTCGACGCCGGGGAAGCCGGCTGGGACTCCCTCAGCACCACGGCGACGCAGATGCGCGACATCGCCGCCAACGGGCCCGCTGGTCTCTCGATGCACGTCACCGGGCCGGTCGGCTACGGCGCGGACTCGTCGGAGGCGTTCTCCGGCATCGACGGCAAGCTGCTCTACAGCGCGATGGCCGTCGTGATCCTCATCCTGCTCATCACCTACCGAAGCCCGATCCTCTGGCTCCTTCCCGTCGTCTCGGCGGGCACCGCCCTGTTCGTCGCGCAGGGCGTCATCTACTTCCTCGCCGATGGCGACACCCTCACGGTCAACGCACAGAGCTCCGGCATCCTCACGGTCATCGTCTTCGGCGCCGGTACCGACTACGCGCTGCTCCTCGTGGCGCGCTACCGCGAGGAGCTGCGCCGTCACGCCGACCGGCACGAGGCCATGGCGGTTGCCCTGCACCGCGCCGGCCCGGCGATCCTCGCCTCGGGTGCCACGGTCGTCGCCGGCATGCTCTGCCTCCTCTTCGCGTCGATGAGCTCGACGAAGGGACTGGGCCCCGTCGCCGCGATCGGCATCGCCGTCGCCCTGCTCGTCATGCTGACGCTGCTGCCGGCCCTGCTCGTCGTCCTGGGCCGCTGGGTCTTCTGGCCCGTCCGCCCGACCCCGGGCTCCGTCGACGGCACCCGCGACGGGGTCTGGGCCCGCATCGGCGCCCGGATCGCCCGGGCACCGCGACGCACCTGGGTGGTGACGTCGCTCCTGCTCGCGATCGCGTCGCTCGGGGTGCTCCAGCTCAACGCGGTCGGGCTGCAGAACAAGGACTCCTACTACACGACGCCGCCGTCGGTGATCGGCGAGCAGATCGTCGCGAAGCACTTCCCCGCCGGCGGGGGGTCCCCGGTCCTCGTCCTCGCGAACGAGGCCGCCGCCGCCCAGGTGCGGTCGTCGCTCGAGGCGGTCGACGGCGTCGACACGGTCGCCGACCCGGTGACTCGGGACGGCCGGTCGCTCATCCAGGCCACCCTCGCCTCGGCCCCGGACTCCGACGCGGCGACCGCGACGCTCGACCGGATCAGGACGGCCATCGCGGCCGTGCCGGGTGCGAACGCCATCGCGGGTGGCGACACGGCGACCCGCGTCGACACGCTCCGGGCCAGCTCCGACGACAACGAGCGGATCATCCCCGTCATCCTCGGCGTCGTCCTGCTCATCCTCGTGCTCCTGCTACGCGCCCTCACCGCACCGATCGTCCTCATCGGGACGGTCCTGCTCTCCTTCGGAGCGGCAATCGGCCTGTCCGCGTTGGTCTTCCGGCACGTGCTGGGGTTCGCCGGCGCCGACTCCTCGTTCCCACTCTTCGTCTTCGTCTTCCTCGTCGCCCTCGGCATCGACTACAACATCTTCCTCATGACCCGTGTCCACGAGGAGGCGAAGAAGGTCGGGACGTGGCGCGGGTCGCTCGTGGGGCTCGCTGCGACGGGCGGGGTCATCACGTCGGCGGGGCTCGTGCTGGCCGGCACCTTCGCGGTGCTCGCGACGATGCCGATCGTCGCGTTCGCCGAGATCGGCTTCGCCGTGGCACTCGGCGTCCTGCTCGACACGCTGATCGTCCGCTCGGTCCTCGTCACCGCCCTCAACCTCGACATCGGGGCACGGATGTGGTGGCCGAGCCGGCTCGCCCGCACCGATGCCGCGACCACCGCAGCAGCCGAGCGTCCCGAGCCCGCCGCCGAACCGGCTCTTCAGGGTTGAGAGCTCGTCGCCAGCTGGATGTCGGGTGGCGCGTCGGGCACGGGGCAGCGACGCGCAGGCGCAGCCGGGGGCCCGATCCGGTGCCACCCGCTCGGCGACACCTGCAGCTCGCCACTCTCGTCCGACGGGACGTCACCGTCGGACAACCAGTCGAACAGCGGTCCGGGCTGGTCGTTCTCGTCCACGACGAAGCCGTCCACCGACACCGAGCCGTGCAAGACCACCGTGCCCACGGCGCTCTCCTCTGCTTCGGGGTGCCCCAAATCATCCATCGTGGGCTGTCGCTCGCGCAGGAGTCAACCGGCCCGCAGCGGCCCACGAGGGCAACCACACGGCATACGCCCGTTCGGCTGTGCGCGAGCGCGCGCGGGAGGACGATGGACGGTGGACGCGACTGCGCCCCGGACCGATTGGGGGAACGCCATGACGGATGCACCGCACGTGTGCTTCGACCGGATCCTTCCCAAGGACCTGATGCGCCCTCACCGGCGCGAGCGCGGCCCGGACGGTGCGGACCGCGCGATCTCGCCCATCGGCAAGGCGTGGATGAACGGCACGACGCTCACCGTCCGCTTCCTCGAGGGCACGCCCGCGCAGCAGGCCAAGGCCCGTGAGCAGGCCGCGTGGTGGCAGGCCGCGTGCAACATCTCCTTCGACTTCGGCAACCACCCGAACGCCGACCTCCGCGTCTCCTTCGACCCGAATGACGGCGCGTGGTCCTACGTCGGCACCGACAACAAGGGCATCCCGAGCAACGAGGCGACGATGAACCTCGGCTTCCTCGACGGTGGCACCGCGGGGCACGAGTTCGGGCACGCCATCGGGCTCGCCCACGAGCACTCGAACCCGGAGGGTGGCATCCAGTGGAACGAGCCGGTCGTCATCGCGGCCCTCGCGGGCCCGCCGAACCGCTGGGACGAGGCGAAGGTGCGCCACAACGTCTTCATGAAGTACGCCGTCGACCAGATCAAGGGGACGCAGTTCGACCCCGACTCGATCATGCTCTACGCGTTCCCGGCGACGTGGACCCTCAACGGCGTCGCGACGCACGCCAACGACGACCTGTCGTCGCTCGACAAGGCGTTCGTCGCGGGAGCAGCCATGTACCCCAAGGGAGCTCCCGTCGTCACCGACGCCGCGACGCTCACGGTCGACGGCCCGAAGGTCGAGGACTCGATCGGCGCCGCGGGCGAGGAGGACCTCTACGCCTTCGACGTCGCGAGCGACGGGCTCTACGAGGTGACGACCCGCGGCTCGACCGACGTCTACCTCTCGCTCTTCGGACCGAACAGCGACACCGACCTCGTCGGCGAGGACGACGACAGCGGCTACGGCGTCAACGCGCGCGTGCGCGCCGGGCTGACCCCCGGCCACTACGTCGCCCAGGTGCGCCACTACCGGCCGAGCGGGACCGGCGCCTACTCGATCCGGGTCCGCCGGCGCTGAGCCGGCTCGCACCACAGAGCCCCCACAGCCCCGCGGGTCAGGCCACGCCGCTCCCCGAGGACGTATGCCGTCCGCACGCCACGCGACGGCATGCGTCCTCGCGCTCTGCCTCCGGCGTAAGGCGTTGACGACCGCCCGTAATGGAGTAATCCTGATTACATGATTACGAACGAAGCACTGGAGCGGGTGCGCGGCTGGTTCGTCGGCCGCCTGCCCGAGGAGTGGCGCAGCACGCCGCCCGAGATCACCGTCGACCGCGAGGAGATCACCGTCGTCCTCACCGTCACCGACGTCGACCTGCCCGACGGGTCGAGCGACGCCGAGCGTGACGAGGCCCGCGCCGGGCGCGCCAAGGCGTTCCGCGAGGACACCCGCGGTCGCCGCATCGAAATCGCCCGCGAGGCCGAGCACCGCTTCGAGCGCAAGGTGTCGTGGGCCGTCCGCGTCGGCGACCGCACGGAGCTGTTCACCCACGTCGCTGCGCCGGCGATGACCCGGCTGCGTCAGCCGGAGCGACTCGTCCTCGACACGCTCGTCGATGCCGGCGTCGCCAGGTCCCGCGCCGAGGCGCTGGCCTGGTGCGTCAAGCTCGTCGGGCAGCACGAGAGCGACTGGCTCGGCGAGCTGCGCGAGGCGATGTCGCACGTCGCCGACGTGCGCACGAAGGGTCCGGGGGCCTGATCAGCCCTGCTGATCAGCCTGCTGGTCAGCCCTGCTGGTCGGTGCCGCGCTTGACGGCGGAGATCTCGAACTCGAGCGAGATCTTCTCGGAGACGAGGACGCCGCCGGCGTCGAGCGGCATGTTCCACTCGAGGCCGAAGTCGCGACGGTTGATCCGGCGCGAGCCCTCGAAGCCGGCCCGCAGGGCACCCATGGCGTCGGTCTGCACGCCGATGAGCTCGATCGGGATCGTGACGGGCTTGGTGACGTCGCGGATCGTCAGGTTGCCGGAGACCATGTAGGCGTTCTCCTCGACCTCCTCGATCTGCGTGCTCTCGAAGCGGATGTCGGGCCACTTCTCGACGTCGAAGAAGTCGGGGCTGCGCAGGTGGTCGTCACGCTGCTGGTTGCGGGTGTCGACGCTCGACGCCTTGAGGACGACCTCGGCGTAGGACTTGGCCATGTCGTCGAGGTCGGCGTAGAGGCGGCCGGTCACGTCGTTGAAGGAGCCGCGCACGGTCGTCACCATCGCGTGCCGGGCCGAGAAGCCGATACGGGTGTGGGCCGGGTCGAAGTCCCAGTCCCCGCTCAACGCGGATCCGTGGTCGGTCATGGTCTCTCCCCTGCAGGTCGATGGATGAGTCGCGGCATCCTCTCACGACCCAGGGTGCTTGAATCTTTCACTATTGCCTCGTTCGTTGGCAAGTGCGGAGCACGGAGTCCCGGCCCTGAGCCCCCGCCGGCCGTCCTTCCCATACCCCCCGACGATCCCGCACACGCACGCGATGCGCCAGCCGCGGGCGGCTTGCCTGATGCCCCGAGGGGTCGGCTATAGTTCCACTCGTTGTCGCGGCCAGGTAGCTCAGTTGGTACGAGCGTCCGACTGAAAATCGGAAGGTCGGCGGTTCGACCCCGCCCCTGGCCACCACCCGGAACCGCAGGTCAGACCCCGCCTGACCTGCGGTTTCGTCGTTCCCCGGGATGGGCGGAGGCTGGGACCAGACCTTCTGGGCACCACCCGACGATGAGGAGCGCATGCGATGAGGCTCAACGAGGAGACGGCTCTGTCCCGCCTGGGCGAGCAGGTCCACGGCGTGCTGTGCACCCTGCACCCCGACCGCGGGCCCGACCCGGTCCCGGTCGTGTATGCCGTGAGCGACGACGGGCACGTCGGCATCCCGATCGACACGGTTAAGCCCAAGACGTCCTCCCGGCTGCAGCGCGAGGTCAACCTGGCGGCCGACCCGCGGTGTTCCCTGCTCATCGAGCGCTGGGAGGCCGACGACTGGTCGAGGCTGTGGTGGGTGCGCGCCGAGCTCCGGCACGTCAGCGACCCGCCGTCCTCCCTGACCGACGACCTCGCCGACCGACTGGCCGGCACCGTGCCGCAGTACGCCGACAAGCCCTTCCACCGGGTGCTCGTGTGTCGCATCGTCCGGGTCACCGGCTGGACCGCCGGCGAGGCGTGACCCATGCGGCCGGCGCCGGGCCCCGTGTCCTGTCGACGGCTTCGTCGCTCCCGGGCTCACAGGGGAGGGATGATCCTTCGCTGTCGCAGCGACTCGAAGAGGTCGAGGAACGAGTCCGCCGAGTCCTGGTAGTCGAGGAAGCCCAGCTTGCGACTCTTGCCCATGTCGGCGAACGTCTCCACCGTGCGCCCCAGATCAGCGTCCGTGTGCCACCACGACGCCAGCTCCGCCACCGGGTGCGGGGCGAGACCATGGCGCGAGACCAGGTCGGCCCACACCTCGTCGGCGTGGGTCATGCGCCCCTCGAGGGGCTGCGGCTGACCGGGGTACTCGGCGGGTTCGACACCGAGGCCCTCCGCGACCCGGCTCCACAGCTGACGCCACCGGAAGACCTCACCGTTGACGGTGTTGAAGGCCTGGTCACGCCCGGCGGGGTCGGTCGCCGACCACGCGACGTGCCTACCCAGTAGGCGAGCGTCGGTGATGTCGGTGACGCCTGCCCACTGCTGTGGACTCCCGGGGAACACGAAGGGCTGCCCCGTCTGGCGACAGATGCTGCCGTAGACGGCGAGCGTGACCCCCATGTTCATCGCGTTGCCGAGCGCGTAGCCGATCATCGTGTGCGGTCGGTGCACCGACCACGTGAAGCCCTGCTGAGCCGCTGCCTCGAAGAGTGCGTCCTCCTGGACGTAGTAGAAGTTCTCGAACGGCAGTCGCCCTTGGCTCTCGCGGAAGGGCGTCTCCGCCGGAGCCTTGGCGTAGGCCTCGAAGGGACCGAGGTAGTGCTTGAGGCCGGTCACGAGGACGGCGTGCTCGAGCGTGGTGGTGCGACCGAGGACCTCGAGGGTGTTGCGCAGCATCGCACCGTTGACCCGGCAGTTCTCGGCCTCCGTCGCCTGCCGTTGCCAGGTGGTGAACACCAGGTGCGAGATCGGCCTGCCCGCGACCGCACGCTCGACGGAATCGGGGTCGAGGACGTCAGCGAGGACGTGGTCGACGCCGGGAACGGGCTCGCGCACGGAGCGGGAGAGGCCCACTACGTCGAAACCCTTGTCCAGCAGGGCGTGCGCGCAGTTCTGTCCACCGATGCCGGTGATTCCTACGACGAGGGCAGTGGGTGCCATGCGCGCTCCTTCGGGCGATGCTGACGGTGCGGCGGGTGACGTCCGAGCGTCCATGTCCGCGACAGGCCGATGGTGCCGTGATCTGGACAGGGCGTCAAGTGATGATTAACGTTACCTCGAAACAGCTCGCCTGCGTCTGCCCTGGACCGTTCCACCCCGACCACATCCCGGCTCCCGAGGAGGACCCCCATGGCTGGACGCATCCTCACCCGGACCCACGCCGCGCCCACCCTGTCGCGCCACTTCAGGCCCGGCACGTGCCGCCGCGGCGAGCCGGTCCCGAGTCGTGCTGCGGCGGTGCCCGAGTGAGCGCCGGCCGGATCGGGCAGGACGGGTCGCCCCGCGCTACTGTCGGGGAAAACCGACGCCAGCACAGAGGTGAGCCGAGAGTGGTCGAGCAGGTCGAGAACCTCGGTGGCCGCCTCCGCAAGGTGCGGCTCGCCACCGGGATGTCCCTTCGCGAGGTGTCCCGACAGCTGGGGGTCTCGCCCTCCTTCGTGTCCCAGCTCGAGAACGGCAAGTCGCAACCGTCGGTGGCCACCCTCTACTCCTTGGCCCAGCTGCTGGGCGTGTCGATCGACGAGCTGTTCGCCGTGGATGGCGGCGCTGCGAGCCCATCCTCGGGCACGGGTGACGACGCCGACGGCACCGAGACCTTGGCCGCCGCCTCGCGTCCGGCGAACGCGGAGGGCCTCCCGAGCCGGTCGGAGATCAGCTCCCCGGTCGACGCCGTTCCCCGCACCGGTCGTGCCGAGCGCGTCTCCGTCACCAGGCCCGGCGGCCGATCCCGCCTCGAGATGGACACCGGGGTCGTGTGGGAACGCTTGGCCGACAACACCGGCGGGGACCTCGACTTCATCGAGATCGTGTATCCCCCGCACAGCAACTCGACCAACGACGGCCGGATGCTGCAGCACGCCGGCGCCGAGTTCGGATACCTCCTCGAGGGCGAGCTCGAGATCACGGTGGGCTTCGACGTCTTCACCCTGCAGGCGGGAGAGGCCCTCGGCTTCGACTCCTCCCAGCCCCACCTCTTCCGCAACCTGCATTCTCAGCCGGCTCGCGGGATCTGGTTCGTGGTCCACCCCCCGTCCTGACCACCGGATTGCTTGACAGGTGGCCCCCGAGCGTTCACTCTGACTGAACTCCCGTCGTTCCACCTGTTCAGCGGTTTGCACCGCTCCGAGCCATCTGCCGAGGACGTCACATGCGCGCGCTGCAGTTCACCGGGCCCGACCAGTTCCACCTCAACGAGGTCCCCGTCCCCGAGCCGGGCCCGGACGAGGTGCTCGTCGCCAGTCGGAGCGTCGGGATCTGCCACTCCGACATCGAGTTGCTCGCCGGCCGATACATCATCCCCTTCGCCTACCCGGTGATCCCCGGCCACGAGTGGTCCGGCGAAGTCGTCCGCGTGGGCCGGGATGTCAAGGGTCTCGGCGTCGGCGACCGGGTCGTCGGCGAGTGCGTCATCGGTGACGACCACTTCGGCTTCAGCATCAGCGGGGCCGCCGCCGAGTTCTTCCTGGCCAAGGAGGCCTGGCTCCACCGCCTTCCCGACAACCTGTCGTGGACCCAGGGCGCCCTGGTCGAGCCGTTCAGCTGCGGCTACTACGCGACGGTCCGCGCCGACAACCTCGACGCGAGCGACACGGTTCTCGTGCTCGGGACCGGACCGATCGGGCTCGGCGTCGTGGCCGCCTCGGTGGGCCGAGGTGCGAAGGTCGTCGTGGCCGAGCCCTCAGCGGACCGGGGGGAGCTCGCTCTGCGGCTCGGTGCCGACGAGGTGCTCGACCCCACTGCCGAGGGCTTCGTCGGCGCGGTGCAGGAGGCCACCGACGGCGAGGGGGCCTCCGTCGTCTTCGAGGCGAGCGGCAAGCCGGCGGCGATGGCGACGGCGCTCGAGGTCGCTGCGTTCCGCGCCCGGATCGTCTACATCGGGATCGACGTGGGCGGCTCCGCACCTGCGAAGCTCGGCTTGTTCCAGTCCAAGGAGCTTCAGGCTCGCGGCATCATCGGTTCCCCCGGCGTCTGGCCGCAGACCCTGCGCTTCCTGTCCCGCAGCGGGGTGGACCTCAGCCCACTCGTCACCTCCAGCCACGATCTCGCGGACTCCGAGAAGGCGATCACCGCCGTTCTGGAGGACCGGTCCCAGGTCAAGGTCCACATCACCTCGTCCGCCCAACTCTGACGGGTAGGGGGCCGATGATGCGCGCAGGAGTGCTCCACGGTCGCTTGGACCTTCGGGTCGAGGACCGACCAGAGCCACGACCCCGCGAGGGTGAGGTCCTCATCCAGGTCGCTCTCAACGGCCTGTGCGGTACCGACGCCACCGAGTACGCGAAGGGACCGATGATGGTCCCGCTCACGGACCGACACACCGGCAGCGGCCACGTGGGGCCCACCGTGCTCGGCCACGAGTTCATCGGGACCGTCGTCGCCGCCGGCCCAGACGCAGGGGACGGGGGCAGACGCTGGACCGGCCGACGGGTGGCCTGCGGCGCGGGAGTCTCGTGCGGCTCCTGTCGTTGGTGCGCGGCCGGTCGCACCAACCTGTGCGAGCGCTACTACACGCTCGGGCTGTCGACCCACGGTGGACTCGCCGAGCTCGTCGTCGCTCCCGTCAGCACCCTGGTCACCATTCCGGACGGGTGCGACGACACCGAAGCGGCGCTCGCACAACCCTTCGCGGTCGGCCTGCACGCCATCGACCGCGCCGGGATCGCTGACGGGGACGACGTCGTCGTGCTCGGCGCCGGCGCGATCGGCTCCTTCGTCCTGGCGGGGCTGCGTGGCCACCGGGGCACGGTCACCGTGGTGGACGTCGACCCCGACCGCCTCGACGTGGCGCGACGACTCGGCGCGACGAGCACCGTCGCGGTGAGCCGCGAGACGACGCTCGAGGAGCTGCGCGACCTCGTTCCCTTTCAGCCCCACGTCGTCATCGAGAGCTCGGGCGCGCCCGGCGCCGCGGCCCGCGCGCTGTCGCTCTGCGCGCGAGGAGGGCGGACGCTGCTGGTGGGCCTCGTCAAGGCCCCGCAGGAGCTCGCTCTCGCGGACATCGTGCTGCGTGAGGTCGACATCGCGACCACCGTCGCCCACATCTGCGCCACGGACATCCCCCGTGCCCTCGCGCTGCTCGAGAGCAGTCCGCTGGCGGGCGTCATCGGCACCACGACGGTGCCCCTCGACGATGTCGTCGCTCGTGGTCTCGACCCGATCGTGGCCGGCTCCGCGGGCGGCAAGATCCTGGTGGACCCTCGCCGTGGCTGACGTCGCGGTCCTGGGCACCGGCCGCATGGGGTCGGCGATGGCTCGACGCGTGGCCGCCGCAGGGCACCGGGTGCGGGTGTGGAACCGCACGCGGTCATCCGCCCAGGCCCTGGTGGACTCGCAGACACACGGCGAGCTCCTCCTGGCCACGACCCCCTCGGAGGCCGTGACGGACGCGGACGTCGTGCTGACGATGCTCGCGGACGGCGACGTGACCACGTCGCTGCTGCTCTCCGAGGCCGTGCTGAGCGCCCTGCCCACCCACTGCCTCGTCATCGACCTGGGGACGAGCGGAGTGGCGGCGGCAACGAGTCTGGGTCGCCGGCTCGGCGAGGCAGGACATCGCTTCGTCGACGCTCCCGTGTCGGGCAGCGTGCCCGCCGTCACCGCCGGCACCTTGCTCGTGATGGCGTCCGGGCGGCCCGACGACGTCATCGCCGCCCGGGGGGTCCTCGAGTCCTTCGCGGCCGAGGTGCTCCGGGTGGGTGACGTCGGCGCAGGCCAGGCGATGAAGCTCGCGGTCAACCTCGTGGTCCACGACCTCAACGCGGCCCTGGCCGAGGCCCTCGTCCTCGCGGAGCGGTCCGGAGTCACTCGGACGGAGGCCTACGACGTGCTCGAACGCAGTGTCGTCGGGGCTCCCTTCGTCCACTACAAGCGCCCTGCTTTCCTCGACCCGCAGACGCCGATCGCGATGAGCCTGGAGCTCGTCGCCAAGGACCTGCGCCTGATCACCGAGCAGGGCAGGACGACCGGCGCGGCACTGCCGGTGACGGAGCAGACGCTGCGGCGGGTGCAGGGCGCCGTCGACGCCGGGTGGGGCCCGCGAGACATGGCCGACCTGAGTCGTATCCAGCCTGCAGGGGACTCACGCGAGTAGTCGTTTCGCCCGCTTCGCGGGTGTCCGTCCCGAGGCGCGCATCACGGTCTTGTCTCGTTGACAAAGACCCAAGCGTGAACCTCTTGTTAACGCCAAATGCTCTATGTACAGTCTCACCCAACACCTTGGTCGCCCGTGATCCGGACGGTCAGCATCGAAACCCTCAGTGTCGAGGAGTGGGTCATGGATCCGAAGAACGAGACGGTCAGCCCGTCGCGCCGCACCCCCCGGGGGCTCTCGCGTGGACTGCTGACCGTGGTCGCGGCGTTGGCCCTTCTCGTCATCGCCGGCTTCATCTTCGCCCCGAGCAGTGTCAGCTCCGGTGCGATCCAGAGCATGCTGCCGTTCGCAGCCGTGCTCGCCATCGTCGCCCTCGGGCAGACCCTGGTCGTCATGCAGGGCGGCATCGACCTGTCGGTCGCAGGCTCGGTGTCACTCGTCATCGTCATCGTGACCCACCAGGCCTACGGCGACGACTCCAAGGTGCTCCCGGCCGCCCTGCTCGCGCTGGGGGTCTCGCTCCTCACCGGGCTCGGCAACGGCCTGCTCATCGGACGCCTCGGCCTCAACCCCATCGTCGCCACGCTGGGCACCAACGCGCTGCTCTACGCCGCGGTGCTGGCCGTGTCCGGGGGGACCCCCCGACAGACCACCGACCTGCTCGCCCGGCTCGCCGGTGACAGCACTCTCGGGATCCCACACGCGGTCCTCGTCGCCGTCCTCGCGACCGCCGTCGTCACGGTGATCGTCAAGAAGACGGCGTCGGGACGTCGCTTCGAGGCGGTCGGTGCCAACGGCTCGGCGGCGTGGGCTGCTGGTCTGCGCGTGCAGGGCTTCAAGGCCGGCGGCTACGTCTTCGCGCAGGTCTTCTACTGGCTGGGCGCCCTGCTCCTGGCCGGCATCCTCAACAAGCCCACGGCATACCAGGGCGACAGCTACCTGCTGGCCTCGGTGGCAGCAGTCGTCCTCGGAGGCACCTCCCTGCTCGGCGGTCGGGGCAACCTCGTCGCCACAGCCGTCGCGGCGCTCTTCCTGATCCAGCTGGACCAGTTCGTGCTGGCCCTCGGCTTCGACTTCGCGGGCAAGACGCTCGTGCAGTCGGCCGCCTTCGCAATCGGTGTCGCGCTCTACACCATCAACTGGTCGCGGCTGCGAAGGCGATCACAGCGTCCAGCGAGCACCGTCCCAGCCTGACCCCTCTTGCTTCATCCCTCACCCGGCTCATGACCATCAGAAAGGTCGATCCGCAATGTCCCGACCCAACACAGCCATCCGCGTCCTCGCAGTGTCGAGCGTCGCCGCCCTGGCTCTCGCAGCCTGTGGCAGCTCGTCCGACGGCGCCTCTCCCGCCGCCAGCGGAGGCAGCACCGTCTCGGGCGCGCCATCCTGGTGCGGCTCCAAGCAGATCACCCTGGGCCTGACCGACGGGTTCGGCGGCAACAGCTGGCGTCTCGTGACGACGGCCTCAGCCAAGGACGAGATCGCCAAGTGCCCGAGCGTCACGAGCTTCACATACGCCGACGGTCAGGGCGACACCCAGAAGGCCATCTCCGACATCCAGGGCCTGGTCGCCAAGGGAGTCAACGCGCTCGTCGTGTTCCCGGACGCCGGCAACGCCATGCTCCCTGCTCTGCAGAGCGCCAAGGAGGCCGGCGTCACCACGGTGCCCTACCGGGTCAACCCGGGCGGCGCCGACGGCAAGGACTACGACGTCTGGGTGGGAGCCGACTTCGTCACCGATGGCAAGAACTGGGCCGACTGGCTCACCAAGACCCTGCCGAGCGGGGGCAACATCCTCTTCCTGTCCGGCCCCGCAGGCAACAGCCAAGGGCTCGACGAGCTCAAGGGCATGAAGGAGGTCCTCGACCCGGGGAAGTACACCTTTATCGGGCAGGCGCCGTTCGAGGTCACCAACTGGGATCCCGCCAAGACCCAGCAGGTCCTGAGTGCCGCCATCGCGAAGTACCCGAAGATCGACGCGATCGTGTCCGACTTCGGACCGTCCCTCGTCGGTGCTCTGCCGGAGTTCGAGAAGAGCGGTCGCTCCATCCCTGCCCTGGCGACGTCCGACGGCAACGTCCTCTCGTGCTTCTACGAGGCGCACAAGGCACAGAACCCGGACTTCAAGCTCTTCACCGTGGCCACGGGCAACGACAACGCCCGACTGGCGGTCCAGTGGGCCGTCGCCCTCGCGACCGGTGGCACCCCGCCCGCGTCGAAGCAGTTCAAGGCTCCCGCCTTCGAGGACTCGGTCGGCGGCAAGCCCAGCCCGGTGACGTGCAAGAAGGACCTTCCCGGTGACATCTACCTGTCCGCCCAGATGGCCGGACAGGACCAGGCGAAGCTGCTCAAGTGACTCCGCACGGGGCGGCCGGTGCCGTCACGACCGACGGCCCGGCCGACCCCGTGCCCGTCGATGTCGCCACCGAGACCAAGACGCTGAGCGAGATGCCGACCGAAACGCCGACCGAAGGACTGGACGTGACCAGAGACACCGCGGTGATCGCCGAGTCGGCGATGGTCCTCTCCGGCATCAGCAAGAACTACGACGGGGTCGCGGCGCTCACCGACGTCTCCCTGGAGATCCGTCGGGGCGAGGTCCACGCCCTGCTGGGCGAGAACGGCGCGGGCAAATCGACCCTCATGGGGGTCGCCTCCGGCGAGGTGAGCCCGGACGCCGGCACCATCACCGGCGCGGGCACGCTCATCGAGCGGCTGACACCCGCCCTGGCCACCCAGCTCGGCATCGCGATCGTCCACCAGCACCCAGCGGTGCTGCCCGACCTCACCGTTGCCGAGAACCTCGTGGTCGCCGTGCCCGGTGCCGTCCTCGGAACCGGCGCGGAGCAGATCCGCACGATGCAGCAGATGCTGGCCGATGTCGGCTCGAGCGCCCACCTCGAGGACCGGGTCGGCAACCTCAGCGTCGCCCAGCGCCACCTCCTCGAGCTGGCCAAGGCGCTCGCGGTGGAGCCGAAGCTGCTCATCCTCGACGAGCCCACCGCCCCGCTGGGCGCCGACTCCGTCGACATGCTCTTCGAACGCGTGCGGCGGGCCGCGGCCACCGGCACCGCCGTCGTCTACATCACGCACCGCCTCGCAGAGGTCCGCGAGCTGGCGGACCGCGTCACCGTGCTGCGCGACGGCAAGGTACGCGGAACTGCCGAGGTGGAGGCCATCACCGACGACGAGCTGCTGTCACTCATCGTCGGGCGCCAGCTCGAGTCGACCTTCCCGGTCAAGCCACCGCAGGACGAGCTGGGTGACGAGGTCCTCGCCGTCGACGGGATCTCGGGCGCCGGCTTCTCCGACGTCTCTTTCACGGCACGCGCCGGTGAGATCATCGGCGTCTCGGGGATCGTGGGCAACGGCCAGAGCGAGGTGCTGCGGGCGCTCGCCGGGCTCACGGCCTTCTCGGGCTCGGTCACGGTCGGCGGCGTGTCGCGGACATCGCGCGACCTGCGCAAGCGCTCGGCCTACCTCCCGGCCGACCGACACGACGAGGGCCTCATGATGACGCTCTCGGTTCGCGAGAACGCAGCTCTCTCCGCCCTGGACCGGCTGCGGGGTCGCGTCCTGCTGAGCCGCCGCCGGGAGGACACCATCGTCGGGGCCGAGCTCACCGCTCTCGACGTCAAGACCGCCTCACCCGAGACCGTCGTCTCGGCCCTGTCCGGGGGGAACCAGCAGAAGGTCGTGCTCGCCCGGGCCCTGCTCTCCCGCCCCGCCATCGTCCTGGCCGACGAGCCGACGCAGGGCGTCGACGTCGGCGCACGCGCGGAGATCTACCGGATCCTCCGCGAGGTCTCCGCCGCGGGCGTGCCGGTCGTCGTCGCGTCCTCCGACGCCAAGGAGCTCGAAGGACTCTGCGACCGCGTCCTCGTCATGTCACGCGGAGCAGTGCTCGACGTCGTCGAGGGGGCTCAGGTCACCGAGGAACGACTCATCCACTCGGCCGTCAGCGCGACGGTGCACCAGGGCGGCGCCAGCCGGACGGCCAGCTCCGTCTCGACCCGGCGGAGCCGCTTCCTCACCGGGGACTATGCCCCGGTCGTCATCCTCGCGCTCGTCATGCTCCTTCTCGGCGCCTTCGTGCTGTCGCAGAACTCGCGATACCTCGCACCCTTCAACCTCACGTCGGTCATGACCTCGTGCGCGGCCCTCGGCTTCATCGCCCTCGGGCAGACGATCGTTCTCATGACCGGGGGAATCGACCTCTCCGTCGGACCGCTCGCCGGTTTCCTGGTCGTCGTCGGCTCGTTCTTCCTGACCGCCGAGAAATCGGCCGCGGTCATGGCGCTGGGACTGGTCGTCATGCTGGCGGTCGCTGCCGCCACCGGAGCCGCCAACGGCAGCCTGATCCGCTTCGCCAAGTTCACCCCGGTGGCGGCCACGCTGGCGAGCTACATCGGCATCCAGGGCCTCAGCTACCTTCTCCGGGACTCGCCCGGAGGAAACATCGCGATCTCCGTGACCCGCCTCGTCAAGACCAAGATCGGTCCGGTACCTGTCGTCTTCCTGCTCCTTGTCGTCACTGCCGTGGTGCTCGAGTACGCCCTGCGCAGGCGGGGCCCCGGCCTGCGGCTGCGCGCCATCGGATCCGACGAGGACGCCGCCCGCCGGGTCGGGATCAATGTCGGCCGCACGGCGGTCCTGGCGTACGTCGCCTCCTCCTGCTTCGTCTTCCTGGGCTCCATCGTGCTGCTCGGCCAGCTCGGCATCGGTGACCCGGCTCAGGGCGTGGGCTACACCCTGAGCAGCATCACCGCGGTGGTCCTCGGTGGCACCAGCCTCCTGGGCGGTCGTGGCACGTTCATCGGCACGCTGCTCGGCGCCGGGCTCATCGTCCAGGTCTTCAACGCCATGGTCTTCCTCGACCTGTCGCAGACGTGGCAGTACTTCTTCCAGGGCGCCCTCATCGTGGCTGCCGCCGTGATCTACAGCCAAGTGCGCCGAGTCAGGGCCTGACAGCGCTCGACACCATCACCAGACCTTCGAATCACCCTGCAGGCAGGGCGGTCCGTCATCCATCGACAACCACCGAGGAGACTCAAGTGCGCGCAGCACGCTTCCACGGACAGTCCGACATCCGCATCGAGGACGTCGGATCCCCCGAGATCAAGGCCCCCGACGAGGTCCTCGTCGAGGTCCTCTGGTGCGGCATCTGCGGCACCGACCTGCACGAGTACCTCGTGGGCCCCATCGTCACCCCGACCACGCCGCACCCCCTGACCGGGGTGACCCTCCCCCAGACGCTCGGGCACGAGTTCTCCGCCCGGGTCGTGGAGGTGGGCGCGCAGGTCACCGACGTGGCGGTGGGCGACCGGGTGAGCATCATGCCTGCGATCGTCTGCGGCCGATGCACCTTCTGCCGACAGGGACTCGGTCACCTGTGCGTCCGGTTCGCCTGCACCGGGCTCTCCGCCGAGACCGGGGGCCTCGCCCAGTACGCCGTGCTCAAGGAGTACCAGGTCTCGACCCTCCCCGACGAGGTGTCGGACGTGGAGGGGGCCGTCGTCGAGCCGGCCAGCGTGGCGGCATACGGCATCGACAGGGTGGGGATCCGCGGCGGCGACATCGTGCTCATCACCGGCGCCGGACCCATCGGGGTGCTGTCGGCCCTCTACGCCGATGCCCTCGGCGCTGCGACCGTCGTGATCGCCGAACCCAATCCCAACCGCGCAGCGCTCGCGGCCTCCCTCGACGTCGGTCCGGTCCTCGACCCGACCGCGGACGGGTTCGCCGAGTCGATCGCACAGCTCACCCGAGGCGCCGGCGTCGACGTGGTCGCCGAGTGCTCGGGCAGCACCCCGGGCCTGACCACGGCGATGAACAGTGTGCGCACGCGTGGCTCGATCGTGCAGACGGGCCTGCACACCAAGCCGGCCACCATCGACGCGATGCGGCTGTCGGAGAAGGACATCAGCTACATCGGCAGCTGGTGCTACCTCATCACCGACTGGCCGCGCATCATCAGGCTCATCGCCTCGGGGAAGTACCCCGTCGCCAAGGCCGTCACGGCCCAGATCGAGCTGGAGCGGGTCGTCCCGGACGGCTTTGACGTCCTCGTGAACCCGTCGGGCGACCAGCTCAAGATCCTCGTCTCACCGACCGGCGCGACGCCGGCCTGACCGGGCCCACCGACCCTGCGCCACCGGCCGCGACCGACCAGCTGCCGATCCATCCACGTTCTCGAGGAGTAGTCATGGTGTCACCGACGTACGGCACGAACGCGGTCGACTGGGAGAGTCGCCTGGACCTGGACCGGCTGCGCCGCGAGCGCCTGGCCCGGCTCAAGGCGGAGCTCGACCGGTCGGACCTCGGCGCCCTGCTGACCTTCGACTTCCACAACATCCGCTACATGACCGCGACCCACATCGGGACATGGGCGATGGACAAGATGATCCGTTTCGCCATTCTCCCCCGCGGGGGGGACCCCGTCCTGTGGGACTTCGGGTCGGCCGCCCGTCACCACCAGCTGCAGTCCACCTGGCTCGACGAACCACACGCGGCTGCGGGTCGGGGAGAACACTACGGCGCCCGCGCGGGCATCTCCACGCTGCGCGGCGCGATCTCCCCCGGGGCAGGGCGCGCCGCGGACGTGGCCGCCAAGGTCGCCCAGGTGATGCGCGACTTCGGGCTCGACGGCCAGGCCATCGGCGTCGACATCGTCGAGCCGCCGGTCCTCTTCGCGCTCGAGGCGGCGGGTTTCCACGTCGTCGACGGACAGCAGCTCTTCCTCGAGGCGAGGCGGATCAAGACCGGGGACGAGATCGGCCTGCTCACGCAGGCAGCGTCGATGGTGGATGCTGCCTACGAGAACCTCTACGAGTTCCTCCGTCCGGGCGTCCGTGAGAACGAGTGCGTCGGCGTGGTGAGCAAGACGCTGTACGACCTCGGCTCGGAGCACGTCGAGGGAGTCAATGCCATTTCGGGAGAACGGTGCTCACCGCACCCGCACGTCTTCACCGACCGGCTGATCCGGCCCGGCGACCCGGCCTTCTTCGACATCCTGCACAGCCACATGGGCTACCGGACCTGCTACTACCGCACCTTCGCCGTGGGCAGCGCATCACGGGCCCAGCGGGACGCGTACACGATCTGTCGCGAGCTGATGGACCGGGCGATCGACATCGTCAAGCCCGGCGTGACGACGGCTGACGTCGTCGCGCTGTGGCCCACCGCGCAGGAGTTCGGCTTCGCCAACGAGGAGGCGGCCTTCGCGCTCCAGTACGGCCACGGCGTGGGCCTGTCGATCTGGGAACGACCGATCTTCAGCCGCCTCACCTCCTTCGACAGCCCCGAGACGCTGGAGGAGGGCATGGTCTTTGCCCTCGAGACCTACTGGCCCGCGGCCGACGGTTGGGGGGCGGCCCGGATCGAGGAGGAGGTCGTCGTGACCGCCACGGGCTGCGAGGTCATCACGAAGTTCCCTGCCGAGGAGCTGCTCGTGGCCGGCAAGCGCTACTTCACGACCGGCGGCCACCTGCCGACGATGCGCGACAGCCAGTCCCACCTCAACCGCGCGCCGCGCGGCACCGACGCCGACTCGGGCACCGACGCCGACTCCGGCACCGATGCCGACGCCGACTCGGGTACCGACGCCGACTCCGGCACCGATGCCGAGTCCGGCACGAGGAACAGCTCCACCCCGGCGGAGGTCGGCGCATGAGACTGCCCCTGGCGGAGCACCGCTACGGCGAGCACGGCGTCGTGCTCCCACCGGGGCGGAGCGACAGCAACGACGCGCTCGACGTCGACCTGGAGACGCGGCGACAGCTCTACCGCTCGATGCGAGAGATGCGGACCTTCGAGAAGCGCGCCTACGACCTCTTCATGAAGCAGCTGGTCAAGGGCACGAGCCACTTGTCGCTCGGCATGGAGGCGATCGCGGCGGGCTTCGGAGCCGCCATGCACGAGGACGACTACACCTTCGCCACGTACCGCGGCCACGCACACACCCTCGCGAGGGGCGTGCCGATGACACCGGTGCTCGCCGAGCTGCTCGGACGGGCCAACGGCCTGATGGGAGGCAAGGGCGGTTCGATGCACCTCACGAGCGTCGAGCACGGGATGATGGGGTCCTATGCCATCATCGGGGCGCACCTGACGATCGCCAACGGAGCTGCGTGGTCCGCGCAGTACCGCGGGTCGGGCCAGGTGGCCGTCTGCTTCTTCGGCGACGGGACCACCAACATCGGCGCCTTCCACGAGGCCCTCAACTACGCCGCGGTGTACCGACTACCGGTCGTCTTCGTGTGCGAGAACAACCTCTACATGGAGTACACGTCCATCCGCGACATCACCGCCGTCGCGCACCCGGCGGCCGACCGGGCCGCGGCGTACGGGCTCGAGTCGATCGTCGTCGACGGCAACGACGCCGACGCCGTCCACCTCGCCGCGCTCGAAGCCCTCGACCGGGCGCGCTCGGGCCGGGGCTCCTCGCTCGTCGAGGCCCTGACCTACCGCCACGGAGGGCACTCGCGCGCCGACCCCGGGAAGTACCGTCCCACCGGTGAGGTCGACGCCTGGAAGGCGTACGACCCACTCACGATCTACCGCGAGCGACTGGGGCGGCTCGGCGTTCCGGAGGCCGAGCTCGACGCCATGGACGCGACGGCTCTCGCGCTCGTCGATGCGGCCACCGAGGGAGCCATCGCCGGCGAGCTCCCCTCTCCCGAGAGCGCGTTCACCGATGTCTGGGCTGATGGAGGATGGTCATGGCGCAACTGAGCTACCGAGATGCCGTCGCGCGCGGCATCGCACAGGAGATGCGCCGCGACGAGCGCGTCGTCGTCGTCGGCGAGGACATCGCCGGGGCCGGCGGCGTCTTCAAGACGACGGTCGGCCTGCTCGACGAGTTCGGCCCGAAGCGGGTCATCGACACACCCATCAGCGAGCAGGCCATCCTCGGCGCGGCCATGGGCGCGGCGATGACCGGGCTACGACCGGTCGCGGAGATCATGTTCTCGGACTTCTTCGCCGTGTGCTGGGACATCGTGGTGAACCAGATCGCCAAGACGCGCTACATGACGGCGGGTCAGGTGACCATGCCGCTCGTCATCAAGACGGGCAACGGCGGAGGCCTGCGCTTCGGGGCCCAGCACTCGCAGTCGATCGAGAACTGGGCCATGGCCATCCCGGGGCTCAAGGTCGTGACGCCGTCGACCGCCGAGGACGTCGTCGGCCTGATGGCCGCGGCGATCCGGGACGACGACCCGGTGATCTTCTGCGAGCACAAGGGTCTGTATGCCGCCAAGGGCGAGGTGCCCGACGGCGAGATCGTCGACACGCTCGGCACCGCCAAGGTGCGCCGCCCCGGTCGCGACGCGACCATCCTGGCGCTCGGCATGATGGTGCCGAGGGCGCTGGCTGCTGCGGAGGACCTGGCCACCCGCGGCATCGATGCCGAGGTCATCGACGTGCGCTCCCTCGTACCTCTCGACACCCGGACGATCCTCGACTCGGTCGCCAGGACCGGCAGGCTCTTCACCGTCGAGGAGAATCCCCAGCTGCTCGGCTGGGGTGCCGAGATCGCGTCCCTCGTCGCCGACGAGGCGTTCTGGGACCTCGACGGACCGGTGCAGAGGATCACGACCCCGCACATCCCGCTGCCGTCCGCCGACTCCCTGGAGGACCTCGTCATGCCGTCCGCCGAGAGCGTCGCCCGGACTGTCGAGAAGGCGCTCCAGTCGTGAGCGTGCCTCCGTCGCTGGCGCCCTTCCTCCCCGGGGGTCGGCCGGCCCCTCGCGCTTCAGGTGGCCACCGCCCCCGGCAGGTGCACTCTCCCCGGGTGCGCCGTCTGGCGCACGACCGGGGCGTGCACCTCGGGGGACTCACCGGCACCGGTCCGCGCGGCCGGGTCACGACGGACGACGTGAACCGGGCGGCCTCGATGGCGGAGTCCCTCCCGCTCGCCTCTCCGGTCGCCGCTCCCGGCACGGTGCGCGCTTGCCACACCGCGGTGACCGAAGTGGAGGTCACCCGTCTGACGACCTCACCTGACCTGCTCGCCTGCCTCGTCGAGTCGTCGGTCCGGACGGTCCGGTCCGTCCGCGCGGCGACGGCCGAGGTCGTCCGTACGACGGTGTCGGTGCACGGGCCGCCCGGGGGCGCGCCACGGACGGTCGTCAACGCCCACGACCTCGGAGTGGAGGGGATCCAGCGAGTCCTCGGAGCCGCAGACACACCCCTGAACGGCTCTGAGGGGCAGGCCTCCCGGCCCGAGCTGTCGGTCCACGACCTCCGGGGCACCGGCGTCCTGTTCGACGTCCCCGTGCTCGAGGACGGCGTGGTCGTCGCGATCTCGTTCGGAGACGTCGTCGACCGGCCCACCGTCGTCGAGCTCCCCGACGGTGGACGCGGGATCGGGATCGGCTCCTTCGTGCACCTCGCTCTCACCGTCGACGAGCATCTGGCCGGTGCCAGCGCAGCGCGGCTGCTCGCCCGGGTGCGTCAGCGCCTCGAGGCCCACGAGAGCGGGAGCTCGTCGTGAACGCCCGCACCGAGCACCTCGCGTACTCCACCCTCGTGCACCCGGGCGACACCTGGCCGGAGATGCGCGACAGCCTCATGACCTACGCGCCGGCCGTGAAGCGGAGGGTGTCGCCCGACACGTCGTATGCCGTCTCGCTCCGTCTGTCCGCCTCGTCGGCGCAGACGCTGACCGACAACCCGGGCGAGCGGGAACGTCTGCGGGTCTGGCTGGACGAGAACGACATGTACGTCTACACCGTCAATGCCTTCCCCTACGGCCCTTTCAAGGGTCGTGTCGTGATGGAGGAGGTGTACGAGCCCGACTGGTCGGATCCTGACCGGGTCCGCTACACCTGCCAGGTCGCCGACATCCTCGCCGAGGTCTGCCCGTCCCACGTGTCACCGTCCATCCAGACCTCGCCGCTCGCCTTCCGACCCAA
This sequence comes from Terrabacter sp. 2TAF16, assembly GCF_052115065.1. Lineage (NCBI taxonomy): Bacteria > Bacillati > Actinomycetota > Actinomycetes > Micrococcales > Intrasporangiaceae > Terrabacter > Terrabacter sp. 2TAF16. The sequence continues at coordinate 89,805 of NZ_JBFRFZ010000012.1, forward strand.
GGTGCGAACGACCGCGGACCGGGCCACGCTGACCGAGAACGTCCTCACCGTGGTGGCACACCTCGTCGACCTCGAGCGCAGGACGGGGCGGCGAGTCAAGCTCGCGCTGGAGCCGGAGCCTGCCTGCTTCCTCGAGACGACCCCGGAGACGGTGGACTGGTTCCGCGAGGACGTCTGGTCCTCGACCGGGACGGAAACCCTGTGCCGGCTCACGGGACTCCCCGTCAGCGAGGTCGCGGGGCTGGTCCGTCGCCACCTCGGCGTCGTCTTCGACATCTGCCACCAGTCCGTGCAGTTCGAGGACATCGCCCGGTCGCTGGAGCTGCTCTCCGAGGCCGGGGTCCCGGTCTTCAAGCTGCAGGCCGCAGCCGCGCTCCGCGTCCCGGACGTCACCGACTCCGCCGTGGACGCCCTCGAGGCGTTCACGGACACGATCTACCTCAGCCAGACGACGGAGCGACGAGACGGGCGCCTCACGCGGTTTCTCCACCTCGCCGACGCCATCAAGGCCTGGCGCGCCGATCCCTCAGGAGGTCCTCGCGAGTGGCGGACGCACTTCCACGTACCGATCTTCCTCGAGGACCTGGACGGACTCAGCACGACGCGGGCCGGCATCGTGGCCGCGCTCGAGGTGCATGCCCGTACCCCGCTCTCGGACCACCTCGAGATCGAGACCTACACGTGGGACGTGCTGCCCGCGCACCTCAAGAACGGCGACATCGTCGACTACGTCTCGCGCGAGCTGGAGTGGATCCGCGCTGAGCTGGATCGGTTGGACCCGGGGCGATGATCGACCATGCCTCACTGCGGGACCGGGCCGAGGCCGCCCTCCCGCCAGACGTGTTCGCCTACTTCGCCGCGGGCGCAGGGGACGAGACCACGCTCGCGCGGCAGGAGCAGGCCTGGGACGAGGTGCTGCTGCGGCCGAGGGTGCTGCGGGACGTGTCGGCGACCTCGGCGGCGTCTCAGGTGCTCGGACATCCGATCACCTCGCCCGTCCTCGTCGCCCCCACTGCCACCCACCGGCTGGCCCACCCCGAGGGTGAGGTCGGGGTCGCCCGGGCGGCCCGGGCGGCGGGCAGTCTCCTCGTGCTGTCGATGAGGTCGAGCACCCGGGTGGAGGCTGTCGCCGCCGCTGCCGGTCCCTTCTGGCAGCAGCTCTACGTGCTGCAGGACCGCGGCGTCACCGACGAGGTCGGCCGCCGTGCCGCCGCCGCCGGTGCGCTGGCTCTCGTGGTCACCGTCGACACCCCCCGCGTGGCTCGCAAGCGCGCCGGCCTCCCTGTCTCCCGTCCGAGCACCGGGATCATCGAGTCGCTCGACCACCGGGACGTCGGCGACCGACGGATGGTGCAGGCCGCGGACGTCGGCCCACACGACCTCGAACGGCTCGCCGCGACCAGCGGACTGCCCGTCGTGGCCAAGGGGGTGCTGACCGCAGAGGCCGCCAGGGACTGTGTGGCTGCCGGCGCTTCTGCCGTGGTCGTGTCGACGCACGGAGGGCGGCAGCTCGACGGGGTCGTCCCGGCGCCGCTGGCCCTGCCGGAGGTCGTCGAGGCCGTCGGCGACCGGGTGGAGGTCTACGTCGACGGGGGCGTCCGCACGGGATCGCACGTCCTCAAGGCGCTCGCCCTCGGAGCGCGAGCCGTGCTCGTCGGACGACCGGTCATCTGGGCCCTCGCCACCGGCGGGTCCGACGGGGTGCGAGACCTCCTCGTCGACATGGCCTCGGAGGTCGAGGAGGCGCTCGCCCTCGCCGGGTGCCGGTCCTGCGCCGACGTCGGGCCCGACCTCGTGCGCCGGTAGACCCAGCGGCGCTCCCGCACGGGCGTATGCCGTGCTGCGCTGCGCGAGCGCCCTCCCTCTCCCCTACCTAGGAAGTGACGACATGACGACGACAGCGGTCACGGACCAGACCGAACGCGCTCTCTTGGCTCGGATCCCCACCGGGCTCTACATCGACGGCCGGTGGACCGAGGCTGCCGACGGTGGCCGGTTCGAGGTCGTCGACCCCTCCACCGAGACCGTCCTCGCCACCGTCGCCGACGCGCGACCCGACGACGGCGACCGCGCGCTCGCTGCGGCGCACGCCGCCCAGCCGTCGTGGGGGCGCACTCCACCGCGCGTCAGAGCCGAGATCCTCCGCCAGGCCTTCGAGCTCGTGACCATCCGCGCCGAGGACTTCGCGCTGACCATGACCCTCGAAATGGGCAAACCCCTCGCCGAGGCGCACGCCGAGGTCAGCTACGGGGCCGAGTTCCTCCGCTGGTTCGGCGAGGAGGCAACGCGGATCTCCGGCCGGTACTCCACGGCTCCCGACGGAGCCAACCGCCTCGTGGTCACGAGGCGACCGGTCGGGCCGTGCCTGCTCATCACACCGTGGAACTTCCCGCTCGCCATGGCGACCCGCAAGATCGCGCCGGCCATCGCCGCGGGCTGCACCATGGTCCTCAAGCCTGCCGCGCTGACCCCACTGAGCGCCCTGCTCCTCGCCGAGGTCCTCGAGGACGCCGGCCTGCCGCCGGGTGTCCTCAGCGTCATCCCCACGACCGACCCGGGGTCGGTGAGCGGCCCGCTGCTGTCGGACGCGCGGCTGCGCAAGTTGTCGTTCACCGGCTCGACACCGGTCGGCCGGCGGCTCATCGCCGCCTCGGCCGACCAGGTGCTCCGGGTCTCGATGGAGCTCGGGGGCAATGCCCCCTTCATCGTCTTCGAGGACGCCGACCTCGACGCCGCCGTCGAGGGAGCGCTCGCCGCCAAGCTGCGCAACGGCGGTGAGGCCTGCGTCGCCGCCAACCGCTTCCTCGTGCACCGGAGTCTCGCCGACGAGTTCGGACAGGCCCTCGCAGCACGGATGTCCTCCGTCACGGTCGGTCGTGGCACCGACCCGGCCACACGCCTGGGTCCCCTCATCAACGCCGCGGCCGTCGCCAGGGTGGGTCGTCTCGTGGACGGAGCCGTCGCCGCGGGCGCCCGTCTCGCCCTCGGTGGCCGGGCACTCGACGGACCCGGCCACTTCTTCCCGCCCACTGTCCTCACCGACGTGCCAGCCGGCGCGGACATCCTCGACGAGGAGATCTTCGGACCGGTCGCCTCGATCGTTCCCTTCGACACCGAGGACGAGGCCGTCCGCCTCGCGAACGCCACGCCGTTCGGACTCGTCTGCTACGTCTACACCCGCGACCTCGACCGAGGGCTCCGGATGGGCGAACGTCTGGAGACCGGGATGCTCGGCCTCAACACGGGCGTGGTGTCCAACCCGGCAGCTCCGTTCGGCGGCGTGAAGCAGTCCGGCCTCGGCCGCGAGGGAGGACGTGAAGGTATCGAGGAGTACCTCGAGACCTGCTACATCGGCGTGGCCGACCCGTTCGCGGCATTCGGATGAGGGTCGGTCCGCCGCCGCGCCCTCACTTCCCGGCGCGTGCGATGACCGCGAGCACGAGCGAGCCGGGTTCGCGGTGAACTTCCCGGCGCGCAGGTGCGCCGAGTCATGGGCGGATGCCGCCCACCTCCGGGGAGGTGGGCGGCATCCGCCATGTCGAGAGATCTGTCGCTTCGTCAGCGCACCGCGTAGGCCGCCTTGACGACCTGCGTCACCGAAGCACCCTTGCGGTCGGTCACCTCGACCCGCGTGGTGACCGTCTTGCCGCTGGCACCCGTGTGGTCGACGACCGCGCTCCACGCCCCGGCGTTGCTGGACACCGCGGCGTCCGTCCACGTCGTGCCACCGTCGTAGGAGAAGGCGAACGTCGCCGAGACGATGTCACCAGGGGCGTAGCCGCCGTGACCGGTGACCCGGATCGGCAGCACCTGCCCCGCCGAGGCGGCGAGGGTCTTGCTGCCTTCCTCGGGCAGGCCGACCCGCGGGAAGAGCAGCGGGAGACCGACCGAGAACGTGTCGGGGTCGAGCGCGGAGCGGAAGCGCCACGTCGTCGTGACCTCGGTCGATCGGGCCCACTGACGCGCCGGGCTCCCGAACTTGCCGGTGTTCATCTCCAGCTCGTAGGCCGAGTCCTCGGCCGGCACCTCGAAGACGCCGTTGGGGGTGTAGCTGTAGCCGATCTCCTCGCCGTTGCGGCGCAGCGTGAGGTTGCCCTCGTCCCCGAAGCTGCCGGGGTTGGCCACGTGCCCGAAGTCGTCGCCCCACATCTGGGGGGCGAAGCCCATCAGGCCACCCTGCCGCTCGGCCGTCAGCTGCTCGACGCCCTGGTCGTTCTTGATCGCAGCCGGGGCGACGATGCCGCCGTACCAGCTGTCGGTGCGGACGCTGCCGGCCGGGTAGGTGCGCCAGGCCTCGGTCATCGCCTCTCCGAAGGGGAAGCTCGAGGTGAGGTAGTGCAGCCACTTCGTGCCGCCGTCGGTGTAGAACTCGGTGCGCTTCCTCGCGACGTGGACCGCCTCATAGGCGGAGACACCGAAGGTGACGCCGTTGTCACGACCGGCATAGACGTAGTCCAGGAGCGGCGTGTCGACACCCATGCCCTTGTAGTCCGCCTCCGTGCGGCCGAGCTTCTTGTCCTGGGCGACGAACGTCTTGTCGTCGGTCAGCGGGGTCGACTGGGTGAAGCCGAGGTTGTAGACGTACGGGCTGCTGGCCGTCGCCTTCCAGGAGAGCGTCAGCTGACCACCGGGGGCGGTGGCAAGGAGAGCCTGGAGCTGGTCGCCCTCGGCCATCGGAAGGGAGTAGGTCGCCACGCTGAGCGGCGTGAACCCGGCCACCGGCAGCCACTTGCCGGGAGCCGGAGCGTACGCGAGCAGGGCCCTGACACCGGCCGCGCGAGCCCGGTTGACCATCGACGGGGAGATGCCAGCGGTGCTGACCTTGACGAGCACGACCTTGCCACCCACGCGGGCGGGGTCGAAGATCGAGCCGGTACCGCCGTCGACGAGACCCGCAGTGCCGACACCGTCGAGGCCCGGCGCCGCGTTCGGCGCCGCGATCGGGTGCAGCACCGGTCCTGCGACGACCGACAGCGACGCGACGGCAGGCGCGTAGCGGCGCGACCAGTCACCGAACTCCCAGGTGCCCTGCTGGGGGTTGCCCTGCACGTCGGCGTACACGGCGGTCGTCGTCGAGCCACTGCTGAGGGAGCCGGCGTGGATCCACGTGTCGTCCCACGTGCGGGAGAACGAGAGGACCGAGGCCTTGGGCTCACTGGGTCGGTCCGTCTTGACCGACAGCAGGTGCGCCTTGGTCGCGTCGAAGTCGACGGTCGTGTCGCCGGTGATCTTGATCTCCGGTCGGCCGAAGTAGGCGATGGAGCCGACGGTGTTCGGGGTCAGCCAGGTCGGGTCGGGGCTCCTGACGAAGCTCGACAGGAAGTAGGTGCCGGGACGCACCTGGAACGTCTGCTCCGCGGCACCGTTGTTGAAGGCGCGCTGCGCCTTGATGGAGTCGATGTTGACCACGTCGACGCTCGAACCCAGGTTGGCGGGCTGACCGAGGCGGTCCTTCATCCGGACGGTGAGCTGCACCGTCTGGGGAGTGACGTAGAGCGAGAAGGGCGTCGACACGTTGGCGCCGCCGGTGGCCAGGATGCGGCCCGTGACATCGCCGTACTGCGCAGCCGCGAGCTTCGCGGTCGGGTCGACCTTCAGCGGGACCTTGACGGTGCCACCAGCGGGGATGGTCACCGACGAGGCTCCGAGGACGGCCGGCGTCGACGTGACGGCGGAACCGTCGTCACCCGTGACACCGGCGACGGACAGCTTGAGGGTGACCGGCTGGTCGGTGACGTTGGTGTAGGGAAGGTCGATGGTCGTGACCTGGGCGCTCGTGTGCGGCCACGCGAAGGTGCCGCCCTGCACCGGCATCGTGGTGACCGAGGCCTTGGTGGCGGCGAAGACATCGAGGCGGCCGGCACCCTGCGCGCGGACATCACCGGGGACATCGGACTTCGCCGACGACACGAGGGCCGCCTTGAGCTGCTGCCCGGTCCAGGTCGGGTGCGTCTGCTTGACGATGGCGGCGGCACCGGCGACGTGCGGCGTCGCCATCGACGTGCCCGACATCGCGACGTACGCGTTGTCGCCCCGCCCGCCTGAGCGCGCGGCGGTGATGCCGACGCCCGGCGCCGAGATCTCCGGCTTGAGGGTGTGGTCGACCGCTGTGGGCCCGCGGCTGGAGAACCATGCCGGCACGTCCTGACGGTCCACGGCGCCCACCGTCAGCACGGCGGGAGCACAGCCGGGAGCCGAGACGGTGTTGTTGGCCGAGCCGGTGTTGCCGGCAGCGATGACGAAGAGCGCCTTGCTCGTCGTGGCGAGCTCCTGGGCCGCCGACGACATGGGATCGTTGCAGGCGGACGGCGACCCGTTGCTGCCCAGGCTCATGGAGACGACGTCGGCGCCCTGCCCGACCGCCCACTCCATGCCGCCGATGATCATCGAGTCGGAACCTCCACCGTTGTCACCGAGCACCTTGCCGATGAGCAGCTGGGTCTCGGGGGCGACGCCCTTCTCGAGACCAGCGCTCGCCGCACCAGAGCCGCCCACGGTGGAGGCGGTGTGCGTGCCGTGGCCCTGCACGTCCGACAGCGCGCCATCCGCCGACCCGGTGAAGTCCTTGGACGCCACGATCCGACCCTTCAGGTCGGGGTGCTCGGCGTCGGCGCCGGTGTCGAGGACGGCGACCTTGGTGCCACTGCCCTTGAGTCCGCTCGCCCAGGCGAGGTCGGCGCCCACCTGCTTCGTCGACTGGTCGAGCGTGGCGTACGCCTTCGCGTCGAGCCAGATCTTCTCGATCTTCGCACCGGCTGCGGTGGACGGGTCCGTCGCGTCCGCGAAGAAGGCAGCGGCCTGCGCCTTGCCGGCCTTGAGCGCGATGCCGTCGATCGAGTGCAGGGTCTGACCCTTGGCAGCGCCCTTCGGCGTGGCGGGCGCGGAACGCGCCCGGCTGAGGTCCGTGGAGTAGCGGGCGATGACCGGCACGCTGTCGGTGCTGGCGTCGTCGTAGCCCATGGCCACGAGCCCCGTCACGTTGAAGAGCTCCTCGTCCACCTTGTCGGAAGACAGGGCGTCCACGGCATCGGCGGGGTAGACGTAGACGTCCTTGCCGACCCGCCGAGTCTCCACGGAGGGCACGGTGCCGTCCTCGCGCGGTAGCACCGTGACGATCGGGGCGTTGGTGCCTGCCCCGGTGACGAGGACCTTGTCGCCCGTGATCAGGGTGACGGTCTTGGGAGCGTCGCTCGTCGCCTGGGCAGCGCGCGATCCGACGATCGGACGGGGTGGGGCACCTGAGCCCTGGCCGAAGGCCGAGGTGGGGGCGGCCGCGGTGGCGGCAACGATGGCAACCGTTGCCACCCCTAGGGTGTGACGCCAGATGGGGCGCATGCTGTGGTCCTCCGGGGAGTGGGGGCGCGAGCCGCTGTTCGGGTCACGCTGCGTGGGGGGCGCCGGGTGGGGAATCCGGCGCCGTCAGTCACAGTGCCGGAGCGCCGGTTTGTCCGGAAGAATGTGCGTGCGGCGGTTATGCGTCATGGCGCAGGTGCGCCACCCGCCCTGACGACGTCAGAGTTGGCGGAAGGAGCGACATGGAAGCGCTTGCGGCTTTGGGTCTCGGTCCGGCGGAGGCGAACCTGTACCGCACGCTGGTCGGGCTGGGTGGCACGACCGTCGACGACCTCACCCATCGCTGCCAGCTCTCGAACGCGGAGGTCGAGGAGAGTCTCGTCGGGCTGGAGCGCATGGGACTGGTGGCACAGTCGGCCGCCACGCCGGGCCGCTGGGTAGCGGCGCCACCGGGGATCGCGCTGCGCGCCCTCCTCAACGACCGCCGTCACGAGCTCGATCAGGCCGAGCTCGTGGCCGCGCGGCTGGCGGAGGCGCACCGCACCGATGCTGCGGGGAGCGTTCACGATCTCGTCGAGGTGGTCGTCGGGGCCGGCGCGGTCGGACAGCGGTTCCACCAGCTGCAGCTGGGCGCCGTCGAGGAGGTCTGCGTCCTCGTCACCGACAACCCGACGGCCGTGACGGCGTCGGAGAACCAGGCCGAAGACATCGCGGCGGCCCGCGGCGTCCGGTACCGGGTCGTGCTCGAGCGCGACGTGCTGGAGCAGACGTCGCAGACCGAGCTGGTGGCGGTGATACGCCGCGACGAGGAGGTGCGGATCAGCGACCGTGTCCCGACCAAGCTCGTCATCGCCGACCGTCGCACCGCGATGGTGCCCCTTGATGCAGACTCCCCGGAGCCGGCGGCCCTCGTCATCCACTCGACCGGGCTCGTCCAGTCCCTCCTGTCGCTCTTCGACTTCGTCTGGCGCGAAGCCTGGCCGCTCAACTTCGTGTCTCCCGAGAGCGACGAGCTCGTGGAGACGGCCCCGGGTCCGGACGAGACCGACCTCCAGGTGCTCTCGCTCCTCATCGCCGGCGCCTCCGACGTCCTGGTCGCGCGGCAGCTCGACGTCGGGCTACGCACCGTCCAGCGCCGGGTCCGGTCGCTCATGGATGCCACCGGTGCCAACAGCCGCATCCAGCTGGGTTGGGCGGCACACGAGAAGGGCTGGCTCCGCCGACCGTAGCTCGACGGTCTCCACCCTCGACCGTTGAGGCGGCCTGGAGTGCCCGACTCCTCGGCCAACGTTGGACAAGGGTTGTACATCTTCGCGATCGGACGCTTAAGGTCGGAGCCATGGACCCCCGCTCCGCGCTCGAGGCGGTCCGGACCGCTCCGACCCTCCTCGAAGCCATGCGGGCAGCGTCGACGCTCGCCGATGTCACTGCGCAGGCGGACGGTGACGGCGTCCGTGACCTGATCTCGGCCACGCTCTCCGACGATCCCCTGACCGCCCTCGCCGCCGTCCACGCGCTCGGCGTCTGCGACGACCCCACCGCGGCACCGGTGCTCGCACGCCTGGTGGCTGACGGGCGGCGCCACGTGGCGGAGCACGCGCTCGACGCGCTGCGGCACACGGCTCCCGTCGACGAGGCGCTGCCGCAACTCGTCAGCTCGAGCCGCGACGGCGGCTTCACTGGGATGCTGGCCCAGCGCACCCTCGAGAGCTGGGCGGTGCGGCAGCCGGACCGGGTGCGTGGCGCCCTGGTGACCGGTCTGGCGTCAACGACCGACGACGACGGCCGCACCCGACTGGCCGAGACATTGGGGCTGGTGCCCGGCGCAGCGACCACGACGGCGCTCGTGGCTCTCGCGGCAGACGACACCGAGGCGCTCCCGGTGCGCGCGGCCGCGACGGCCGCCCTCGGCGACGGACCCGCAGCCGACCACAGCGCCGAGGCACTCCTCGTGTCGTTGGCCCGTACGGTCGGCCCTCTGGCCCAGACCGCCCGGCTCGCCCTCTTCGACCTGCGTCCGGCCCCGGCACCGCCCGTGCCCGACGGGTTGACCGTCGTACAGCTCTTCCTCCACTCCGACATCGACGGACAGCTGCACCATTCCGGCCGGGGCGACACGGGCGGCATCGCCACGCTGCTCGTGCACCTCGGGGACGCCCTGCTGCGCGGCGAGCCCGCGATGACTCGGGTCATCACCGTGTCGGGCGGCAGCCCCGAACCGGCCCAGTTCCCCTCGGGACGTCCGTCCGCCGCGCCCGGTGGCCACGTCGGCTCCTCGCTTCTCGCGAGGGGCCACCACTACGCGAAGGTGCCGCTGTCGGGTCCTGTGGGGGTGAGCCGTGCGTGGCCTGCGCGGGTCGCGGCGCGCCGCGGGATCCGCCGGGTCCTCCGGACCGCCGGTCGCGTCGACGCGATCCACCTGCGGATGGCCGACGTCGGGTCCATGGCCGCCGCAGAAGTGGCGGACGAGCTCGGCATCCCCGTCGTGCTGACCCTCGCGCCCGACCCCCAGGCCCTCATCGACGCGCGGGACCACGCCGGGACGCTGACCCGTGCCGGGTTCGACGCAGCCGATCTCGTGGAGCACCTGTGGTTCCGCGACCAGCTGCTCCGCGACCTCGCCGCGCGCGCTTCCCACCTCGTGCTCTTCCCGCGCCCACAGGTCGGCGACGACCTGCGGCGCTACCTCGGGATCGACATCGACGTGCAGCGAGACCGCCTCAGCGTCGTCGGCGAGGGCATCGACGTGGCAGGTGTCGACCGCATCGTCGGCGAGACCCTGGATGGGTCGGGACGTCGCCGCGGGTCCGGCGTCACATCCGCCGTCGACGAGCTCGACAGCCTCCTCGACACCCTCCCCGACGACCGCCGAGCCCTGCCGACCGTCGTGTCGGTCGGTCGGCTCAACCCCGTCAAGGGGATGGCGACCCTCGTGCAGGCCTGGCGCGACGACGCCCGGCTGCGCGAGCGCTGCAACCTGCTCCTCGTGGGCGGCGATCTCGACCACCCGAGCGACGAGGAGGCCGCCGAGCTGGCCCGGATCGACGCCGTCGTGCCTGCCGCCGAGGCGGCCGACCTGGGGCTGCTCGTGGCCGGGCACCGTCCCAACACGACGACCATCGCGTGGCTCGCGCGGCTGCGCGGACGTCCGGGCGACACGGCGCCGCCCGGCGTCTACGTGAGCGCGAGCCTCAAGGAGGAGTTCGGCATCGCGATCCTCGAGGCGATGGCCGTCGGGCTCGTCGTCGTCGCACCCGACGGCGGGGGCCCGGCGACCTACGTCGCCCACGGGGAGACGGGCATCCTCGCCGACACGTCCATTGCCGCCGGCCTCGCGGGCGCGACCCACGAGGCGCTCGACCTCGCAGCCGCACCGGAAGCCGACACCCGGATGGCGCAGGCCCGGGACATGGTGCGCACGCGGTTCGGCATCGACACGATGGCCGCGTCGCTCGCCGCGGTCTACCGTGAGGTGGCGCCGCAGCGAGCGGGCGAGCCGCGCCTTTCCGACGCCGTGGAGGGAGCCTCGTGACCCTCCTCGTCATCAGCCCTGACTACGCCTCCCACCTCTACCCGCTCGCCACCCTCGCCACGGCCTGGCGTGATGCGGGTGAGCGCGTCGTCGTCGCCACCGGCACGGCCACCGATGCCCTCGTCACCGCCTTCGGCTACGAGCGCGAGCACCTGCAGCTGGGGCGCGGCTCGAACCCCGGCGTCATCCGGGCCGAGGAGCAGCCGGCGGGCGAGGACGACTCGCTCCGTGGGTTCTTCGAGGCGACGCGGCTCGGCGCCGTCGAGACGCTGGCCTACCAGGCCCGGGCGCGTGGTGACGACCTCCTCTGGAACGCCGTGGGCGTGGCCCGGGCCGTGCACGACGTCGTCGACCGGGTGCGCCCGGACACGGTCGTCGTCGACCACCTCGCCTTCGGTGCGCGACTGGGTCTCGCCAGCAGGGGCACCAGCCACGCCGACGTCGTGCTGGGTCACCCGTCCGCTCTCACCGTCGGCGACGAGGTCTACGGCTACCCGCCTGCCTGGCCTCGTGCCTTCACGCCCGGGCCGGACGCGCTCGCCGAGCTGCGGCGCCTCTCGGAGCAGGTGCGCGACGACTTCACCGCGCAGTGGAACGCCGCACTGGCGCTGCTGTCGCCGGGGGCCACGCCGAGCGTCGACGCCTTCGCCGAGACCGGCGACGTCCTCATGCTCAACTACCCCGCGGAGCTGCACGACCACGACCGCACCGCCCTGCTCCCGCGCCACACCTTCCTCGGCTCCGCGGTGCGGGCCGAGGCCTCGGACGAGCAGGTCGAGACGTGGCTCGGCCGCAGCGACGAGCCGGTCGTCTACGTCAGCCTCGGCAGCTTCCTCTCCGCCCGCTCCGACCTGCTCGCGACGATCGTCGAGGCGCTGCGCCCACTGGACGTCCGCGTCGCCCTGGCCCACGGGTCGACGCCGCGCCCCCTGCTGGGTGCACTCCCCGAGTCGTGGCTCGTACGCGAGATGCTCCCGCAGGTGACCCTGCTCGGTCACGCTTCCGTGGCCGTCTCGCACGGCGGCAACAACAGCGTCACCGAGTCACTGACAGCCGGCGTTCCCCTGCTCCTCCTCCCCCTCTCCACCGACCAGTTCGCCGGCGCCGCCGCCGTCGAGGCGCAGCGGCTGGGCGAGGTGCTCGACCCCAACCGCGCCGACGCCGCCGCGATCCGCTCGGCCGCCGAGCGCCTGATGGGTCCCGCGGACTCCGTGGACCGCGCGGGGCTTCACCGGCTGGGTGCGTCGATGCGCGAGCACCCGGGACCCCTTCGGGCCCGCGACGCACTGACGCGGCAGACCACGCCCGCACACGGGAGCGGTCCCGCAACGCTCTGAGCGTCACCCCGGCGCGTGGGGACGTCGACCCGGCAGGTGGGGCGGCGGCATACGCCCTCGGTAGGGCGGGGGCACGTCAGCGGGGGCGTGGGCTCCGCCACCGGCCGGCGGCGATCTGCTCACCCGCGACCCACACGCCCCCGACGTCGGAGGTCGTCCCCAGCGCGAAGACCTTGGACAGCGCGTCCTCGGGGGACGAGGCGTTGTCGAGGCCCACGGCGAGCGGGTCGCCGGGCTCGGGCAGCACCCAGACGGCGTCGAACTGCTTGCCGACCGAGAGGTCACCCACGTCACCGAGCCCGAGCGCGTCGGCGCCGGCCCCGGTGCTCAGCCAGAGCAGGTGGGCCGAGGTCAGCAGCATCCCGTCCGGGCCGAGGAGCTGCTGGACGAAGTAGGCCTGCAGTCCCTCCTTGAACAGCGAGAAGCCGGTGCCGGCGCCGACGTCCGAGCCGAGGGAGACGCGCACCCCGGCCTCGATGTGACGACGGAGCGGAAAGAGCCCGCTGCCCAGCGCCGCGTTGCTCGTGGGGCAGTGCGCCACGGCGGCGCCGCGCGCGGCGAGCGTGCCCAGCTCGGCATCGGTCGGGTGGACGTCGTGAGCGAGCACCGACCTCGGCGTCACGAGGCCGAAGCGGTCGTAGGTGTCCACGTAGGAGGCCCCGCCGAAGAGGGCGGCGACCTCGCTGATCTCGTGGAGGTTCTCGTTGAGGTGCGAGGTGAAGAGCGACCCCGGCACCTCGGAGAAGGTGGCCGCACAGGCCTCGAGCACCCCCTCGCTCGCCGAGAGGGAGAAGCGTGGTGTGACGGCGTAGCGCAGCCGGCCCTTGCCGTGCCAGCGGCCCGCGAGCTCGCGCGACTCGGCGTAGGCGCGCTCGGGGGTCGTGAGCAGCGCATCGGGCAGCAGCCGGTCCGAGGTCACGAGTCCGGTCGTGACCCGCAGGCCCCAGTGGTCGGCCACCTCGAACATCACGTCGACGGCCGGGGCCTGGTGGGCCCCGAAGACGAGTGCGGTCGTCGTCCCGGCGTCGACGAGTCCCGCCACGAAGTCACGGGCCACGCCCCGTGCGTGGTCGACGTCGGCGAGCCGCATCTCCTCCGGCAGGGCATAGCGGTCCAGCCAGTCGAGCAGCGGCAGGCCGAGCCCGCCGATGACGCGCACCTGGGGGAAGTGCACGTGCGTGTCGACGAGCCCCGGCAGGAGCAGACCCTGGCGCAGGTCGAGGACCGGCTCGTCGGGATGCTCCGCGCGCACCACGTCGAAGGGGCCGCGTGCCGTGATGACGCCGTCCCCGACGAGCAGCCCGCAGTCGTCGTCGGACCGGAGCGTGCCTCCGGCGAAGGGGCTCGTCGGCGTGTCGAGGACGCGCACCCTGAAGATCGTCACGGACGGGTGCCCGGCGTCTTGCGCTCGAGCTGCCGCTCCCGCTCGAAGGCCGCGAGCAGGTCGACCGCGACCGCCACGGCGATGGTCGCCGGGCTCTTGCCGGTGAGCCCGGGCGCCCCGATCGGTGTCGTGATCCTGCCCAGGTCCTGCGCCGAATGGCCCTCTGCCGCAAGGCGTTGCTCGAAACGGCGCCACTTCACCGACGACCCGATGAGCCCGATCGAGCCCAGGTGCGAGCACCTCAGGGCGGCGTCGCACAGCGCGACGTCCTCGGCGTGGTCATGGGTCATGACGAGCACGTGCGTGCCGCGCGGGACCTGCCCGAGCACGAGCTCCGGCACGGGCGCGTGGTGGACGTGCACGCCGGCCACGGCGTCGGCGAGCCCCGCGAGTCGTCCCGCGGCCACGCGGTCGGCCCGGCCGTCGACGAGGTGCAGCTCGAGGTCGTGTCGGCTCAGGATGCGCGCCAGCTCGGCGCCGACGTGCCCCATCCCGAAGATCGCCACGGAGGGCACGACGGGCAGTGGCTCGAGCAGGACCGACACCTCGCCGCCGCAGCACTGCTGGCCGTGCTCGACAGGTGCTCGCTCGTTGAGCGCCAGGTCGAGCTGCTCGGGAGCGACCTCGCCCCGGGCGAGCATCGCGCGCGCCCGCTCGACGGCCGTCGCCTCGAGGTTGCCGCCGCCGATGCTGCCCCAGGTGTCGTCGGGCGACACGACCATCTTGGCGCCGGGCTCGCGCGGAGCGTGGCCGCGGACGGCCGCGACCGTCACGAGCACGCCGGGGATCCGGTCCGCACGCAGCCGCTGGGCTGCCGAGAGCCAGTGCACGTCAGTCACCCATTCCGGCAGCGACCTGCTCCGAGTGCGGGCGCAGCGGGTGCCCGTCGGGGTCCGCACGCTCGGGCGCGACGCCGACGCCCTGGCGCCCACCCCGTACGACCGCCACCGTGTGCGGCGGCTGGCCTGCGCCTCGTGCCTGCTGGACAGCCCAGAAGACTGCCTCGGGTGTGGCCGGCGACGCGAGGTCGACCTGCGTGCCGGCGGGCCCGAACGCGGCAGCCGCCTGGCGCAGGGCCTCGCGGACGGAGATGGCGAGCATGAGCGGGGGCTCCCCGACGGCCTTGGACCCGTAGACGACGCCGTCCTCGGTGGCGCGCTCGAGCAGTGCGACGTTGAAGACCTCGGGCATCTCCGAGAAGCTCGGCAGCTTGTAGGTGCTCGCCGACGCCGTGGCGAGCCGGCCGCGTGTCGGGCCGGAGGACTCGTCCCACCGGAGGTCCTCGAGGGTGAGCCAGCCCGCACCCTGCACGAAACCACCCTCGATCTGGCCGAGGTCGACGAGCGGAGAGAGCGAGTCACCCACGTCGTGCACGATGTCGACGCGGCGCAGCCGGTAGGCGCCGGTGAAGCCGTCGACCTCGACCTCGGCTGCCGCGGCGCCGTAGGAGAAGTACTTGAACGGCGAGCCCTGCATCCTCGTCGAGTCCCAGTGGAGTCCCTCGGTGCGGTAGAAGCCGGCAGCCCAGAGCTGGACCCGTTGGTAGTAGGCCTCGCTCACGAGATCGGCCCAGGCCACCTCTGCTGCGCCTGTCGCCGCTCCCGACGCCGCTCGCGCGCACCCGTCCTCGAACCTCACGTCCTCGGCGGGGACGCCCAGCCGGGCGGCGGCCACGGCGCGGAGCCGCTCGAGGATCTGCTCGCAGGCGTCCTTGACCGCTGCGCCGTTGAGGTCGGCCCCCGAGCTCGCCGCCGTCGCAGACGTGTTGGGCACCTTGTCGGTGCGGGTCGGCGCCATCCGGACGAGCGACAGGGGGACGGCGAGCGACGTCGCGGCGACCTGCAGCATCTTCGTGTGCAGGCCCTGGCCCATCTCGGTCCCACCGTGCGTGATGAGGACCGAGCCGTCCTTGTAGACGTGCACGAGCGCCCCGGCCTGGTTGAAGGCGGTGAAGTTGAAGGAGATCCCGAACTTCACCGGGGTGACGGCCAGGGCCCGCTTGCTGTGCTCGTGGGACGCGTTGTACGCGGCGACTGCCGCCGAGCGCTCCGTGAGCTCGCCAGTCGTCAGCACCTGCTCCCAGCAGGCGACGGCCCGCTCGGGATGACGGACGACCTGGCCGTACGGCGTGGCCTGGCCCTCCGCGTAGAAGTTGCGGCGGCGCAGCTCCACGGGGTCGATGCCGAGCAGCGGTGCGCAGCGGCCGAGGACGTCCTCGATGACGAGCATCCCCTGGGGTCCGCCGAACCCGCGGAACGCCGTCTGGGACGTCTTGTGGGTCCGGGCGATCCGCCCGTCGGCCCGCAGGTGGGGGATCCAGTACGCGTTGTCGACGTGACAGAGCGCCCGCGCCAGCACGGGCTCGGAGAGGTCGAGGCTCCAGCCGCCGTCGGAGGTCAGGGTGGCATCGAGCGCCTGGATCCGGCCGTCACCGTCGAACGCGGCACGCCACTGCGCGTGGAAGCCGTGTCGCTTGCCCGTCATCGTCAGGTCCTGGGTCCGGGTGAGGCGCAGGCGCACGGGGCGCCCGGTCAGGACGGCTCCCAGGGCGGCCACGGCTGCGTAGCCGTGCGGCTGCATCTCCTTGCCGCCGAAGCCTCCTCCCATCCGCAGGCACTGGACCGTGACGGCGTGGCTGGCCAGGCCCAGCACGTGCGCCACGATCTGCTGGGTCTCTGTCGGATGCTGGGTGCTGCTCTGGACGAAGACCTGTCCGCCCTCGTCGACATGGGCGAGCGAGCAGTGCGTCTCGAGGTAGAAGTGCTCCTGCCCGGCGAGGTCGAGCTCGCCGCTGAACACGTGCTCGGCCGCGACGAAGGCCTCGTCGACCTGCCCGCGCTCGAGCCGCGGCTGGCCGCCCTGGAAGCCGCCGGCCTCGATCGCCTCGCGGACGGTGACGACCGAGGGCAGCGGCTCGTAGTCCACCTCGACGGCCAGGGCCCCGAGCCGGGCCGCCTCGAGGGTGTCGGCCAGGACCCAGCACACGGCGTGACCGAAGAACATCACCTCGGACGGGAAGAGCGGCTCGTCATGCTTGACGCCGGCATCGTTGACGCCGGGCACGTCGGCGGCGGTGAGGACGCGCACGACGCCCGGGACGGCGAGCGCGGGGACGGCGTCCAGCCGGGTCACGCGGGCGTGGGCGTGCGGTGCCTGGACGGGGTGGGCGTGGAGCAGACCGTGCGTGCGCGTCGCGAGGTCGTCGGTGTAGAGCGCACTGCCCGTGACGTGAAGGGCGGCCGACTCGTGCGGGATCGGCTGTCCGACGACGGAATCCGTGGCCCGGCTCGACAGGGATGTCATGCGCCCACCCCGTCGGCAGACTGCTCGTCCGCATGGAGGCGAAGGAGCGAGGTGCCCAGCACCGCGCTGCGGTAGGCCGCGCTGGCCCGGTGGTCGTCGAGCGGGGTGCCCTCACCCCGCATCACCTCGGCGGCCGCCTGCACCGTCGCCGCGGTCCAGGCACGGCCCTCCAGGGCTGCCTCGGTGGCGAGCGCCCTGACGGGGGTGGCCGCCACGCCGCCGAGACCGATGCGCGCCCGCCGGACGGAGCCGTCGACGACATCGAGGGCCACGGCGACGGCGACGCTGGAGATGTCGTCGTAGCGGCGCTTGGCGACCTTGTGGAAGGCCGTGGTCGGGCTGAGCGGCAGGGGGATCCGCACCGCACGGATGAGCTCGTCGTGGCGGCGCACGCTCTGCCGGTAACCGGTCCAGTAGTCGGCGAGCGGCACCTGCCGGTCCCCGTCCGGACTCGCGAGCACCACGACGGCCTCGAGCGCGAGCAGGGCGGGCGCCAGGTCACCGATCGGCGAGCCCGTGCCGAGGTTGCCACCGAGGGTCGCGCCGTTGCGGATGAGCCGGGACGCGAACTGGGGGAACACCTGGTCGAGCAGCGGGATCCGCCCGGCCAGCTCACGCTCGACCTCGGTGAGGGTCAACGCGGCGCCCATCTCGACGGCCTCGTCACCGACCTCGAGGCGGCGCAGCTCGGGCAGACGGTCGATGCCGATGACGAACGTCGCCCGGGTGCCACGGAGGTTGACGTCGACGCCCCAGTCGGTCGAGCCGGCGACGACCGCCGCGCCCGGATGTGCCACGAGCAGCTCGAGCGCCTCGTCGAGGTCGGCTGGCCGGGCATAGGTGCCGGTCGCCCCCGAGAGTCGGGTCCCGATCGGAGGTGGCGGCGCGTCCGAGCGCCGCGAGGCGAGCGCGTCGTCGGCCGCCGGGGAGTCGAGCGCGAAGGCTGCGTCCCGGATCGGCCGGTAGCCGGTGCACCGGCACAGGTTGCCGGAGAGCGCCCCGAGCCGGAAACCGTTGGGCCCCGACTCGTGCGCGTCCGCGTCGCTGCCCGCACGGGCCGCGTCGACCTGCCGGTCGGCCCGGTAGTACTCGGCAGCCATGGAGCAGACGAAACCGGGCGTGCAGTAGCCGCACTGCGACCCGCCTCGCACTGCCATCTCGTGCTGCACGGGGTGCAGGTGCTGGGGCGTCCCGAGTCCCTCGGCGGTGACGACCTCCTGGCCGTCCCACGAGGCGGCCGGCAGGAGGCAGGCGTTGACGGCCGTCCACTCGGTGCCCGACCCACCGTCGGGGCGGGCCACGAGCACCGCGCAGGCGCCGCACTCCCCCTCGGCGCACCCCTCCTTGGCCCCGGTGAGCCCCTGCCCCCGCAGCCAGTCGAGGGCATTGGTCGCGGGGTCGGTGCCCGCCAGACCGCGCTCGGTGCCATTGACCGTCACCGAGAGGCGCTGCCCCGGCGTCATCCGAAAGTCCCGTCGTCCACGGACCCATGATGCACCGCTGGGTGCTGCGGTCAATCAGGGCTGGACGTGCAGATCGAGGGTGTGCGCGCCACGCACGACCTTCGTCGCGAGGTAGTGGGCGTTCGCGTCAGACAGGTGGACGCCGGTCGGGACGCGACGGGCCACGGTGACCCCGAGCGCCCGCAGCTGATCCGCCTTGTCGGGGTTGTTGGTGAGCAGCTCGACGCGGCTCACGCCCAGCGCCCCGAGCATCTGCGCCGCGACGGTGTAGTCCCGCTCGTCCTCGCCGTAGCCGAGGGCGACGTTCGCCTCGTACGTGTCGAGCCCCGCGTCCTGGAGCACGTAGGCGTCGAGCTTCGGGTAGAGCCCGATGCCGCGGCCCTCCTGCCGCAGGTAGAGCAGGAACCCGCCGCTCGCGTCGAGGCGCTCGACGGACTCGCGCAGCTGGGCACCGCAGTCGCACCGCCCGCTGCCGAAGACGTCACCGGTCAGGCACTCGCTGTGCAGCCGGGTCGGCGTCGGGTCACGGTCACAGGCCCCTGGACCGGGGGCCTCCGCACGGTCCCCGAGACCCAGCGCGACGTGCTCGCGCCCGTCGGCGAGTCCGTCGAAGGTGAAGACGCGCGCCGTCGTCGCGAAACCGTCGGCGAAGGTGACCGGTACGAGCACGTGGGTGCGGATGCGGGCCGGTGGGGGTCCCGGAGCAGCTGCCGGGACACGACTCGGCGCCCGGGGGGTCACGCGCTCTCCCGGAAACGCGGCGACAACGCATACCTCAGCAGGACCACGTCGCCGATCTGGCGCACCTCGGCGAGCGTCGCCCGACGGCCGGCGTTCCAGGGGTAGCGCCCGTCGCCGACGAACCGGCACGCCGCCGAGTCCCCGACGAAGAAGGGCGCCACGACGAGCTGGAGCTCGTCGGCGAGGTCGTCGGTGAGCAGCTGCGTGTGCACGGTGCCGCCGCCCTCGACCATGAGCCGCCGCACCCCCCGGTCGCCGAGGTCCTCGCAGACGCGGCGCATCGTCGCGGGACGACCGGCATCGACGACGGCCGCAGCCGCACCGAGCCGTCCGCGGGCCTCGGCCACGACGTCGCTGGGGCAGTAGACGATCTTGTCCGCGCCGTCGGCCGCGAAGAAGCTTGCGGCGCAGTCGAGCTCGGCGCGTCTCGTGACCGTCACCTTCGTCGGCGACGGGGTGAGACCGCGGGCCACCCGTGCAGCCCGCCGCTCGGGCGAGCGGACGAGCAGGCGCGGGTTGTCGTGACGGATCGTGCTGGCACCGACGAGGATCGCGTCGCTCGCGGCTCGCTCTCCGTCGACACGGTCGAAGTCGGCGTCGTTGGACAGCATGAGCCGGGCCGAGGTGCCGGCACTGAGATAGCCGTCGATCGACATGCCACAGCTGAGCAGGGTGTACGGACGGTCAGCCACGGACGGCTCCTTCCGGTGGGAGCGCGGTCGGGGTGCGGGGGGCTCCGCGCCGTGACACGACGAGCAGCGCCGCACCCGGCAGGGCAGCGACGAACGACATCACGCCGTAGACGACGGCGGTCGCCACTCCCCCGGCGACGCCGAGGCCGGCCACGCCGAACACCCAGGCCGCCACCCCTTCACGCGGTCCCCAGCCGGCGACGTTGAGCGGCAGGGCCATCGCCACGAGGACGATGAGCGCGAGCGGCACGAGGTCGGCCACGGGCGCCTCCACCCCGGCGCTGCGGGCGGCCAGCACGAAGGTCGCGACGTGCCCGGCGACGACGAGCGCCGAGACCACGACGACTCCCGGCCACGTATGCCGTCCCAGCAGCCCGTGACGCACATCGGCGACCGCGACCCGCAGGACCCGCGAGACCTGCGCGAGGGGCTCGGGCCGCACGGCCGGGGTGCGACCCGTGCGGCTCCGCCGTGTCGCCACGACCCCCACCAGAGCGGCGGCCCCGGCGACGAGAACCATGGTGGCCACGGGGGATCCGACCGGCTGCAGTCGCGACGGCAGCAGCAGCACGGCGCCCAGCGTCAGCCCGAGGAGGACGACCTGACCGGCCGAGCGCTCCCACACGACGGACCGCACGCCGCGGCCGACGTCGCCGCCGTCACGCCCGTGTCGGACGCCTCGGTGCACGTCGCCGAGCACACCGCCGGGCAAGGTCACGTTGAGGAACTGCGACCGGTAGCACGCGGCGACCGCCGAGCGCAGGGACAGCTCGGACCCGAGGCCGCGGGCCACGAGGACCCACCGCCACGCGCCGCAGACGGTCGTGACCACGGCGATGGCGGCCGCCGCCGCGACCGAACGGGCGTCGACGTGGCGCAGTCCGTCGACGAAGGCGCCACCACCGATGCGCCACACGAGGACGCCGAGGATCACGAGCCCCGCGAGGGGGCGCAGCCAGGACCGGTCGCGCTGCATCTCCTCCGCCCTTTCTGCCCAGGATCTGCCGAGTATCCGCCCGGGACCCTGATGGTGACGACGTCCGGCTCCACGATCGGGTTCAGCGACCCCCTACCCGCTCGAGCACGGCCGACACGTGCCCTGCGGTCTCCGACCACGATGACAGGGTGTCGCGTCGCGCCAGGGCATTCCTGCGCAGCCGTTCCCGCAGGGCCCCGTCCGTGAGCCACGACCGGAGCGCGACCGCAAGCGCCTCGGGACTGCCTGCAGGGACGAGCAGCCCGGGCCACCCGTCACCTGCCTGCCCGACCGCCTCGCGGACGCCACCGACGTCGGTCGCGAGCACCGGGACGCCGCGCGCGAGAGCCTCGGTCACGACCATCCCGTACGTCTCGACGTGGGAAGGCAGGACGAGGAGGTCGGCAGCGGCATACGTCCGCTCGAGGTCCGCGCCGACGCGCGGTCCCACGAGGTGCACGCGGTCGCCGAGGGCCGCCGACGCGACCCGCCGACGCAGCCCGTCGACGACGTCCGGCTCGCGCGTCAGGGCGCCGACGAGGACGCACGACCACGGGAGGTCGTCCACGAGCGCGAGCGCCGCGAGGAGGTCGGCCTGCCCCTTGAGCGCGGTCACCGCGCCGACGCAGATCAGGCGCCCGCCGTCGGGACCGCCGGCCGCCACGCGGGCCCGGTCGACCCCGGGCCGGGCGACGTGCACGGCAGCGGGGGCGAGGGCGTACGCGTCGAGCAGGACGTCCCGGGTCCACCCGCTCGTCGTCACGACGGCCGCGGCCGCGGCCAGCACCCGGCCCTCAGCCGCGGCCGCGCTCGGGTCAGACACCCCGAGCGGCAGGTGGACGACGACGACGAGGGGGACGCGGTCCGCCGCGGGCACGAGGACGGCGTCCGCGGCCGACGCGACGAGGCCGTCGACGAGCAGCACCGACCCCGTTTCGACGGCCGCGACGACATCGGCCAGGCAGGCCGTCGCTGGCGCGTCCGGGTGTGGCCACCGCCCGGGCACGGGGTGCTCGCTCGCCTGCCACCCGAGGGCACGCAGGCCGTCGAGCACCCTGCGGTCGTAGGTGTTCCCCCCGCTCGGGAGCAGGGGGTCGTCGATCCCGGCCGGGACGACGACGTGGATCTCCCTCAGAGCTCGCACTCGTAGCTCGCCCAGGCGACGTGTGACTCGTGGAGGGTCACGGCGAGCGCGGTCACCCGGTCGGTGGCGCCGCCGAGGTCACCGGCGCGTATGCGACCCGCGACCCGCTCCGCGATGGTGCGGGACAGCACCTCGGTCGAGGTGTTGACCCCCGCGAAGTCCGGCTCGTCGTCGAGGTTGCGGTAGCCGAACGCACCGACGACCTCGCGGACGTGCTGGGTCGCGAGACCGATGTCGACGAGGATGTCGTCGTCGTCGAGCTCGGGACCGCGGAAGGTCACGTCGACGACGAACGTCGCCCCGTGCAACCGCTGCGCCGGACCGAACACCTCCCCCCGGAAGCTGTGCGCGATCATCATGTGGTCCCGGACGGTCACGCTGAACATCGGCTCCCCGCTCAGTGGGTGGGTCGGTAGGAGATCGTGTGGCAGATGGCCGGCAGGGAGCCGTCCGCGAGGCGCGGCATCAGCGCAGGCAGCTCCTCGAAGGGCGAGTCGCCGGTCAGCAACGCGTCGAAGGCCGGGTCGCGCAGGAGGTCGAGCGCGAGCGCCAGCCGCCCGGCATACGTGTATCGCGAGCGCCTCGCTGCCGCAACTGCACCCACCTGACTGGCTCGGATCCGCAGCCGCGACGAGTGGAACGCTCCGCCGAGCGACAGCTCGACCCGCGCGTCGCCGTACCAGCTGAGGTCGAGCACCGTCGCCTCAGGTGCGAGGAGGTCGAGCGAGAGCTGGAGCCCGGCACCCGTGGCGCTCGTGTGGACGACGAGGTCGTGGTCCCCGCGCGCGTCGACGAGGTCGGCGGGCCGCGCGAAGCCGACCCCGAGCGATCCCGCCACCGCCTCCCGCGACGGGTCCACGTCGACGAGGGTCACCCGGCACCCGGGGATCCCGGCGAGCAGGCGCGCGACGCAGCACCCGACCATCCCCGCACCCACCACGGCGACCCGGTCACCGAGCCGCGGAGCGGCGTCCCACAGCGCGTTGACGGCGGTCTCAACGGTGCCGGCAAGCACGGCCCGCCGAGCCGGCACGTCGCCGGGGACGACGGCGACCGACCCGACGGGGACGACGTAGGACGTCTGGTGCGGGTGCAGGCAGAAGACCGTCCTCCCGACGAGACCCGTCGGTCCCTCCTCGACGACGCCGACACCGAGGTAGCCGTACTTCACGGGACCGGGGAAGTCCCCTTCCTGGTGCGGGGCGCGCATGACGGCGTACTGGTCCTCGGGCACCTTCCCCCGGAAGACGATCGTCTCGGTGCCGCGGCTCACGCCCGAGTGCAGCGCCCGCACGAGCACCTCGCCCGGCCCGGGAGCGGGCACGATGACCGGCCGGATCTCGCCCGTGCCGGGCTCGACCACCCAGAAAGCCCGCGCATCGGTGGACACGCGACCAGACTAGGGCTGTCCGTGAACTCCGGCGGTGACGACGGCGTCCTTGGATGAAACCTCTCAAGCCCGGTGGAGGCGCAGTGCGTCATGTGACCCCTCATGGCCCGGTCGTCGGGCTCGTCGGCGTGCTGACCCTGCTCGCCGTCCTGGGCCGGGCGACCGGCCTCGGCCCTGCCGGCTGGATCGTCGGCGTGGCCTCGGGGGTGGCCCTCTGCTCCCTGCTCAAGGCCGGGCTCGTCCGGGCCTCGCGCCGGCGCCTCCTGCCCGCCGACCGTGTCACCCTGTCGAGGGCGGTGCTCGTGTGCGGCGTCGCGGCCCTCGTCGCCGACATCGTGGCGGGGACCGTGGCGGGGACCGGGGGCACCGACGAGCCGACCGGCGTCCTCGTGGCCCTCGCCTCGGTGGCACTCGTCCTCGATGCGGTGGACGGCCGGGTCGCGCGCCGCACCGGGACCGTCCACCCGCTCGGCGCGCGCTTCGACATGGAGACCGACGCCTTCCTCATCCTCGTCCTCAGCGTGGCCGTCACCCGTGACCTCGGGTGGTGGGTGCTCGGCGTGGGGGTCGCCCGCTACCTCCTGCTGCTCGTCGTGCTCGCGGCCCGATGGGCGCCGTGGCTGCGCGGACAGGTACCGGCACGCCTGTGGCGCAAGGTGATCGCGGCCTACCAGGGCATCGTCCTCACGGTGGCCACCGCCGGCATCCTGCCCGCTGTGGCCGCATCGGTCGCTGTGGCAGCCGGGCTCGGGCTGCTCGTCCTCTCGTTCGGCACCGAGGTCCTCACGCTGCGGCGGATGTCGGTGTCCCGACGCCACGAGGTCGAGGTCCTCGCTCCCCGGCCGGTCGTCGGGCCGACGGCCGTCGACGCGCGCGTGCTGCCGTGACGTCGCCGCCCCGGGCCCGGACCGGCCGCCGCGTCGCCGGCCACGTCCTCACCACCCTCGCGGTCCTGCTCGTCTGGGTCGCGCTCGTCGCGCCGAACCCGGCGGTCGGCTGGTCGCCGACACCGCTGGCGCTGCTCCGGATCCCCGTCGAGGCCCTCGTCCTCGTGGCCGGGCTCCTGCTCCTGCGCGGCGTGGCCGCGCGGTCCTTGACGATCGCGGTCGGGCTCGGCCTCGGGGTCCTCCTCGTCGTCCGCGTCCTCGACGCGGCCTTCCTCGCGACGCTCTACCGGACGTTCAACCCGCTCACCGACTGGCGCTACGCCGGGTCGGCCACCGACCTCCTCGGCGACTCGACGGGTCCGGTGACGGCGGTGGTGGCCGTCGTCGCGGCAGGGCTGCTCCTGCTCGGCATCGTCGTGCTGACGCCCCTGGCCGTGCGACGGGTCGGGCGGGTCGTCGATTGCCACCGGACCGGCGCGACGCGCGCCCTCGTGGCCGGGGCGGTCGCCTGGGGCGTCTGCGCCTCGCTCGGGCTCGGCGTCACGGCCGACCTGCCCGCCGCGTCGTCGAGCACGGCGGCCCTCGCCGGCCGCGAGTTCACGTCGGTGCGCGACGGCCTCCACGACCAGGACGTCTTCGCCGCGCAGATCGCCGTCGACCCGTACCGCGACACCGCGCCGGGCGGTCTGCTGACCGCCTTGCGCGGCAAGGACGTCGTCGTCGTCTTCGTCGAGAGCTACGGCAAGGTCGCCGTCGACGAGAGCCCCGACGTGGCAAGGGCGCTCACGGCCGGGACGAGCGGGCTGAAGGCATCCGGCTACGCGACGCGCAGCGCGTGGCTCACGTCCCCCACCTTCGGCGGGATCAGCTGGCTCGCCCACTCCACCCTCCAGTCCGGACTCTGGGTGAGCAGTCAGCGGCGCTACGACCAGCTCCTCGACACCGGGTCGTCGGCCGGCCGCCGCCTCACCCTCGCCGGTGCCTTCGCCCGCGCCGGGTGGCGCACCGTCGACGTCATCCCGGCCAACCGTCACGACTGGCCCGAGGGCAAGGCCTTCTACGGCTACGACACCGTCTACGACGCCCGCACCCTGGGCTATGCCGGGCCCGGTTTCGGCTACGCACCGATGCCCGACCAGTACACGCTGTCAGCCTTCGACCGGCTCGAGCTGCAGCGCCGCCCACCCGGTCGACGGCCGCCGGTCATGGCCGAGATCGACCTCGTGACGAGCCACGTGCCCTGGGCGCCGCTGCCGCGGCTGCTCGACTGGGCGACGATCGGCGACGGCTCCCCCTACCTCGCCCAGGCGGGGCTCGCGACGCCACGCGACGTGGTGTGGAGCAGCCCCGAGAGGGTGCGGGCGGCATACGGCCAGACGGTCGCGTACTCCCTCGACAGCGTCGTGTCGTTCCTTCGCGCGACCCACGACGACGACCTCGTCGTCCTCGTGCTCGGCGACCACCAGCCGGTCAGCATCGTCTCGGGCGAGCACGCCGGGCACGACGTGCCCGTCAGCATCGTCGCCCGCGACCCGGCCGTGCTCGCGCGCATCTCCTCGTGGGGCTGGCAGGACGGGCTGCGGCCCGGACCCACCGCCCCGGTCTGGCCGATGGACCGCTTCCGCGACCGCTTCCTCACCGCCTACGGGCCGACCGCCGGCGGCTGAACCGGTGCCCACGACGAAGCGTCTTCAGGGGAAGGGAGTCCAACACCGCGACGCCAACGGGACGCCGCGGCGCGACCCGGACGACAGGAGCGCATCATGAGACTCCGAGGCGTGGGAGCGGTGGCGTTGCTCGTCTCCGCCGGCGTGCACCTCTACCTGTGGTTCGACGGGGTGCGCAACCAGAGCGTGGGGCCGATGTTCCTCATCAACGTCGTGGCCGGCGTGGTCATCGCGATCCTGCTGCTCCGCTGGGAGCACTGGGTCCCCGCGTTCCTGACCGCCGGCTTCGGGGCCGCGACACTCGGCGCGTTCATCATCGCGTCCACCGTCGGACTGCTCGGCGTGCACACCGTGTGGGCGGGCGGTTCGGTCTGGACGGCCGCGATCGCCGAGGTGGTCTGCATCGTCGTCGGCGGCCTCCTGCTGCTGCGCGGGCGGTCGATGGCGCCCCAGCTGGCGCAACCCGCCAAGCGGCACGCCGCCTGAGCCTCACCCGCATCGGGGGATGCGGGTGCTCCGGCGCCGCGGGAGGCTCGGAGGACAGGTCGGAGGCCTGTCCCCGTGACACCCGGAGGTCGAGATGCCCGCACGACTGCGCTCGGTGCTGGCAGCCGTGCTCCTCGTCATCGGCGTCGTGCTCGTGCCCGTCGGGGCCACCGCGACGTGGCTGCGCACGACGGTGACCGACACCGACAACTGGGTCGAGACCGTGACCCCGCTCGCCACCGACCCGGCCGTGACCGCGTTCGTCGAGGACCGTGCGACGGCACGCGTCCTGGTCGCCATCAGCGACCAGCACCTGGTCGACCGAGCCATCGAGGCGCTCGAGGCCGGAGGCCGACCGGTCGCAGCACGATCACTCGGGCTGCTCAAAGCTCCCCTCGCCGCCCAGGTCGAGCAGGTCGTGCGCCGTGTCGTCACCGCCGTCGTCGGGAGCGACCAGTTCGCCACGGTCTGGGTCGCCGCCAACCAGGTCTCGCACGCCCAGCTCGTCGCGGTGCTGTCACGGTCGCCCGACGGCGCCATCGTCGACAACGGGTCGACCGTGAGCATGGACATCGGCAACCTCGTCGAGCCCATCGAACAACGCCTCGTCGCCGCAGGGGTCCCGCTCGTCGACAAGCTGCCGCCGATCACCGTGTCGGTGCCCCTGCTCCCCAGCAGCGACCTCGACACCGCACGCACCGCCTACAACGCCCTGCGCATCGGCGGCGTGGCCCTGCCGCTGCTGGCTCTCGCGTTCATCGCCGGAGGGGTCGCCATGGCGCGCGACCACCGGCGAGCACTGGTACGCGTGGGGCTCGGTGCCGCCGTCGCCTGCGTCGTGCTCGTGCTCGGGCTGTCGTTCGCCCGGTCGCACGTGGCGAGCAGCCTGCCGCCCGGCGCCTCCGCAGCCGCGGTCTCCGTCATCGACACGGTCACCGAGGGCCTGCGCCAGCTCGTGCGCGTCGTCGTCGTGGTCGCCCTCGCCGTGGTGCTCGTCGCCCTCGTCGTCGGCCCGTCGCGCGGGGCCCGCCGGGTGCGGTCCCTGGCCGTCGCCGGGTGGAACGGTGCCCGCGGCGGGATGGACCGCGCCGCCGGCACGCCGCTCGCGATCCCGGTCGCCATCGGGGTCGCCGTCGTCTGCGTGCTCGTCGTCGTCTTCGCCGGCGACCTCGGAACGGGCTGGACGATCGTGCTCGCCGCCGTGGCCGCGCTCGCGCTCGTCGTCGCCCTGCTCGCCGGTCGGGCCCCCGCGCCCGAGGTCAGAGAGCCGGCAGCAGGAGCGTGATGCTCGTCCCCCGGCCGAGCTCGGACTCGACGTCGATGCGCCCGCCGTGCCTCGTCACCACGCGCTGCGCGATGCTGAGGCCGAGACCCGTGCCCGGCACCTGGAGGGTCTCCGGGTTCGTGCCGCGGAAGAACTCCGTGAAGAGGCCCTCCTGGTCCTCGGGTGAGATGCCGAGTCCGTCGTCGATGCACTCGAGCACGACCCGGTCGCGTCGGCTCGCGACGGAGACCGCCACCTTCCCGCCGGCGGGGGTGAACTTCACCGCGTTGCTCACGAGGTTCTGCACGACCCGCTCGAGGTCGCCAGCACTGCCCCGGACGAGCGGCAACCGCTCCTCGAGGTCGAAGGTCAGGCTGACCTGCTGGGTGTCCGCGCGCGGACGGAACATGTCGACGACGTCACGTGACACCTCGCCGAGGTCGACGTCGGCCTCGGGCATGGGCCGGTCGGGGTCGCTGACCCGCGACAGCGTCAGCAGGTCGTCGACGAGGCTCTGCAGCCGCTCGGTGTTGCGCTCGATGACCCCGAGCGACCAGTCGCCGTTGCCGTCCGGCTCCTGCCGGAGCAGCTCGACGTGCCCGACGATCGAGGCGAGGGGGTTCTTCAGCTCGTGCGACACGGTCGAGAAGAGCTGCGTCTTGCTGCGGTCGGCCTCACGCAGCTCGGCCGCGACCCGCCGCTCGACGGCATACAGCCGGGCGTTCCGGATGGCCCGCCCGAGGTCACGGCCCATCTCGAGCGCGGCCTGGGCCTCGGCGTCGGTCCAGTCGGGGTCACCGGGCCCCCGCGTGCAGGCGATGTAGCCGAAGCAGCTCGACCCCGAACCCATCGGCGCGATGAGGAGCGAGCGCGCTGCGGCGTCGGACAGGAAGACGCGCACCTGCGCGATGTCGTCGTCGCTCCAGAGGCGCGCCGGCTCGACGTGGCCGTCGGCGCCGACGACCGCGACGACACCGGCACGCCAGCAGCGGGCGGCCATCCGTCGGGCGATCGCGACGAGCGAGACGGGCGTGTGCACGCGCTCGCCGCTGCGCGCCGAGACGCTCTCACGCTCGTCGTCGTCCTCGCCCGCGAAGGCCCGCAGCCACAGGCCCGCCGACGCGAGGCCGGCCGAGATCGGCATCGCCGCGACGTCGACGACCCGGGCGGGGTCGAGGTCCTCCTGCGCGATGCGCGCCACCGTCTGCACGGCCTCACCGAGACGAACCCGCTCGGACAGGGCGTGGCGCTGGCGGGCGGCCGAGATGGCGATGCCGGTCTGGTTCGCGAAGAGCTCGAGCACGGCCCGTTGCGTCACGTCGGGGCGACGCCCGCTGAGCGGCAGGTCGACCGAGAGGATGCCGAGCAACTCCCCGACGGCGTCGAAGAACGGTGCGATGAGGGTGTCCTCGGGGTTCCACGCGTCCGGGTCACCGGCAGGGGTCGGCGCGGTCCAGTCGGCCGACACCCAGCCCTCGGCCGACCCGTCGGGCAGCTCGCCGGCGGGGACGAAGCGCAGGCTCCCCCACCTCTCGGCCACCGCGAACTCGGCCTCGAGGACCGGACGCGGCGTCCGCCTGCCGAGCAGCTCGACCCGCGCGTCGTCGTCGCCGGCCACGGCCACGACCTCGATGTCGCCCGAGGGCACGACGAGACTGATTGCCGCCACCTTGAAGCCGACCACGTCGGCGGCGCCGTCGACGACCATGTCGAAGAGGATCGACAGGTCGTCCTGCGCGCTGACCCGGTTCATCAGCTCAGTGAGCCGACTGAGCGCCAGCACCTCCCACACCACGCCGTCGCGCACGCTGTCCCCTGTCTGCGTCATACCCCTGGATCGTGGCCGCCGCCACTAGGAATCGTCCCGATGGTCACGATATGTCCGAGTGGCCGCCTGCGTGGGCGGACCTGCAGAACCCGCAACGGGAAGACATACCGTGAACGTCGATCCCTCGTCGGGGGCCGAGGCGACCGACACCGACCCGCCGTGCCCCTCGGCGATGGCGCGCACGATCGACAGCCCGAGACCGGAGCCCTGGATGGCCCGCTCGTTGGCCGCACTCGAGCGGAAGAACCGCGCGAAGACGCGCTCGTGGTCGGACTCCGGGATGCCCATCCCCGAGTCGGAGACGACGAGGCGGACCGTGTCCGGACGGCGGTCGTCGGGGTGTGCGGCGAGCGCGACCCGGCCGCCGTCCGGGGTGAACTTCACGGCGTTGGAGAGCAGGTTGGTGACCATCCGCTCGAGCGCGGCCGGGTCACCCTCGATCCACAGCGGTCGCGGCGACACCTCGACCTCGCGCACGAGGTCGCGCTGCGCCGTCACCGTCTCGACCGACGTCCACGCGCTGGCGACGACGTCGGACAGGTCGCACCGGCGCGGGGCGAGCTCGAGACGTCCGGCCTCGATGCGGGAGTTGAGCAGGAGGTCCTCGATGAGCGAGAGCAGGCGACGGCCGTTGCGGTCGACGCGGGCCACGAGCTCGAGCTGGCGGTCGGTGAGAGCGCCGGCGGCGCCGTCCTCGAGCATCTCGGTGTAGCCGAGCACGCTGGCGAGCGGAGTGCGCAGCTCGTGGCTGACCGCCGACACGAAGTCGGACTTCGTCCGGTCGAGCTGGGTCAGCTCCTCGACCGCCTCACGCTCCCGGTCGAGCGCGACCTGCAGGGTGACCTCGACCTGCCGGCGTCTCGTGACGTCCTCCGCGACGCCGAGATAGCCCGTGAGCTGGCCGCCCTCGTCGCGGATGCCGCTCATCGTCAGGGACACCGTGCGACGGGTGCCGTCCTTGCGGACATAGGTCCAGTCACGGGTCTCGGTCGCGGCGCCGCCCCGGACGCGGTGCACGAGCACGTCGAATCCGGGCTCGACGCCGAGCTCCTCGGCCCGGCGGTCGATCTCGGCGGGGTCGTGCAGCAGCGACCAGTCCTTGCGGCTCACGACCTCCGACGCGCGCCAGCCGAGCACGGTCTCGGCACCGCGGTTGAAGAGGGTGATGACGCCGTCGAGGTCGGTGCCGATGATCGCGGTGGCGGTGGCGGCCTCGAGCACGGCCTCGACGAAGGTCCGGGCCGCGCGCTCGTCGGTGACGTCGACGCCGGTCTTGACGAGGTGGGTGCGGTGCCCGGTGTCGTCGGTGAGGTACGCGTTGGTCCACACGATGTGGCGCACCCCGAGCCCCGTGACGCGCCAGTCCTGCTCCTCGTGGAGCGGCACGGCACCCTCGCCGATGCCGGCCATCTGCGCGGAGACGCGCTCGTGGTCGTCGACGGGGAAGACCTCCGCCGCCGGACGTCCGACGAGCTCCGCCTCGGCTGCACCGAGCAGCCGCGCCGCCGTCGCGTTGAGGCGGGCGATGGCGCCGGCGCGGTCGACGACGATGATCGCGCTGGCGGCGGTGTCGAGCACGACGCCGCTGAGCTCGACCTCGCTGCGCAGGTCGGCGAGGGCCGCGCGCCGCTGCGTCGAGGCGACGGCGAGCGAGAGGGCGGTGACCGCGGCCGTCACGAGGAACGCCTGGGTGAGCGCGCCGACCGTCTCGGGCCGGAGTCCGCCGACCCGCGCCGCCGCAGCGAAGGGTCCCCCGCCGATGCTCGTCAGGGTGACGGCCAGGACACCGACGACGAGCAGCTGGATCGCGACCGTGCGCAGCCCGAGGCGCAGGGCGCCCCAGACGAGGACGGGGATCGGCAGGAACGCGAGCGGCAGCGCCTGGCCGGGGTTGAAGACCCAGGTCGTGAGCCCGACGACGACGACCCACTGGACGAGGTCCTCGAAGCCCGGGCGGCGGGTGCGGCGCGTGCCCACGGCGATGCCGAGGGGAGCGAAGACGAGCACGGCGGCGGCGTGCGAGGCGGTGACGGCGGACGCGGTCGCGAGGAACGGACCGCCGACACCGATGCTCACGGTGAGCCCGGCGAACAGGCCGAAGACGAGGGCTCCGGCGAGCGTCGCCGCGAGGAGGTTCCAGAGATCCTCCATCGACGCGAGCGCGGGTCGCCGGCCGCCGCGGGTCAGCAGCCCGTAGACGACTGCCACCTCGGCGGCATTGGCCACGCCGAAGCACAGGGCCACGAGGGGCGGGCGCCCTCCGTAGGCGTTGGCGGCCGCACTGGAGACGAGGACGCCCGCGACGAAGAGCCAGGCCCGTGCACCCCGTGCCGTCGCGAGCAGGAACGACACCGCGAGACCGGCTGCCGGCCACCAGACGGCGACGGTCGACCCGGGCGGGGCGAAGCGCACCGCGGTCGCCCCGAGGACGAAGACGCCGACGAGCGCCAGGGCCGCCGCCACCCACCAGCGCGCGCGGCCGAGGGTCGGGCGGGTCACGAGGGCGCCCCGTTCGGGGCCAGCGTCCCGGAGCTCGTCGGTCGACGCGGGGCGTCACGTGCAGCCTTCTCCGCTGACCTCATTGACTCATGATGTCGCAGAGGGATGAACAATCCGGCAAAAGGGACTTTTCGCACCCCGTGTCGTCAGCGGGGCTGGCCCGTCGTCACCAGCCGGACTGCATCGCCGAGTGCTTGGGGGCAGGGGTCCGGGTCAGCTGGAGGAAGCCGCCGGGCATGTCGCGGCGGTCGATCGCCCGTCGGGTCATGCCCTTCGCGCCGGCGAGGGCGACGGCCTTGTCGACGAACGTCGGCTCGGTGCAGGTGAACTCGCGCCCCTTCCAGCGGATCGTGCAGCCGCCGGCGGCGCGGACGTTGCGGACCCAGTCGGTGCCTCGTCCCCACGGGAGGGCGATGATGAAGGTCGACGGCGTGGGGATGACGGCGACGGGGGTCGCGTAGTCCTTGCCGCTCGAGCGGCCTTGGTGGCGCAGCACCGCCCAGAGCGGGAAGACGCGGTGCCCGGCGAGCCGGACGGCGACCTTGTTGAACTGCTTCGCGCTTGCGGGTGGGCCTGCCATCCCCACAGCATCCTCCCCACCGGCCCCGCGGGGGCTCCTTTGGTCGAGGGCGTATGCCGTCGGGTCGGGTGGGCCGCGCCTCAGCCCAGGTGCCCACGCACCGACACGTGCCCCTTGAGCAGGTTGCGCGCGATGGTGCGGCGCTGGATCTCGTCGGTGCCCTCGTAGATGCGCAGCAGGCGCAGCTCGCGGTACCACCGCTCGACGGGCAGCTCGCGGGTGTAGCCCATGCCGCCGTGCATCTGGAGCACGCGGTCGACGATCTCGTTGGCCTTGACGCCGCCGTAGAGCTTGGCCATCGACTGGGACTGGCGCGAGTCGAGGCCGCGGTCGACCTGCCAGGCGGCGGCGAGCACGAGCCAGCGCAGCGCCTCGATCTCGACGGCGGAGTCGGCGACCATCCACTGGATGGCCTGCCGCTCGGCGATGGGCTGACCGAAGGTGACGCGGTTGCGGGCCCACTCCATCCCCATCTCGACGAGCCGCTCGCTCGAGCCGAGCGCGCGCGCGGGCAGCATGTAGCGACCCTTGCCGATCCAGCGCATCGCGAGGTCGAAGCCCTTGCCCTCCTCGCCGAGGATCGCGGAGTGCGGCACGCGGACGTCGTCGAAGACGAGCGCGGCCGGGCCCCACTCGCCCATCGTGTCGATGGGGGTGCTCGTCCACCCGCGGTCGCGGTCGACGAGGAAGCACGTGACGCCGCCGTCGGCGCCCTTCTCCTTGTCCGTCACGGCGAAGACCATGACGAAGTCGGCCTCGTTGCCGCCGGTGATGAAGGTCTTCTCGCCGTTGATGACCCACTCGTCGCCCTCGCGTCGGGCACTCGTGCGGATGGCGCGGGCGTCGGACCCGGCCCCGGGCTCGGTGATCGCGAAGCACGACCTCCGGGTGCCCTCGATCGTCGGGCGGAGGTAGGTGTCCTGCTGCTCCTCGGTCGCCGAGAAGAGGATGTTGTCGGCCTCGCCGGCGAAGCGGAACGGCACGAACGACCGGCCGAGCTCGATCTCGATGAGCGCGGCGACGACGGCACCCTGGCCCATGCCACCGTGGCTCTCGGGTGTCTGGATGCCGAAGAAGCCGGACGAGCGGGCTTTGTCCTGAAGGGCTTTCAGATCCTCGGCCGTCAGGCCGCGCTCGCCCCGCCGCTCCCGCTCGAGCACCTGCGGCTCGAGCGGCACGATCTCCTTGCGCACGAAGGTGCGCACCCAGTCGCGAATCTCGCGCTCCTCGGCGCTGAGGTCGAAGTCCATCGTCGGTCCCTTCGTCGTGCGGTCGGGTGGGTCGTGCCGTCGGGCGCCCAGCGGGCGTATGCCGTCCGGCGGCGGTCAGCGGGCGGCATACCTCCGCAGCTCGGCCTTGGCGAGGGCGTTCTTGTGCACCTCGTCAGGACCGTCGGCGAACCGCAGCGTGCGGATGCCGGCGAAGGCGGCCGCGAGCTCGGTGTCCTGGCTCAGCCCGGCGGCGCCGTGGGTCTGGATGGCCTTGTCGAGGATCCACTCGACGGTCTTGGGCGTCGCGATCTTGATCGCCTGGATCTCGGCATGGGCGCCCTTGTTGCCGACGGTGTCCATGAGCCAGGCGGTCTTGAGCACGAGCAGGCGCAGCTGCTCGATACGCACGCGGGACTCGGCGATCCAGTCGCGGACGACGCCCTGCTCGGCGATGGGCCGCCCGAAGGCGACGCGCTCGGAGGCGCGGCGGCACATGGCCTCGACGGCGACCTCGGCGAGGCCGATCGAGCGCATGCAGTGGTGGATCCGGCCGGGGCCGAGGCGGGCCTGGGCGATGGCGAAGCCGGTGCCCTCCTCGCCGATGAGGTTGCTCGCGGGCACGCGGACGTCGGTGAAGCGCAGCTCGGCGTGGCCGCCGTGGTCGTGGTCGTCGTAGCCGAAGACCTCCATGCCGCGGAGGACCTCGACGCCGGGGGTGTCGCGCGGGACGAGGACCATCGACTGCTGGCGGTGCCGGTCGGCGTCAGGATCGGTCTTGCCCATGACGATGAGGACCTCGCACTCGGGGTTCATCGCGCCGGTGATCCACCACTTGCGGCCGTTGATGACGTAGTCGTCGCCGTCGCGCCGGATGCTCGTGGCGATGTTGGTCGCGTCGCTGCTCGCGACGTCGGGCTCGGTCATCGCGAACGCCGAGCGGATCTCGCCGCGCAGCAAGGGTTTCAGCCACCGCTCCTGCTGCTCGGCGTTGCCGAACTGGGCGAGCACCTCCATGTTGCCGGTGTCGGGGGCGGCGCAGTTGAGGACCGCGGGCGCGAGGCGGATGGAGCGGCCGGTGATCTCGGCGAGCGGGGCGTACTGGAGGTTCGTCAGGCCGGCGCCGTGCTCGCCAGGGAGGAAGACGTTCCACAGCCCGAGGTCGCGGGCCTCCTGCCGGAGGTCCTGGAGCACGGGCGCGGTGCTCCACGCCCAGCGGTCGGGCAGTGCCGAGACCTGCTCGTCGAAGACGGGCAGCGACGGCACGATGCGCTCGTCCATGAAGCCGAGCAGCTCCTGGCGCAGCTCCTCGGTGCGGGAGTCGAATCCGAAGTCCATGGTCAGCTCTCCTTGACGGCGGCGAGGCCGGCGGTGACGAGGGGGACGGTGGCCTCACCGATGCGGGCGAAGCCGCTCCCGACCGTCTGGCCCTGCGTGTAGCGGTAGTGGATGCCCTCGAGGATCACCGCGAGCTTGAAGTAGGCGAGCCCGAGGTGGAACGAGAGGTGCCCGAGGTCGCGACCGCTCGCGGCCGCATACCGCTGGCGCAGCTCGGGACCGCTGATGAAGCCCGGCGTCCGCGAGACGTCGGAGACGGCGACGCTGTCCATCATGAGCGGGAGGGTCTGGTATGCCTCGAGCAGGGCGACGTCGGTGAGGGGGTCACCCAGCGTCGCCATCTCCCAGTCGAGCACCGCCGAGACCTCGTCGTCGTTCGTGACGAGGAGGTTGTCGAGGCGGAAGTCGCCGTGGACGATCGTCGGGTCACCCTGTGCCGGAACGGATCCCGCGAGCCTCTCGTGCAGCTCGTCGATGCCCGGGAGGTCCCGGCTGCGGGAGGCGTCGAGCTGCTGCTTCCAGCGCCGCACCTGCCGCTCGAGGAAGCCGTCGGGGCGACCGAAGTCGCCGAGACCGACCGACCCGGGGTCGACGGCGTGCAGGGCGACGAGGGTGTCGACCATCCGCTCGCTGACCGCCCGCACCCGTGCGG
This sequence comes from Terrabacter sp. 2TAF16, assembly GCF_052115065.1. Classification (NCBI taxonomy): domain Bacteria; kingdom Bacillati; phylum Actinomycetota; class Actinomycetes; order Micrococcales; family Intrasporangiaceae; genus Terrabacter; species Terrabacter sp. 2TAF16. Next base: position 125,469 of record NZ_JBFRFZ010000012.1, read on the forward strand.
CGCCGAGGGGCTGGAGCTGTGCCTCGAAGCGGTAGGGCGTGCCCTCGACGCGCTCCATGACGTAGAAGGGCGCCCCGACGACGTCGGGGTCGTCGCACACGGCATACGTCGTGGGGACGGGGACGGCGGTGTCGCGCAGGGCGGTGATGACGCGGTGCTCGCGCACCATGTCGTGCGCGGTGGCGAGCACGTGGCCGAGCGGCGGACGGCGCACGATGACCGTGCGGGTGCCGTCACCGACCTCGTAGGTGAGGTTGGACTTGCCGCCCGCGACGACCCTCCCGCTGAGCGGGCCCGACAGCAGGTCGGGCGCCGTGTCGTCGAGGAAGCCCCGGAGCCGGTCGAGCGGCAGGCCGGGCGGGTCCCCGTCGGGGGCGGCGTCGCGGGCGTCGGTCACGTCAGTCCTTCGGTCCGCCGGCGACGTAGATGACCTGGCCGGAGACGAAGCCGGCCTCGTCGCGCACGAGGAAGGAGGTCGTGGCGGCGATGTCCTCGGGCTGGCCGACGCGGGCCACGGGGATCTCCTTGGCGGCGCCCTCGAGGAACTGCTCGAAGGTGATCCCCATCCGCTCGGCCGTCTGGCGCGTCATGTCGGTGGCGATGAAACCGGGGGCGATCGCGTTGGCCGTGACGCCGAACTTGCCGAGCTCGATGGCGAGGGTCTTCGTGAAGCCCTGGAGGCCCGCCTTGGCGGCGGAGTAGTTGGCCTGCCCGCGGTTGCCGAGCGCGGAGGTCGAGCTGAGGTTGACGATGCGGCCGAACTTCGCGTCGATCATGTGCTTCTGCGTCGCCCGCGTCATGAGGAACGAGCCGCGGAGGTGGACGTTCATGACGGCGTCCCAGTCGTCGGCGCTCATCTTGAAGAGCATGTTGTCGCGGATGATGCCGGCGTTGTTGACGAGCACCGTCGGGGCACCGAGCTCGGACGCGACGCGGTCGACGGCCGCCTGCACGGCCGCCTCGTCGGACACGTCGACACCCACGGCGAGACCCGTGCCACCTGCGGACTCGATTTCGGACACCACTGCAGCGCAAGCGGACTCGTCGAGGTCGAGGACTGCGACGGCATACCCGTCCGAGGCGAGGCGCTTGGCCACGGCGGCGCCGATGCCGCGCGCGGCCCCGGTGACGATGGCGGTGCGCTGGGAGGTGTTCGGCTGGTCGGTCATGCGTTCTCCTGCTGGTCGGCGGTCTGGTGGTCGAGCTTCTGCTGGAGCCGGTTCATGCCGGCGAGCCAGGCGTCGGGGTGGGCGGCGCGCTGCGCGTAGTAGCCGCTCACCTCGGGGTGCGGGAGGACGTAGAACTCATCGCCCGCGAGCGCCCGGAACGCGGCGTCGGCAACCTCGTCGGCGGTCAGCGTCGCGTCGAGGGTGAGCAGGTCCTTGAGCGGGCCGGAGCCGTCGAGCATCCGGGTCTGCACGCCCTGGGGGCAGATCGCCTGGACGACGATCCCGCGGTGGCGGTAGGTCGCGCTCAGCCACTCGGCGAAGGCGACGGCGCCGTGCTTGCTCACGGAGTAGGGCGCGTCGCCGAGCATCGTCAGCAGCCCGGCGGCCGAGGCGGTGACGACGAGGCGCCCGCCGCCGGCGTCGAGCCAGCGCGGCACGAGGTGCCGGGCGGCACGCACGTGGGCGAGGACGTTCGTCTCGAGGGTGCGGGTCCACTCGTCGTCCGAGGCGTCGAGACCCTTGAGGGTGCCGATCCCCGCGTTGGCGAAGAAGACGTCGACGTGCCCGAGGCGGCCGTACGCCGTGTCGACGAGGTGCTGCACGCCGGCGTCGGTCGACGTGTCGCCCGGGACCGCGACGGCGCCCAGCTCGTCCGCGACCGCCTGGAGCTCAGCGGCGTCGAGGTCGGCGACGACGACCTGCCAACCCTCGTGGGCCAGACGGGTGGCGATGGCGCGGCCGATCCCCCGGGCTGCTCCGGTGACGACGGCGGTGTCGGGCATGGTGCTCCTCGCGATGGACTAAGCGCTTGCTTACCCTGACGACAAGAGCCCCTCCACGTCAAGTGCCGCCCCACCCCACCCCTCGACCGTCGAGGGGCCAGAGTTCGCGCGGTCCTCAGCCGGCGACGCGCTGGATGAAGGCGACCGCCCGGTCCAGCGCCTCACGCCCGTCGGCGGTGTCGAGGTCGAACTGGAACTCGTGCCCGAGCCGTGGTTCGTGGCCGTCGTCGAAGAGCAGGGCGTCGTGGTCGACGCCGTGCCGGTCGAGTGCCTCGACGAGCGCGACCGTGTGCGGGAGGAGAGGGTCACCGTTTCCGGCCGAGACGAAGGCCGGGGGAAACGACGACGTGACGTGCACCGGAACCGAGCCCTGACGGGTCGTCCGCTCGTCGTGGCGCCGGGTCGAGCCGAGGTAGGACCAGATGGCCGTGTCGATGAGCCAGCTGCCCAGCCGGGTCGAACCCTGCGCGAGGCTGAAGTCGTAGGCGCCGCAGAAGAGCACGAGTCCCTTGAGGGACGTCGGCGGCACGTCCACCTCGATGCCGACGTCCTTCGCGTAGGCAGCGTCGCTGGCGAGCAGCGCGACCTGCGCAGCGATCTGGGCGCCCGCCGAGTCGCCGGCGAGGACGATGCGCGCCGGGTCGACGCCGAGCCGGTCGGCGTGGTCGACGAGGTGGTCGAGTGCGGCGGCGACCTGCTTGACGGGCGTGGGATAGCGCGAGCCGGGGGCGATGGAGTAGTCCACCCCGACCGTCGTGAACCCACGGCCGGCGAGCACCCGGAGGTAGTTGGCGACGTCGCCCTTCGACCCGGACACGAACGCCCCGCCGTGCACCCAGACCACCGTGGGCAGCGGCTCGGTCCGTGGTGGCCGGAAGACGTCGAGCCGCCCGTCGGGGGAGGCGATGTCATACGCCTCGTCGACGACCTCGACGAGGTCGCCCGGGACGTGCTTCTCCAGGGCAGCGCTCGCGTGCGCGGCCCCACGGTCGAAGACGGCCCGGATGAGCAGCGCCGACGGCCAGGGCGTCGTCCGGGCGGTCACGAGCAGCGCACCGGCCGCGGTTGCCGTGCCCAGCGCGACCCTGCGCACGAGACCGCGAGTCCGGTCGACGATGCCACTCATCCTGCGAATCTAGTCCGGGCACCCGCAGACCTTGGCCCCTCGACACCTGGCCACCCACAAACTCTGGCCTCTCGACGGTGCGGATGTGGGTGGGAGCGGGCAGGATCGGGGCATGCAGCTCTCCGACGTCGTCACCACCTCGCACACCGTCGCCGCCACGTCGTCGCGCACCGCGAAGGTCGAGGCGCTGGCGGCCTGCCTGCGGCGTGCGGCGCAGGACGGGCCCGACGTCGTCGAGGTCGTCACCGACCACCTGTCGGGCACGCTCCCCCAGCGGCGCATCGGCGTCAGCTGGCGCGGCCTGCAGGGCCTGCCCGACCCGGCCGACACCTCCACCCTAACCGTCGAGGAGGTCGATGCCGCGGCCACGGCGATCGCCGCCATCGGCGGGTCCGGGTCCGGCGCCGCCCGATCCTCCGCCGTGCGCGAGCTCTTCGCACGCGCCACCGCCGACGAGCAGGCCTGGCTCCGCGGCCTCATCACCGGAGAGACCCGGCAGGGCGCCGGCGACGGCGTCATGCTCCAGGCCGTCGCCAAGGCCGCCGACGTCCCCGACGCCGCGGTGCGCCGGGCCGTCATGCTCGCCGGCTTCGCGGGGCCGGTCGCCCGGGCCGCCCTCACCGGGGGCACCGAGGCCCTCGAGGCGCTCACCCTCGAGGTCGGCCGCCCGCTGCGCCCGATGCTCGCCGGCTCGGCCCCCGACGTCGCCGCAGCGCTCGCCACGCTGGGAGGCGAGGTCGTCGTCGAGACCAAGCTCGACGGCATACGCCTCCAGGCCCACGTCGACAACCGCACGAGCCCGGGCACCGTGCGCCTCTTCACCCGCACGCTCGACGAGGTCACCGACCGGATGCCCGAGATCACCGAGGCGCTCGCAGCCCTCGACGTCGAGACCCTCGTCCTCGACGGCGAGGTCATCGCCCTGGGCGACGGCGGCCGGCCCCAGCCCTTCCAGGTGACGGGCGCCCGCACGGCGAGCAGCGCCGACGTCGACCGGCTGCGCGAGGAGGTGCCGCTCACGCCCTACTTCTTCGACGTGCTCCACCTCGACGGCGAGGACCTCCTCGACGAGCCCGCGCACGTGCGCTGGGAGCGCCTCGCCGCGACGGTGCCGCCCGCGTGGCGGGTGCCGCGCGAGCGCACCGCCGACCCCCAGCGCGCCGAGCAGTTCTTCGCCGACCTCGTCGCGGCCGGGCACGAGGGTGTCGTCGTCAAGGACCCCGCGCTGCCGTATGCCGCCGGACGCCGCGGTCCCGGGTGGGTCAAGGTCAAGCCGCGGCACACCCTCGACCTCGTCGTGCTCGCGGTCGAGTGGGGCAGTGGACGCCGCCGGGGGTGGCTGTCCAACATCCACCTCGGCGCCCGCGACGCGGACTCGGGCGAGCTCGTCATGCTCGGCAAGACGTTCAAGGGGATGACCGACGAGATGCTCACGTGGCAGACCGAGCGGTTCAGCGCCCTGGCGCTCGACCCGGCGGACGTCGAGGCGGGGCGCTCGACCCAGCAGTGGGGTGTCGTGTCACTGCGGCCCGAGCAGGTCGTCGAGATCGCCTTCGACGGCGTGCAGAAGTCGTCGCGCTACCCCGGCGGCATGGCCCTGCGCTTCGCCCGGGTGCTGCGCTACCGCGACGACAAGCCGGTCTCCGAGATCGACACCGTGCAGACCGTGAGGTCCCTCGCCGGCTGGTGAGCGAGGCCGGCGGGTGGGGCCGGTGGGCCGGTCCCCGCGCGGCGCGTCGTGAGACGGCACGCCGCTATCTGTTGCCTACGCCACAGTACGTAGGTAAGTTCCGGCGCGACGGCAGATTGCGTGAATTCTTCACATCCCTGGAGGCACCATGTCCATGTCCGAACTCTCACGTCGCTCCGTGATCGCGGGCGGCCTCGCCGCCGCAGCGGCCGGTGCCGCGGCTGGCAGCGCGCGTGCTGCGTCGAGCTCCGCCCCGGCAGCGACCGCCGGCGAGACGGGATGGGTCACCTCGACGATCGCCCGGATGTCCTTGGAGGAGAAGGTCGGTCAGCTCTTCATCCAGAACGTCTACGGCAAGGACGCCACGACCCCCGACAGCCGCAACGTCCCGCTCTACGGCGTCGCGAGCCCGGCCGAGGTCGTGCAGAAGTACCACCTCGGCGGTGTCATCTACTTCGCCTGGACCGACAGCGTGCAGAACCCCGGCCAGATCGTCGGCCTCTCCAACGGCCTGCAGAAGGCGGCCCTGACGCAGGCGAGCAAGGTCCGGATCCCCCTCCAGATCGCGACCGACCAGGAGCAGGGAGTCGTGACACGCATCGGGCCGCCCGCCACGCAGTTCCCCGGCTCGATGGCCCTTGGAGCGGGCCGGAGCGCCGCCGACGCCCGCACGGCCGCCGCGATCACCGGCCGCGAGCTGCTCGCCATGGGCGTCAACACGAACTTCGCCCCCGACTGCGACGTCAACGTCAACCCGCTCAACCCCGTCATCGGCACGCGGTCCTTCTCGTCCCGGGCCGCCCTCGCCGCCGAGCTGGCCGCCGCGCAGGTGGCCGGCTACCAGCGGGACGGTGGCGTGGCGTCGTCGGCCAAGCACTTCCCCGGGCACGGTGACACCGCGACCGACAGCCACGTCGCGTTCCCGATCATCACCCACACGCGCGAGCAGTGGGAGTCGATCGATGCCCCGCCCTTCAAGGCCGCCATCAACGAGCAGATCGACATGATCATGACGGCGCACCTGTCGTTCCCGGCGCTCGACGACTCGGGCAACCCGGCCACGCTGAGCAAGCCGATCATGACGGGCGTGCTGCGCGGGGAGCTCGGCTACGAGGGCGTCATCGTCACCGACTCGCTCGCCATGCAGGGCGTCCGCGACCTCTACGGCGACGCCGAGGTGGCCGTCCGGGCCCTCCTCGCCGGCGTCGACCAGCTGCTCATGACCCCCGCGATGGACGACGCCTACGCCGCCGTCATCGCCGCGGTCCGCAGCGGCCGCATCCCGCGCAGCGAGCTCGACGCGAAGGTACGCCGCGTGCTGGGCCTCAAGTACCGCCGCGGCATCGTGGCCCGACCGTACGCCGACCCCGCCGCGCTCTCGTCGGTCGTCGGCACGCCTGCGCACCTCGCGTCGGCGAGCTCGGTCACCGACCGCACGACGACGCTCGTCAAGAACGACGCCAAGGCCCTCCCGATCGCCCCGGCCGGCAAGAAGGTCCTCGTCACCGGCTACGGCGTCTCGACGACGGCGACGCTCGCGGCAGCGATGACGGCCAAGGGCGCGACGGTCCAGACCGTCCAGACCGGCACGTCGCCCACCGACACGGTGGTGGCCTCCGCCGTCGCGGCGGCCGCCGACAAGGACGTCGTCGTCGTCACGACGATGAAGGCCTGGGACACGAGCGTCACGGACACCCGTGGCGGGCAGCAGAAGCTCGTCAAGGCGCTCCTCGCCACCGGGAAGACCGTCGTCGTCGTCGCCGTGCGCGACCCCTACGACATCGCCTACTTCACGAGCGCCCCGACCTACGTCGCGACGTACTCCTACAGCCCCGTCGCGATCGAGGCGGTGGCGCGTGTCATCACGGGCGACGTCGCGCCGACGGCCTCGCTGCCCGTCGACATCCCCGTCGCCGGCGACCCGGCCACGGTGCTCTACCCGTTCGGCCACGGCCTCACCTACTGACACCCGCCACGACAGGGAGCGACCAGATGACCAACCTCAACCGCAGGCAGCTGCTCACCGCCGGCGCCCTCGGCGCCGTCGCCATCCCCGCCACCGCGGCGGGTTCCGTTGCTGCGCAGGCCGGCCCGACGGCATACGCCAGCAACTACCCCAACAACCCCGTCACGACGGGCGCGCAGAGCGCCGCCGCCTCGAGCTGGTCGGCGCTCTCGGGCCAGAAGGTCGGGATCATCACCAACCCGACCGGCATCCTCACCAACCTGCGCACCGTCGTCGACGAGATGCACGAGTCCGGCGCCGTCGACATCGTCGGCGTCTTCGGGCCCGAGCACGGCTTCCGAGGCACCGCGCAGGCCGGCGACTCCGAGGGCAACCACACCGACCCGCGCACCGGGCTCATGGTCTACGACGCCTACGGCGCCAACGCGGCCAAGATGACGACGCTCTTCCGCACGGCCGGGGTCGAGACCGTCGTCTTCGACATCCAGGACGTCGGCTCCCGCTTCTACACCTACATCTGGACGATGTACACGGCGATGCGCGCGGCCGTCGCCGTCGGCGCCCGCTTCGTCGTGCTCGACCGCCCGAACCCCATCGGCGGCACGGCGATCGGGCCGATGATGACCACGCCGTGGACCTCCGGCGTCGGTGCCAAGGAGATCGTCCAGGCGCACGGCATGACGGTCGGCGAGCTGGCCCGCTACTTCGACGGCGAGTTCCTCACGGCTGACGCGGGCGGCCGCCTGCGCGAGCTGTCCGTCATCGAGGTCAAGGGCTGGCGCCGGGACGTGCCGTATGCCGTCACGGGGCTCCCGTGGGTCATGCCGAGTCCCAACATGCCGACTCCCGACACCGCGCTCGTCTACCCCGGCACGGGGATGTTCGAGGGGACCAACCTCTCCGAGGGCCGCGGCACGACCCGGCCGTTCGAGCTCATCGGCGCGCCCTACGTCGACTACCGGTGGGCCGAACGCCTTGCCGCCCTGGACCTTCCGGGCGTGGACTTCCGCGAGGCCTACTTCTCCCCGACGTTCAGCAAGCACACCGGACTCGTCTGCGGCGGCGTCCAGCTGCACGTCACCGACCCGTCCGCCTTCGACCCGATCCGCTCGAGCGTCGAGATGCTCGTCGCGGCCAAGGCGCTCTACAGCGACTTCGCCTGGCGCTACGACTCCTACGACCCGGCCCGGCCTTACTGGATCGACAAGCTGACCGGCTCCCAGCGGCTCCGCACCCAGATCTCGGCCGGCGCCCCCGCCGCCGAGGTCGTCGGCGCGTGGCGCGACGAGCTCGCGGCCTTCGACGCGCGGCGCCAGCAGTACCTCCTCTACCGCGGCCCCTCGAACTGACCTGTCCACCGGCTCACCACCCGCTGCACGACCTGTTGCACGATCTAGGAGTGACATGCGCCTGCGTACCCTCGTCCCCGCTGCCCTCGGCAGTCTCGCCCTCGCGGGCAGTCTCGTGACCGCGGGACCCGTCGGCCCCGCGACGGCCGACGACTTCAGCAAGCCCGACCGCGGTTTCGCGCCGCCCAACACCGTGCTGTCCGACACGAGCCCCGTGTCACTGGGGCTCGACCCGGCCCCGATCGCCGAGGCCGTCGACCGGATCCACGCCCACGAGCAGGTCGACGCGAGCGGCCACCCGCTCTTCGCCGGCGCCGTCGGGATCATGGGCCACGAGGGACGCATCGTCGAGCGCGACGCGAGCGGCTGGGCGCTGCGCTACGCCGACGCGAGCACCGAGCTGCCCCGCGACCAGTGGGAGCCGATGCGCACCGACACGATCTTCGACCTCGCCTCGGTGTCCAAGCTCTTCACCTCGATCGCCGTCGTCCAGCTCATCGAGGAGGGGCGCGTCTCCCTCGAGAGCCCGGTGGCGGCATACCTCCCGGAGTTCGCCGCGGGCGGCAAGGGGGCCGTGACGGTGCGCCAGCTGCTGACGCACACGTCCGGGTTCACCTCGTGGCTGCCGCTGTGGAGCAAATGGCCCGACAAGGCCTCGCGCATCAAGGCCGTCATGGACCAGCCGCTGACCAACGCGCCGGGCACCACCTACCTCTACAGCGACCTCAACCTCATCACCCTCGGCGTCATGGTCGAGAAGCTGCGGGGCGAGCCGCTCGACACCGTCGTCCACGACCGGATCACGGCGCCGCTCGGGATGAAGGACACCGGCTACAACCCGACCGACAAGGCCCGGACGGCGGCGACCGAGTACCAGACGGCGCCGCCGCGCGGCATGGTCCGCGGCGAGGTCCACGACGAGAACGCCTGGTCGCTGGGCGGGGTCGCCGGGCACGCCGGGGTCTTCTCCACCGTCGACGACCTCGCGATCCTCTCGCAGGCGCTGCTCAACGGCGGCTCCTACCGCGGCGAGCGCATCCTCAGCCGCAAGAGCGTCGAGGCGCTCATCACGAACGTCAACGGCGCCTTCCCCGGCGACTCTCACGGCCTCGGCTTCGAGCTCGACCAGCGCTGGTACATGGACGCCTTGTCGGGCGCCCGCACCGCGGGCCACACCGGCTACACGGGCACGTCGATCGTCATCGACTTCACGTCGCGGTCGTTCGCGATCCTGCTCACCAACCGCGTGCACCCCTCTCGCAACTGGGGATCGATCAACGTCGCCCGTCGCGAGTGGGCCCACGGGCTCGCCGCGTCGATGGGCATCCGCCCGCGCCACGGCGACACGGCCTGGTTCACGGGATCCGACAACGCGACGGCCACCACCCTGACGACACCCGCCCTCCCCGTCGGTCCGGGAGGTGCGCGCCTCGGCTTCGACCTCTTCCTCGACACCGAGGAGACCGACCTGCTCCACCTCGAGCGCTCCACCGACGGAGGCGCGACGTGGACGGCCCTGCCGTTCGACGTCGTCGACCGCGGGCAGACCGAGACGGCCGACGGCGTCATCTCCGGCGCCGGCACGAGGCGCTGGGTGCAGGTGCGGGCCGAGCTGCCGGCCGGGTCGCAGCTGCTGCGCTGGCGGCACACGACCGACGGGGGCTACCTCGGTCGGGGCGTCGCCGTCGACGACGTCGTCGTCCGGGGACCGGGCGGCGTCCTGCTCGACGGCGAGAAGACACCCGACGCCTTCACGGCGGACGGTTGGCGGCTCGCCGGCCGCGACGCCGTAGCGTAGGCCCATGCCCAGGACCGAGGACGGGGCCTCGTCCCCCGCAGGTGCCGCGAGCGCGTCGCTGCTCATCCGCCTGCGGGGGATCAAGCCCTCGCTGTCGCCCGCCGAGGACCGTGTCGCCGACATCGTCCTCGCCGACGCGCGCCGCGCCGCCGGCCTGACCATCAGCGAGCTGGCCACGGCAGCACGCACGTCCGAGACGACGGTGCTGCGCTTCTGCCGTCGGCTCGGGCTGCCCGGCTACCCGCAGCTGCGTCTCGCGCTCGCCGAGGAGTCGGCCCACCCGCGCACCATGAACCGCGGCGGCACCGACATCAGCGCGAGCGACACCATCGACGACATCATCGCCAAGGTGGCCTTCAGCGACGCGAGCGCCGTCGAGGAGACGGCCCAGCAGCTCGACCGCGACGCCCTCGCCGCGGCGGCGGCGGCCATCGCCCGGGCCGGTCGCGTCGACATCTACGGCATCGGCGCGAGCTCGATCGTCGGCACCGACCTCCAGCAGAAGCTGCACCGCATCGGCATCGTCGCCTTCGCGTGGAACGACCCCCACATCGCCCTGACGAGCGCGACGCTGCTCGGCCCGGGCGACATCGCGGTCGGCATCTCGCACTCCGGCACGACGACCGAGACCATCGAGGCGCTGGCGGCGGCGCGCTCGACGGGTGCGCGGACGCTCGCGATCACGAACTTCCCGCTGTCCCGGCTCGCCTCCGGCGTCGACATCCTCCTGACGACGGCGGCGCGCGAGACGAGCCTGCGCTCCGGCGCCACGGCGAGCCGCATCGCCGCCCTGACCGTCGTCGACTGCCTCTACATCGCCGTCGCGCAGCGCAACCTCCGCAAGGCCCGCAAGGCCGTCGCCGACACCCGCGAGGCCGTCGCCGGCCACCACGTCACCGACTGACGCGAGCGCCGGCACGCCGGACCGACCGTCGTGACGCGAATGTTACTCATTTACGGCATTGACGCTGACTGCGTAGGAAACTAACCTCGCTCGGGTGAGCAGCGAGGTGACCGTGGACGCCCCCACCGAGGAGCGCCATCCGGGGACGACGTCCATCGACACGCACACCTCCCTCGACATCCTCCGGGCCCTCAACGCCGAGGACGCGACGGTGGCCGGTGCCGTCGGTGAGGTCCTCCCCGAGCTGGCCCTCCTCGTCGACCGCGCGGTCGAGTCGCTCCGCGCCGGCGGGGCCGTCCACTACTTCGGCGCCGGCACGTCCGGACGCCTCGCCGTGCTCGACGCCGCCGAGCTGCGCCCCACCTTCAACGCCCCGGCCGGGCTCGTCGTGGCCCACCACGCGGGCGGCCCCGGCGCCCTGCTCGAGGCCGTCGAGAACGTCGAGGACGACGTCGACCTGGGTCGCGAGGAGGCCGAGGCCCTGCGTCCCGGCGACATCGCCATCGGCCTCACGGCCTCCGGGCGTACGCCGTTCGTCGCCGGCGCTCTCGCGCGGGCTCGCGAGCTCGGCGCCGTCACGGCCCTCGTCACGGCCAACCCGGACGCCGAGGTCGCCGTCCACGCCGACCTGCTGCTCGCCGTGCGCACCGGACCCGAGGCGCTGACCGGCTCGACCCGCCTCAAGGCCGGCACCGCCCAGAAGCTCGTCCTCAACTCGTTCTCGACCGCCGTGATGATCCGCCTCGGCCGCACGTGGAGCAACCTCATGGTCGACGTCGTCGCGACGAACGCCAAGCTCCGCGGCCGCGTCGTCCGGATCCTCCAGGAGGCCACCGGCGCCGACGCCGAGCAGGCACGGCGGGCGCTCGACGACGCCGACGGCGAGCTCAAGCCCGCACTGCTCTCGATGCTCGCGGGCATCGACGCCGCGACGGCCCGCGACGCGATCGCCGCCCACGACGGCTCCGTGGCCCACGCGCTGACGTCCCTCGGCGGCCAGGTGGCCGCCCCGGCCGCCCCCGCCGCCCCCGCCGCCCCGACCCCCGAACGCTGAACCCACCACCCTCCCACCCACACGTGCCGACCCCCAGGCACCCAGCAGAACCCGACAGGAGCACCACCATGACGTTCGCCTCACGCCTCCCCGGCTCGTCGCGGCGCGCACGCCGCACGGTCCTGACGATCGCCGCGCTCTCCGGAGCGCTCGTCGTGACCGCCTGCTCGCCGTCCTCCTCGAGCTCCTCGAGCACGGGAGACGACGGCAAGGTCACCCTGACGGTGTGGTCGTGGCGCGTGGAGGACGAGGCCGCGTACACCAAGATCTTCGACGCGTACGAGAAGGCCCACCCGAACGTCACCGTCGACTTCAAGGCGTTCAAGGCGACCGAGTACAACAAGATCCTCGCGACCGGCCTCGCCGGCTCGAGCGGCCCCGACGTGCCCCAGGTGCGCTCCTACGGCCAGCTCCAGGGCACCGTCGCGAGCAAGTCGCTGCTGCCGCTCGACGGCAAGGTCGACCTCTCCGGCTGGGACGAGAACGTCGTCGCGAGCGCCAAGGGCAAGGAGGACGGCAAGACCTACTCGGTGCCGCTCGCCCGCCAGACCGTCCAGATGTTCTACAACCAGGGCCTCTTCGAGAAGAACGGCATCGCGGCCCCCACGACGTGGGCCGAGTTCATCGCCGCCAACGACAAGCTCATGGCGGCCGGCGTCACGCCGATCGCCATCGGCGCCAAGGATGACTGGACGCTCCCGATCGTCCACGAGGTGCTCGCGGCCCCGCGCTTCGGCGGCAAGGCCTTCCAGGGCGAGGTCCTCTCGGGCCAGAAGACCTTCACCGACCCTGACTGGGTCGGGTCGGTGCAGGTCGTGGGCGACCTCGAGAAGTACATGCCCAAGAACGCCACCGGCGTGGCCCAGACCGACGCGCAGACGCTCTTCTCGGCCGAGAAGGCCGCGATGATCCCCGGTGGCAGCTTCGACCTGTCCGTCTTCCAGAAGGCCAACCCGGCCATGAAGATCGGCATCTTCCAGGTGCCGCCGGCCCCGGGCTCGCCGAGCGGGTCCGAGGCGACGACGGCAGGATGGGCCGATGGCAACTTCGCCGTCTCCGCCAGGTCGAAGCACCCGACCGAGGCCACGGAGCTCGTGAAGTGGATGACCACGAAGGAGTTCGGCCAGATGGTCAACGACGACATCAAGCAGATCTCGGCCGTGCCGGGTGTCGAGCCGACCGACCCGCTGCTCAAGCAGATGAGCGAGAACTACACGAAGTCCGGCTCGCCGTACCTGCTGCTCACCGACTTCCGCTACGGCGCACCCACGGGCACCGACCTGCTCGGCAAGGGCCTGCAGGAGATGCTGCTCGGCTCCAAGGACGCCACCGCGGTGAGCCAGGACCTCGAGACCGGCGTCAAGACCTGGTTCAAGCCGAGCGCGTGACGGTTCCTGCATGAGGCGCCGCACCGGCCTGGTCTTCGTCGCTCCGGCGCTCGCACTCTTCGCGGTGTTCGTGCTCTACCCGATGGTGACGGCGTTCTCCTACGCCTTCTTCCAGTGGCAGGGCACGACCCGCGGAGCGTTCGCGGGCCTCGAGAACTTCGTGACGCTCTTCACCAGGGCCCCGTTCACGACAGACCTCCCGCGGGCGCTGCTGCACAACGTGCTCTTCTTCATCGGCACGATGCTCATCCAGAACACCTTCGGGCTCACGATCGCCTACCTGCTCTACACGCGTCCGCGCAGTCGCCGGATGCTGCAGACGCTCTACGCGATGCCCTACCTCGTCAGCCCGATCGTCATCGGCTACCTCTGGACGCTGCTCCTGTCGCCGACGTTCGGCCCGGTCAACACGCTGCTGACGAAGGTCGGCCTCGAGTCATGGGCCCTCCCGTGGCTCGGTGACCCGAAGACGGCCATCTGGGTCGTCATCCTCGTCAGCGTGTGGCAGTGGATCGGCTTCCCCGTGCTGCTCTACGGCGCCGCACTGGGTGGCGTCCCGGAGGAGCTGACCGAGGCGGCCCGCGTCGACGGCGCGAGCAACCGGCAGGCGTTCTCCAAGATCACGCTGCCGCTGCTCGTGCCCGCCATCGGCACGGTGTCGGTCCTGACGTTCATCTTCGCCATGGAGGCCTTCGCGCTCCCCTACGCCTTCGGTGGTTCGACCGGAAACCCCGCGGGCGCAACGGACTTCGTGTCACTCCTCTTCTACCGCACGGCGTTCGACTCGGGAGCGACCGACGCCATCGGCAGCTCGTCGGCCCTCGCCACCCTGCTCTTCCTCATCATCTTCGGTGGCGCCTATGCCGCCACGGCCGTGCTGCGCCGTCACGAGCGGAGGATCACCGCATGACCACGGCCGTCGTCACCACCGAGGCGCCGCAGGAGCAGGTCGCGGCCCGTCCGACCCAGGGCAGCCGCAGGCGCCCACCGCGGGTCAACCGTCCCGTGGGCGGCGCCGGTGCCAGCGTGCTCCTCTGGGGGTATGCCGCCCTGGCGCTCGTGCCGCTGCTGCTCATGGTGAGCAACAGCTTCCGCACCAACGCCGACCTCATCACCGACCCGCTCGGCCTCCCCGCTCCCCCGACGACGGCCAGCTACGTCGAGGCGTGGACCACCGGCAACTTCGCGACGTACTTCGGCAACTCGCTCCTCGTCACGGTCGGCGCGGTCGCGATCTCGACCGCCGTCGCGACGATGGCCGCCTACGCGCTGGCCCGCGGGCGGTCGCGGATCTTCCGCTGGCTCGAGGCGCTCTTCCTCTCCGGCCTGATGCTGCCGATCCACCTCGCGATCCTGCCGATCTTCTACCTCTTCGACGGGCTCGGGCTCATCGACTCGCGGCTCGGCCTCATGCTCATGTACGCCGCGTCGGGCATCCCGTTCTCGATCTTCGTCCTCACGACGTTCTTCCGGCAGCTGCCGGAGGAGCTCGAGGAGGCGGCGGCGCTCGACGGCGCGAGCAGCTGGCAGACCTTCTGGCGGATCATGGTCCCGCTCGTGCGCCCGGCGCTCGCGACGGTGGCCGTCTTCCGGTTCGTGCCGATCTGGAACGACTTCCTCTTCCCGCTCGTGCTGCTGCGCAGCGAGGACAAGTACACCCTCCCGGTCGGGCTGACGAGCTTCTTCGGCGAGAACGCGACGAACTACTCGGCCGTCTTCGCCGGGCTCGTCATCACGACGGTCCCGCTCATCGTGCTCTTCCTCGTCGCCACGAAGCAGATCGTCGCGGGCTTGACCGCCGGCATGGCGAAGTGATCGGCTCCCTCGCGTGAGCGAGCAGCGGGTCGTGGCCGTCGACGTCGGCGGGTCGGGCCTCCGACTGCAGACGTGTGCCGTGTCGCCCGGTCCCGTGCTCACGGCACCGGGCGTGCGGCTCGGGGCGGGCGGCATCGACGTCGCAGCGCTCGTGTCCGACGCCCGCGCCCTGCTGGGAGCGCGCCCAGACGACGAGACCCGTCGTGGCACAGCGGCTCCCGCGGTCGTCGTCTGGTCGATGCGCGGCCTGCTCTTCCTCGCCGACCGGTCGGAGGTGCTGCGCACCGTGGCGGAGGGCCTGGGCGCCGAGCGCACCGTCGTCGTCAGCGACGCCGTCGCCAACCTCGTCGGCGCGACGGGCCGGATCGGTCCCGGCGCGGTCGTCGCGGCGGGCACCGGGGCGGTCGCGTTCGGCACCGACTTCGAGCAGCAGTGGCGCCGGGTCGACGGGTGGGGGCACGTGCTCGGCGACGCCGGGTCGGCGGCGACCCTCGGCATGGCCGGACTCCGCGCCGCACTGCGCGCCCACGACGGGCTCCCCGACGGGTCGTCCGCCCTGTTGGCAGCGGCCAGCGACCTGCTCGGCCCTCCGGAGGGCTGGCCGCGACTCGTCATGACGAGTTCCGACGCCCCCGAGCGCCTCGCCGCCGTCGCCCCGCTCGTCACGGCGGCCGCCGACGACGACGACGTCTCCCACGCCCTCTGCGCCCGCTCCGGCGCCGACCTCGCCGACTCGCTGCTGCGCGCGGCGGAGGGCCTGACCGACCCGGTCCTCACCGCGACCGGCGGCCTCCTCAGCGCCCGACCGGTCGTGGACGCTCTCGACGACCGGCTCGCCCGGGTCGGCGGCGGCGCCCGGCGCTCAGCGGCCCGCGGTGGGGCCCTCGACGGCGCCCTCCACCTGGCCCGGCACCTGCGCGACACGGGAGCGGTCCCCGAGCACCCGGCCTACCTCCTCACGACGTGATCGGCGGGCCGGCACCCCGCCCGGGCAGCTGACGAGCCCGGAAGGGCCCCAGCGGTGCGGCGAGCCGGTACCCTCCGACGGGGGTGGTCCGATTCACCCGATTTGTGCCGTGCCTCCATCGGGATCCACGTGCCGTCCGGACCATCGCCGTGACGCTCGAGAGGTTCTGACATGCCCGGTTCACCCCGCCGACTCACGGCAATCGTCGGTGCTGCCGCACTGGCCCTCGGTGCAGCCTCCAGCGCGAGCGCCGCTGCCCTGACGGCGGCTCCGGCACCAGCGCGCCCCGCGGCCGCGAGCCCCGCGGCCGCGACCCCCGCGCCGGCCCCGGCCGTGACACCCACGGGCACGCGATCCGTGGACTACCGCGGCGTCCACCTCTCCGTCCCGTCCGACTGGGCCGTCGTCGACCTCGACGCCGACCCCACCCGCTGCGTCCGTCTCGACGTGCGGGCCGTCTACCTGGGCCGACCGGGCTCCCAGCAGGACTGCCCCGCGCATCTCGTCGGGCGCGCCGAGACGATCTGGCTGCACCCGGGATCCGACCGGGCGAGCACGGCGACGACCTCGAGGACGACCACCCTCGGCACGCTCCGGGCCCACACCGGCACCGACCGCGCCGCCGGCACCACGGTGGCGAGGTTCACGGCACAGGACGTGCAGGTCGACGCCACCTGGGGCTCGAGCGAGTCGAGGGTCGACGACGTCCTCGCCACCGCGACCGCGAGCTCGGCGGCCACGCGCACCGGCCCCGCCGCCGGCACGGCGGCAGCCACCTCGTCCACCTCCTCCGCTTCGTCCTCGTCGGCCACCGCCTCCACGGCCACCGCCTCCCCGGGCACGGCCTCGACCGCCGCGACGTCGGGGCCACACCCCTTCACCGGGATGGCGTTCGACGCGTGCGCCGCCCCGAGCGTCGCGACGATGCAGTCCTGGCTGGCCTCCCCCTACCGTGCCGTGGGCATCTACATCGGCGGCTCGATGCGGGCCTGCGGCGACGGCAACCTCTCCTCGACGTGGGTGAGCCAGGTCAGCTCGATGGGCTGGGGACTCATGCCGATCTACGTCGGGCCACAGGCACCCTGCGTCGACCAGACCGGCCTCAGCACCATCGACCCGACGCAGGCGGCTGCGCAGGGCAAGGCCGCCGCTGCCGACGCGGCCGGGCGCGCGGCCTTCTTCGGTCTCGGCGCCGGCACGCCCGTCTACTACGACATGGAGGCGTACGACCCCACCGTGTCCGGCTGCACGGCCACGGTCCTGTCGTTCCTGACGGCATGGACGCAGGAGCTGCACGCCCGCGGCTACACGTCCGGCGCGTACGGCAGCACCGCCTCGCTCATGGTCGACCTGTCCAGGGCGATGGGCACGACGGGCTTCACCGCACCCGACAACGTGTGGTTCGCCAGCTGGAACGGGCTGCAGACCCTGTCCGACTCGACGAGTCACCCCGAGTTCCGGGACAGCTACTGGGCCGGCGGCCAGCGGCTCCACCAGTACGCCACCGGCAGCGAGACGTGGGGCGGGGTGAGGATCGACATCGACGCCGACTGGGTCGGCGGCCGCGTCACGGGCGCGCCGGTCCCGATCAGCTACGGCTCCGACACGACGGGCCCAGGCAGCCCGTCGTTCGTCTTCACCGGCAACATGTCCTACTGGAAGCCCAACCAGGGCCAGGGTGTGCAGGGACGCGCGTACTCCACGTACGCCAACGGCAGCACGGAGGAGAACGGCGCCACGTGGTCCCCGGCCCTCTCGGCCGGCCTCTACGCGGTGAGCGCCTTCGTCCCGGCCACCCGCGCCGACGCCAAGGTCACGTATGCCGTCACCGACGCCCGCGGGTCCGCGACCACCGTCGTCGACCAGTCCACGGCGGCGGGCACGTGGTCCCCGCTCGGCACCTACCTCGCCCGCTCCGGGACCTCGGTGCGGGTCCACGCCGGCGACAACGGACCCAGCCCCACGACCGCCCAGGTCGGCGTCGACGCCATGCGGTTCTCCCTCGTGGCCACCGCGCCGTCGGCCCCGACGTCGGTGTCGGCGGTCCCTGACAACGGCCGCGCGACCGTCCGCTGGACCGCGGCCACGTCGAACGGCAGCCCGGTGACGGGCTACACCGTGACGTCCTCGCCCGCAGGGGCGAGCGCGACGGTGTCCGGCTCCGCCACGTCGGCCACCCTCACCGGGCTGCGCAACGAGACGGCCTACACCTTCACGGTGACGGCGACGAACGTCATCGGTGCCGGCCCAGCCTCGACCCCGTCGGCGGCCGTGCGGCCCTCGTCCTTCTCGCACCTCGTCCCGGTGACGCCCACTCGCCTGCTCGACACCCGCGTCGGCACGACGGCCAACCCCGTCCGCACCGCGATCGCCGCCGGCGCCTCGCTCACCATCAAGGTCGCCGGCGTCACCGGGTCACCCGTCCCAGCCGGGGCCACCGCCGCCGCGATCAACCTCACCGCCACCTCACCCCGGGCGGCCGGCTTCCTCAGCGCCGACTCGACCGC